>DAIMFJ010000166.1:5203-10762 GCA_036724695.1 Planctomycetota bacterium
GCAACATCCTTTCCCTCCACCACTTCGGAACGTCACCCCGAACCCCACTTGCAGCCACCCCCCGCCCTCCCCGCGGCCGGATCGCGGCGAACTCACGTTGACCCGAACGCACCCCGCGGCGATCGTCGACTCACCGTTCGGGCCCTCCCCACCTCTCCTCGCCCCGCCGCCCCCATGAACCGCGCCTCGTTCCTCTCCGACAACTGCCCACCGATGGGCATCTACGAAACGCTCTACGCGTTCCGCGACAGCTTCGGCCAGTTCATGGGCACGCCCGGCACCCACCCGTGGTCCCAAGGCTTCCCGCTCACCACCCGACTCGCCGGCGGCCCCGACCTGCCGAGCAGCATCGACGTGAGCGCGGACGACCGCCTCTACCCCAAAGCCTGGGGCCACCCGCTGCTGCGCGAGGCGATCGCCACCCACTACAACACGTTCTACGGCTCGCGCATCACCCCCGAGAACGTGATGGTGTTCGCCGGCGGCCGACCGGGCATCTACACGGTGCTCGCGTTCCTGAAGAAGCACGTCGAGGTGCGCATCGGCAACGTCGAATGGCCGGCCTACCTCGACATCCTGACGCAGACCCAGACCAGCTGGCGGGTCGTGCCGTTCACCAAGGCGAACGGCTTCCACCCGCCGAACGCCGCCTACTTCGACCGCACCGGCCTCAACGCCAAGACCCACCTCCTGCCGGTGATCTCCAACCCCGGCAACCCGACTGGCCACACCCGCAGCGGCGCCGAACTGGCCGAACTGATGGCGCTGGCCGAACAGCCGGGCAACGGCATCCTGCTCGACGAAGCGTACGAGATGTTCCACGCCAGCAAGGGCGTCAGCGGCATCCAGTACGTCAAGGACCTCGACGACAGCAACGTGTTCCTGGCCGGGGCTTGCACCAAGGGCTTGCAGAGCCCGGGCATCCGCATCGGCTGGATCGTCGCCAGCAAGAAGAACATCGAGACGCTGAGCAACTTCTCGAGCTTCGGCATGGGCGGCGTCAGCCACCCGTCCCAGCTGTACGCCGCCAAACTGCTCGAACCCAACCGCGTGGCGCAGGCCCGCGACGCGATTGCGAACCACTACGGCATGCAGCGCAACCGCTACGGCGAGGCGTTTTCGCAGCTGGGCCTGCAGGTGCACACCGGCGACGGCGGTTTCTACCATTGGCTCGAATTGCCCGAAGGCCTCAACGCCGACGAACTCAACCGCCGGCTCTTCAAGCACGGCGCGGCGATCCTGAAGGGCTTCGACTGCGACATGGCGCGTCCGCACGACAAGGATCCGGGCTACCGCTCGCCGTACGATTCGTACTTCCGGTTCTCGTTCGGACCGCTGCCGCCGGAGACGTTCGAGTCCGACATCGCGATCCTGGGTCAAGTGCTCGCCGAGTACCGGGCTGAGGCGGGCAAGGCCAAGCGTTGAGGATGTCCGCCGGATCCGGGCGAGCCTCCGTTCCGCCGAAGCAACTGCGAAGGAGGTGCACGGCGCGGACAAACAACAAGATGACGTCGGCGGCACGGAACCGGCGTGGCTGCCGCCCCCTCCCCAACTGGCACCGGCCAACGTAGACTGGCAAGAGGTGCCCGAACTCGCGGGCGACCCACTCGAGATTCAAAAGCTTCTTGCCGATGACCAAGTTTCGCCGTGGTTCTTGGCTGTTCCCCGGGACCTTTGCCCTACTGGTGGGCGCTCTTCCACTGAAAGCCCAGGAAACGGGTCGCACGGCAGTCGAACGACAGATGCGCCCCATCGCGCTGGGCCATGGACTGTTCGTGAGGGCCGCGAGCCTGACCGAGGGACGTTCGGAACTCCGCATCAGCGACCGCGAGGTCGCCAGCACTGTCGAGTTGCCCTACATAGTGATCACTGCCGCGGCAAGGATGCAGGACAGCCTGCTGGTCGCCGGCGTGTTTCCCGACGGCTGCCTTGACTACCGCGCCATCGTCCGACGGGAAGGCACATGGATCGCCTCCGCCAACGGAGTCCCGACGCACGTGAGCCCGGTGGCCAAGATGTCGTGCAACCAAGGGCGAGTTGCCATGCTCTTGCGCGATGGACTTGTCGTGACGGCTCCGTGCTCCGAGGTCGAGGACCTCCCGACCTGGGGGGAGTTCGAGTACGTGGGCCGCGCCTCCGAGAGCCTCCGCAAGGTCGCCGATTTGGCATACCTCGAAGTCGCCGGCGCAGACCGCATTCATGTCTATCAGCACCCGGCATTCGTGTCCGCCTTCGTGCGACAGCCATCGGGAGCATGGCGCTATGAACGAGATACGCAGCCGCCCACCGAGTCACTGGTGGTGCAGAAGCCTGCACGCATCGGCGGAAGCATTGTATTCCACAGTACTTCCGCAGGCCCGATCTTCCTCGAAGAGGAGGCCGCCGAACCCGCACTGCTCGTCGCTCAGGAGCATACCTCGGGGCAGGGGCAGCTGCCAGAGCCTCTGAGTCAGTCGCTGCGAGCCGACAAGCGCTATCGGCTCCGCACGAACTCGGTGACCGGAGCATGGTTCCATCCAGCTGCGATCGCCGGCACTGCGTGGCATTCCGAGGGTGTTGGATTCCAGGAAATCCGGATTCTCGAGTCCGGGGTTCGGACCGAGCGAGGCGCCACAGCCTTCCGCACAACCCTGGAGTTTGCCGAGCGTCCGGTTCCCAGCCATGTGTTCAAGGTTGCGCTCCTGGCGGTTTCGACCAACGCGGCCCCAACGGTAGTCGTACGCGGAAACCGCACCTGGCTGGTTCCGGATCGAGCTCTCAGCGTCGAGAAGCCGCTTCGCGGAGATCGTCGGACCTATGCGCTGTCGGTGGCTGTTCCATTGCCAGAGATCCAGCCTTCGACACAAACCTGGGTCCATGCGCAACTGGTGGCGATCGGCCCCGACGGCGACACCCTCGGCGCAACCGGAATACGCAGCGTGGCGATCCTGCCGAATCTGGGCGATTCCACCGTGGCCCACGAGCAGGCCGCGCGCATGTCTGCAAGTGCCTATTGGGCCGCCCACGGGATCCAAGGCGTGCAGGCATTCTGGGAGCGCATGATCGAGCGTTGACGGTCGGTCGCGTGACCTTCGACGGCGATGTCGCCAACCTCGCCCAGCAGTCGCACCCGGATTGCTGCGATCGGCAGTTCGACACTGCTGCGTACCGAACACGCAGCTGGGCCGAACGGGCGCGGTTGCCATGGCAACCGCGGAACTCGAGCTGGCATCGTTCACTCGCCGGCGCCTTCGCCAGCAAGTCGATAGGCCCCATGACCACGTCGACACGACTCGGCACGGAGCGCCATCACCGGGCGCATCCCCTCGAGCCCGCTGCTTTCGCGCGGCCTGGCCGCCGCTCGAAGCGGAACCAACCGTCGGTTCTCGTCCGAACCGTTGCCATCGGAGAGATTCGAATCCGAGTTCGTGATCCTGGGGCGAGTGCTCGCCGACTACCGGGAAGACGCTGGCACGACGAATCGGAGTCGATGGGCGAAGTCACGCGGGAGCATGCAATCCGCGGCGCCGAAGGCACTTGCCGCCTGCCCCCGATCCGCCACCGCCGCCCGCCCGGTTCCGCTACACTCCCCGCCCCCCATGGCCTCGCCCTGCAGCACCCCGACCGCCGACCGTTTCCTGCCCACCACCGCCGCCGAGATGCACGCGCGCGGCTGGGACGCGGTCGACGTCGTCTTCGTCAGCGGTGACGCCTACATCGACCACCCGTCGTTCGCCGCCGCCCTGCTCGGCCGCGTGCTCGAAGCCGAAGGCTTCCGCGTCGCGATCCTGCCGCAGCCGCCGTGGCAGAACGCCGACGCGTTCCGCGAGTTCGGTCGCCCGCGCCTGTGCTTCGCGGTCAGTGCTGGCAACATGGACTCGATGATCAACCACTACACGGCGAACAAGAAGCGGCGCAACGACGACGCCTACTCGCCCGGTGGTCGCATCGAGCTGCGCCCCGACCGGGCCACCAACGTCTACGCGCAGCGTTGCCGCGAGGCGTTCAAGGACGTGCCGGTGCTCGCCGGCGGCGTCGAGGCCTCGCTGCGCCGCGTCGCGCACTTCGACTACTGGTCGGAGACCGTCAAACCGTCGATCCTCGTCACCAGCAAGGCCGACCTGGTCGGCTTCGGCATGGGCGAGCGCGTGATCGTCGAGATCTGCAAGCGCCTCGCCGCCGGCCGCAGCATCGCCGACTGCCGCGACCTGCGCGGCGTCGCCTACCTGCTCGGCGCCAAGGAGACGCTGCCCGCCCACACGTGGCACGACACGCCGGGCATGCCGCCTGCGGACGACCAGACGATCGAACTGCCGAGCTTCGAGGCGATCACCGCCGACAAGGTGGCCTTCGCGACCGCCACCCGCCTGCTGCACCACGAGACCAACCCGAAGAACGGCCGCCGGCTGCTGCAGCGCCACGGCGACCGCCTGCTGGTCGTCAATCCGCCGGCCCTCGCGCTGGACGAGCGCGGCATGGATCGCATCTACGACCTGCCCTACACGCGCAAACCGCATCCGCGCTACGGCAACGAGGCGATCCCGGCCCACACGATGATCAAGGACTCGGTGACGACGATGCGCGGCTGCTTCGGCGGCTGCACGTTCTGTTCGATCACCATGCACCAGGGCCGCGCGATCCAGAGCCGCAGCCAGGACTCGATCCTGAAGGAAGTGCGGCAGATGGCCGCGGACCCCGAGTTCAAGGGGCACATCAGCGACGTCGGCGGTCCGACCGCGAACATGTACCAGATGCGCTGTTCGCGCCCCGAGATCGAAGCGAGGTGCCGCCGCCTGTCGTGCGTGCACCCGACCGTCTGCAAGCTGCTCGGCGTCGACCACGGCCCGACCAAGGAACTGCTGAAGAAGGTCCGCGAGACCCCCGGTGTCAAGACCGTGCGCGTCGCGTCGGGCATCCGCATGGATCTGGCGCGCTTCGACGACGAGTACCTCGAGGAGATGGCCCGGCACCACGTCGGCGGCCAGCTCAAGGTCGCGCCCGAGCACACCAGCGCCAAGGTGCTCGACCTGATGAAGAAGCCGGCGACGAATACGTTCGACGAGTTCGCCGACAAGTTCGCGGCGGCGAGCCAGCGCGCCGGCAAAGAGCAGTACCTGATCCCGTACTTCATCGCGTCGCACCCGGGTTCGGGCGTGCACGAGATGATCGAACTGGCGGTGTTCCTGAAGGCGCGCGGTTACAAGCCGCGCCAGGTGCAGGACTTCATCCCCGCCCCGATGGACATCGCGACCTGCATGTACTGGACCGGCCTGGATCCGATGACGATGCAGCCGGTCGAGACGGTCAAGAAGCTGAAGGATCGCGAGGTGCAACGCGCGCTGATGCAGTTCTTCAAGCCGGAGAACTACTTCGTCGTGCGCAAGGCCCTGCTCGAGGCCGGCCGCAAGGACCTGATCGGCGACGGGCCGCAATGCCTGATCCCGAGCAACCCGCCCAAGGCCGCGCTGGCCGCCCGGCGCGACGAGGCGCGCGGGTTCGGCAAGGGCGACCCGACCTACGTGCATGCCAAGGACGCCGGGGTGAAGTCGCGCGGCGACCGCCCCGGGCGCTCCCGGTAGG
>DAIMFJ010000167.1:0-10214 GCA_036724695.1 Planctomycetota bacterium
CATCAGTCGCACGCGGGTTGGTCTCGTGGTCCGCGGGACGAACTGCAGGCCAAAGGCATGCTTGACGAACTGGTAGTAGAGCTTGAAGTACCCATTCGCGAGCTTCGCCTGGGGCAGGTCGGTACGGTCTCGGCGATTCTGGGTGAACATGATCCGGACCTTGACGCGGCCATTCCGCACCTCGTCGAAGAAGGCACTCATCAAGGCGTCGTACTTGCTCCAGTAGTTCTCGGTGACCTTCTGCCACTTCACTTCGCCGTGCAGGTTCAGCTCACGCTTCTTCGCCTGCAGCCTGGAGATCACGCCGGCGAGCTCCGTGGATTCGACGAGGCAGCCGCCATAGAAGTTTGAGAACTGCTCGCCGCGCGAGACCGATTCGTCGGCGTAGATGACGAGTTCACGGGACACTGGGGTTCAGGGGACACTGGGGCCCTCGGGTTGCCGAGACTCCAGTTCCACGGCCATGCCTTGGCAGGTCTGCACTTGTGTAGCAGGATTGGCGCCTCAAGGCCACGGCTCGCACCGCTCGCCTGCATCCACCCAGCCCCAGCCGACGAACGCCCATCTCGTGCCACCCGCCGCCGTTCCCGACCTGCGCATCCGCCTCGCCGCCGACCGTCCGCTGCGGCCGGACGGCGACTACGTGCTGTACTGGATGACCGCCGCGCGGCGGCGCCGCGCCAACTTCGCGCTGCAGCGGGCGATCGAGCTCGGCGCCGAGGTCGGCAAGCCGGTGCTGGTGCTCGAGGCGCTGCGCTGCGGGTACCAGTGGGCCAGCGACCGGCTGCACACGTTCGTGCTGCAGGGCATGGCCGACAACCAGCCCGACTTCGCCGCCGCGGGGGTCGCCTACCACCCCTACGTCGAACCGACCGCGGGGGCCGGCAAGGGGCTGCTCGAGGCACTGTCGGCGCGTGCGGTCGCGGTCGTCACCGACGACTTCCCGTGCTTCTTCCTGCCGCGCATGCTGGCCGCCGCGGCCGCGCGGTCGCCGGTGCGCCTGGAAGCCGTCGACGGCAACGGGCTGCTGCCGATGCGGGCGGCGGCGAAGGTGTACGGCCGCGCCTTCGACCTGCGCCGGTTCCTGCAGCAGGAACTGCCGCTGCACCTCGGCGACTTCCCGGTCGGCGATCCGCTCGCCCGGTACAAGGGCCCCCTCGCCGAACTGCCGCGCGGCGTCGCCAGACGCTGGCCGGCGGCCAGCGCCGAGCTGCTGCGCGCCGAGCCGGCGGCTCTCGCCGCGCTGCCGATCGACCACGAGGTCGGCCCGGGGCTGGCCCGCGGCGGGCCGGTGGCAGCCGGCAAGCAGCTGCGCACGTTCCTCGAGCAGCGCCTGCCGCGCTACGGCGAGGAGCGCAGCGAGCCGGACGCCGACGCGGCCAGCGGCTTGTCGCCGTACCTGCACTTCGGCCACCTGTCGGCGCACCAGGTGTTCGCGGCGCTGGCCAGCCGCGAAGGGTGGACGCGCGATCGCATCGTCGCCACCAAGGGTGGCCAGCGCGGCTGGTACGGCATGAGTGCGACCGCCGAGGCGTTCCTCGACGAGTTGGTGACGTGGCGCGAACTCGGTTTCAACTACTGCGCGTTCCGCCAGGACCACGAGGACTACGAGTCGTTGCCGGAATGGGCCAAGGCGACACTGCAGAAGCACGCCGCCGACCCGCGCGAGTATCGCTACAGCCGCGAACAGCTGGCACAGTCGCGCACCCACGACCACGTCTGGAACGCCGCGCAGCGCGAGCTGCGCGAGACCGGCGCGATGCAGAACTACCTGCGCATGCTGTGGGGCAAGAAGGTGCTCGAGTGGAGCCGGTCGCCGGCGGAGGCGTTCGCGACCTTGATCGAGCTCAACAACCGCTACGCGTTGGACGGCCGCAACCCGAACTCGTACACCGGCATCTCGTGGGTGTTCGGGCGCTACGACCGGCCGTGGGCGCCCGAACGGCCGGTGTACGGCGTGATCCGCTACATGAGCAGTGCCAACACCGTGAAGAAGTTGGCGATGAAGGCCTACCTGGCGAAGTGGGGGGCGGGCCAGGGTTCGCTGTTCGGCGAGTAGCCGCGGTCGGCTGGCGCGGATTGGTACGCCCGGCGCGATTCGAACGCACGACCTGCTGTTTAGGAAACAGCTGCTCTATCCTGCTGAGCTACGGGCGCGTACCCAGGCGCAATGTACCGGTTGCGCGCCGGTCGGCAACGTCGTTGCGGTGCGGTTCGGGAGCGCGCAGCGGTCCCCAAACGCAAACCGCCCCGCAGGGCGGGGCGGTCGGCTGGATCGCGTGCCCACCGGAGGTGGGCGCTGCGATCACCGGATCACTTGTCGCCCTGCGGCGTGAAGGCCTCGGGCTTGCTGATCGGGTTCTCGCCGCCCCAGAACTCGATCGAGTTGAAGATCAGGCGATCGCCGAGCAGCGCGATCTGGTAGACGGGGACGATGTGCAGGCCCAGGAACACGAGTTCGTTGACGAACTTCGATTCCGAGACGCGCGAGTTCCACGAGGCGACCGAATCGTGGGCGTTGTCCGGGCCGATGCAGGAGGTGGTGCCGAGGGTCGCGGCCAGAGCCAGCGCAGTGATGGTCTTGTTCATGAGTTTTGGATCACCTGAGTGAGGTGGAAGTGCCGATGAGAACGGCGGATCCGGCGCAGTGCAAGGGAGAATCTCGCGGCCGTCGTGGCGATCGACCCCGTCGCGGTCCCCAGCGGTGGGGGCGCGGACAACTTCGCACGGACGTCGACAGACCGCCGGTGCCAACGGCCACTGCCGGACGCCAATCCAACCACTGCCGTTTCCAGACCTCCCACGATGCGTCTCGCCCTTCCCCTGCTGGTCACTTCCCTGTTCTGCACCGCGGCCCCGAATCTGGCCCAGGACCCGCTCCCGGCCCCGAAGCCTGGCGAGGCCGGCGCGGCGCCGGTGGCGGTCGAATCGGTGCAGTACGTGCCTGCCAAGGCGCCGGCTGCCGCCAAGCCCCAGGTCGCGACGCTGCGGCCCAGTGGCCGCTACGCCGACCTGCCGGAGATGGGCTTCGATCCGACCAGCCTGCTGACCGGCGGCGGCGGCGGCCAGCCGAAGGCGTTCTTCAAGTTCCTGACCGATGTCGAGGACCTGATCTGGGCCAAGCAGACCGAGGTGCTGATCGATCTGTCCGGCAATCCGGCCTTCAACCTGCCGCAGATCCGCGAACTCGAGCGCACGTTCGCGCGCGTGCGCGCCGCCGGCAAGAAGGTCGTCTGTTACGTCGAGAACGTCGGCTCGACGACGATGCAGCTCGCGGCGATGGCCGACGAGGTGCTGATGGCCGACATGGGAGCGATCGACCTGCGTTCGCCGGCGATGGCCGTGATGCACATGAAGGATGCGCTGGACCTGCTCGGCGTGCAGGTCGAGGTGACCCGCGTCGGCGAGTTCAAGGGCGCGGTCGAGCCGTACATGCTGCCGCAGATGTCCGACCACCTGCGCGCGCACTACGAAGCGATGCTGGCCAGCATCAACAACGACATCGTCCGGCAGATCGCCGCCGGCCGCAAACTCGACGAGCGCAAGGTGCGCGACCTGCAGGCCCAGCGCCTGATCGTCGCCCGCGAAGCGCTCGCCGCCGGTCTCGTCGATCGACTGGTGCCGTGGTCCGGTGCCGAGCGGGCCTACGCGATGGTGCGCAACCAGGGCGAGTTCGACTTCGTCGACGCCGCCGCCAAGGAGAAGAAGCAGAGCCGCGACCTGTTGTCGATCTTCTCGGCGATGATGCGCGCCAGCCGCGAGGAGGCGGTCGAGGATCCACAGATCGTCGTGATGCACCTGTCGGGTCAGATCGTCGACGGCGACAAGCCGGTGCCGGGCAGTATGGTCGCCGGGCCGGCCGTGCAGAAGCTCGACGCGCTCGCCGCCAACGAGTTCGTCAAGGCCGTGGTGGTGCGCATCAACTCGCCGGGTGGCTCGGCGACCGCCAGCGAGGCGATCCGGCTGGCGCTGCAGCGCCTCGCCGCCAAGAAGCCGGTGGTGTTCTCGATGGGCGACCTCGCCGCGTCGGGTGGCTACTGGATCACCACGATCGGCCGACCGATCTTCGCCGAGGTCGGCACCATCACCGGCTCGATCGGCGTGTTCGGCATGCGCTTCCAGACCGGCGCACTGATGCGGCGCCTCGGGGTGCACACCGACATCGTGCGCCTCGACGACGGCCCGCTGATGGACGCGATCGACCGGCCGTGGACCGAGGCCGCCCGCGCCCGCATGCAGAGCATGGTCGACGACATCTACGACCGGTTCCTGGCCAACGTCGCCGGTTCGCGCAAACTGACCCGCGAAGCGGTCGAGAAGCTCGCCGGCGGCCGTGTCTGGTCGGGCAGCCAGGCGCTCGATCTCGGCCTGATCGACGCGATCGGCGGCGTCGACGCCGCGGTGGCGATGCTGCGCGAACAGGCCGACCTCGACGAAGACGTCGAGGTCGTGCACCAGCCGCAGCCGAAGAACTTCGCGGACACCCTGCTGGCCTCGTTCGTCGATGCGCAGGTGACCAACGGGGTCGATGGCGCCGTACTCAAGGCGGTGCTGACGCGCTGCGCGCCGTTCGCCGGCATGCTCGGGCTGGTGCATGACGCGTTGGCAGGTGGGCCGACGCCGAAGATCTACGCGCAGCTGCCTTTTGGGCTCGAGCTCCGCTGAGGATCTTCAGGATACGCCCGGCCGTAACTCGGTCAGGAAGTTTCGCGGCCTCCCTTGTCGCCGGCCGCGAATTCGCCTTACCCTGCACGGAGTGACCGCGCCTGCGTCGACCTACGACCCTGCGAACGTGTTCGCGCGCATCCTGCGCGGGGAGATCCCGGCCAAGGTGCTGCACGAAGACGAGCGTTGCCTCGCCTTCCGCGACGTGGCCCCGCAGGCGCCGACGCACTTCCTGGTGATCCCCAAGCGTCCGCTGGCGCGCCTCGCCGATGCCACACTCGAGGACGAAGCGCTGCTCGGCCACCTGCTGTTGACAGCGGCCAGCGTGGCGCGTTCGCTCGGTGTCGCCGAGGACGGCTTCCGCGTGGTCGTCAACAGCGGCGCCGGTGCCGGCCAGACCGTCTTCCATCTGCACGTGCACGTGCTCGCCGGCCGGCCGCTGCACTGGCCGCCCGGCTGAACGGCGCGCCACCCGAGACCAACCTTCCGACCGACACCTCCCGACCCGCACCCGACCGCCGCGCCGAACCCGCTGATGCCCGACCCCCTTGAGCCGCACGACGACCTGGACGCACCCGAGGTGATGTTCCTGCCGCTCGCCGTGCGCCCGAAGTCCGAGCTGCCCGGCGTCGATCTCGAGATGCTGGCCCGGCGGCTGCCGGACTTCGTGCACCAGGTGCTCAACCAGGGCCAGTCGGTGCCGACCGCGATGCTCGAGCTGCAGACCTCCGGCAAGGGCGGGGCCACCTGGCTGCGGCTCGACGCGCCACCGGATCGCGACGAGGCCTTCGAACTGGTGCCCGACGACGTCGACGTGCGCGCGGTCGTGGTCGGCGAGCTGGCGCCGCGCGAGAACGGTCTGTTCGTCGAGTTCCACGTGCTGCACGACGAGGTCGAAGGCTTCGACGAGTCGTTGACCGAGAAGGTCGCCGGCACGGTCCCGCTGCACAATCCGGTGCCGGTGCTGCTGCGCATCGCCCGCCATCTGGCCCGGTTGATCGGCGTGCCGTACCACGAACCGCCGCGCGGGCTGATGACCGACAACGGCGCCGCGTTCCGGCACTTCCTGCAGGGCCTCGACAACGCGATCCTGCTCAGTGGCGACCTCGACATCGCCGTGCCGGAGGACCGCGAGGCGCTGATGCGGCCGTTCGCCGAGGCGCTGGCGCTCGATCCCGGCTTCGGGCTGGCCCTGCGCGTCGCCAACGCGACGACCGTGCTGGCGCTCGACGGCGCGCGACTCGACGGCGACGCGGTGCGGCGGTTCCTCGACACCTGCTACTCGGCGTCGCCGGTCGACGGCGACGGCTGCGTGGCGATCGCCGAACACCTCTCGGACCTCGGCGACGACCGGCGCGCCGAAGCCTGGCTCGAGCACGCCGCGCACCTCGATCCGCCACCCGCCAAGGGCCTCGAGAGCCTCGGGCTGTTGCTGGCGCGCCGCGGCGACACGCGCGGCGCCGTCGACCTGTGGGAACGTGGCCTCGAGGTCGACGGCCACCCCGACTTCTTCTCGCACCTGGCCCAGGTGCGCTTCGCCGAGGAGCGCCACGACGACGCCTGGGAACTGGTGCGCCGCGGCCTCGTGCGGCTGCGCGAGCGCACGCTGCGGCGCGGCGAGTGGGACGACGAGGCGTCGGCCGACAGCGTGCTGCTCGAATGCCTGGCCGCGCACCTGCAGGAGCGGCCCGCCCCGCTGGCGGTGGTCGACGCCCTGCTGGCGCTGGCCGGCCTGCTGCGCGACGAGGCCCGTGTGCACCTCGGCCTGTGCCTGGCCAGCTCCGGGCGGCGCACGGCCGCGCGCCGCGAGTTGGTCACCGGCCTCGACGAGGTCGTCGACGACGAGACCCGCGACCGCGCGGTACGTGCCCTGCTGCGCCTCGACGTCGACCAGTTCGAGGTGCGCTTCGCGCGCGCGATCGCCGGCGCGATGCGCGGCAAGGAACCGCGTCAGCATGCGCCGGCGCTGCGCTCGTGGCTGCAGCTGCAGGAGGAGTTCTGGCCGGCGCTGTACTTCCTGGCCGTGATCGAACGGCGCAGCGGCAACCTGCCCGGCGCACTCGACCTGCTCTACGAGGCCCTCGAACTGTCCCCGCTGCAGCCCGAGCTGGTGCTGGAGATGGCCGCGACGTTCGCCGCGCTCGGCAACGCCAAGCGGGCCCTGGAGTTGATCGAGCAGGCGCAGGCCGGCCGCCGCGTCGAAGCGCGCTTCGTGATCGCCAAGGCCTCGTACCTGCGACAGCTCGGCCGGCTCGCCGAGGCCCGCGAAGCGGTGCAGGCGGCGTTCCGGGCCGGGTTGGACACCAAGGAACTGCGCAAGCTGGGCCGCGCGCTGCGCTGAGCCGGTTCCGCGCTGCCCCGGGCGGGTTCACCGCCGCGCCGGGCGAGTTCATCGCTGCGCCGGGCCGAGTCCACCGCTGCGCCGGGCCGGGCGGCGTTCCGCGCGCCGCGGGTCACTTCGGCGGCGCGGCGAGCATGCGCAGGTCGACCTTGTCGACGCTCTGGCTCGTCAGCAGGTGGCCGAGGCCTTCCCCCGCCAGCCATTCGTGCACCAGGCCGATCGGCGTGCACAGGCCCATGTGCGGCACCACCACCGGCGTGCCCTTGCCGTGCGTGTAGATCTTGCTGAACACGCCGATCAACTGGTGGGTGTCGGCGAGGTAGATGCCGCCGCCGCTGTTGCCGAAGTAGGTCGGCGCGTTGATCATCCAGTAGTTGGCGCCGTTGAGTTCGTTCTTCAGCGAACTGATCTCGCCGTTGCTCGGCACCGGGTCGTTGCCGAGCGGGCAGCCGACCGCGCAGACCGCGTCCCAGACCTTGACCTGGCTGGCGTCGCCGCGCGGCAGCACGTTGGCCACGTTCGGCAGTTCGCGGTCGGTCAGCAGGCGCACCAGCGCGGCGTCGATGTTCGGCTTGTTGGCCACCATCTTCGCCTTGACCACCAGGCGCTCGCCCGGCAGGTAGACGGTCGTGTCGAAGCCTTCGCGGTTGGCGCGCGGCGTGTCGGCGAGGATGTTGCGCACCACGTGGTACGAGGTCAGCACGTAGGACTCGACCTTGCCGCTCTTCGGGTTCTTGCCGGAGAACACCAGCGTGCCCGAACCCACCGTGTCGTCGCCGTTGAGCTGCACGGTCGGCAGCAGCATCGACTGGGTCAGGGACTCGTGGTCGCGGTGCAGCCGCGACGCCAGCGTCGCGATCGCCTCGTGGGTCTCGGAGAGCTTCAGCGCGGCGTTCTTCTCCTTGGCGCGCACCTCGTCGATGTACGCGTCGACCAGCGCCTTGGTGCGCGCGAAGTCGGTCGAGATCTCGCTGCGGAAGTTGGCGACCTCGTGCTTGGCCTTCTGCAGCTCGCGCTCGATCTGCAGGGCTTGCGCCGAGCCGGCCGAGGCGTTGCGCAACTCGCTCTCCAGGCCGGCGATCCGCGTCGCGGTCTCGGCCAGGATCTGCTCGCGCAGCGTCTGCAGCTGCCGGTCGTCGCGGCGGGCGGCGACGGCGTCCTCGACCTTGCGTTCGAGCGCTGCGACGTCCTGCTGTGCGACCTCCAGCCGCGCGATCTGGTGATGGAACGAGACCATCAGTCCCAGCGCGCCCACGCCGCAGATCACTTCCACCAAGGTGCGTTTCATCCCCGTTGCCTTCCTTCCCGGTTGTCTGCCGCTCCGCCCCTTGCCGGGGGATGGCTTCGGCGAGCCGTCGAACGCCACTGAACGAAAAAACGCCCACTGTTGCACGGTTTCCGGCGGTGTCGATGGCACGGCGGGTTCGGCTGCGCCGGTGCCGCCGGATTCGGCGGTGGACTGCTGCAACCCTGCACACTCCGGCGCCGACTGTCGGATCGTGCGGCACCGCCAAAGGCCCGGTTGCCGCAGGGTGCGGCAGATCCTGCCGACCCGAACCGCTACACTGTCCGGCCCGGCTTCGTCCGGCCCCTGGCACCCGCATGACCTTCGCGCCCATCCCCGAACTGCTCGCCGAACTCCAACGTGGCCGTCCGATCGTGCTCGTCGACGATCCCGACCGCGAGAACGAGGGCGACCTGTGTTTCGCCGCCGAGTTCGCGACGCCCGAACTCGTCAACCAGATGATCCGCGACGCCCGCGGCCTGGTCTGCCTGGCGCTCGACAGTGCGATCTGCGACCAGTTGCGGTTGCCGATGCAGGTCGCCGACAACAGTTCGCGCTTCGGCACCGCGTTCACGGTGTCGGTCGAGGCGGCGACCGGGGTCACCACCGGCATCTCGGCCAAGGATCGCGCCCGCACGATCCTCGCCGCGGTGTCGCCGACGGCCCGTCCCGAGGACCTGGCGCGGCCCGGCCACATCTTCCCGTTGCGCGCCCGCGACGGTGGCGTGCTGGTGCGCACCGGCCAGACCGAAGGCATCGTCGACCTGTGCCGGTTGGCCGGATTGCGGCCGGCCGGGGTCATCTGCGAGATCATCAAGGACGACGGCGAGATGGCCCGGGTGCCCGAACTCGAGCGCTTCTGTGCCGAACGCGGCATCAAGATGGGCTGCATCGCCGACCTCGTCGAGTACCGCCGCCGCCGCGAACGGCTGATCGAGCGCGGCGCGGTCGCCAAGCTGCCGACCGAGTTCGGCGAGTTCGACTGCCACACCTACGTCAGCAAGGTCGACGGCCGCGCCCACATGGCGCTGACCGTCGGCATCGAACGGGTCGACGGCGACGCCCGCTACCCGGCGATCGAGGCGCCGGTACTGGCGCGGGTGCACTCGCAGTGCCTGACCGGCGACGCGTTCGGCTCGCTGCGCTGCGACTGCGGCCCGCAGCTCCACGAGGCGATGCGGCGGGTCCAGCAGGAGGGGCGCGGCGTGATCCTGTACTTCAGCCAGGAGGGCCGTGGCATCGGGTTGGCCAACAAGATGCGGGCCTACGCGCTGCAGGACACCGGCCTGGACACCGTCGAGGCGAACGTGCACCTCGGTTTCCGTCCCGACGAACGCGAATTCGGCACCGGGGCGCAGATCCTGCACGACCTCGGCCTGCGCCAGCTCCGGCTGCTGACCAACAACCCCAAGAAGCTCACCGGCCTGCACGCCTACGGACTCGAAGTGGTCGAGCAGGTGCCGCTGATGGTCGAGCCTAACCCGCACAACATCAAGTACTTGGAGACGAAGCGGCAGAAGATGGGGCACCTGCTCGGCGGGACCGGGCCGCAGGCGTGAACCGGCCGGGAAGAAAGCCGCGGGGGGGCCTTCCAATGGGCCCGTGTTCGCCTTGAAGCGCAGCCCCGACAGCCCCGATGCCGCTGGTTCCGACCAGGAGCTGATCGCCGCCGTGTTGGCGGGCAGCGAGGCGGCGTTCGCCGGGCTCGTCGATCGCTACCAGGACCGGGTCTACCGGCTGGTGTCGCGCTACACCCGCGACCCGGGCGAATGCGAGGACCTGGCGCAGGAGGTGTTCCTGCGCGTGTTCCGCAAGCTGCACACCTTCCAACACGAGTCGCAGTTCTACACCTGGGTGTATCGGATCGCCGTCAACGCGGCGAACGACCTGCTCGCCAAGGCCGGCCGGCGCCGCCTGCGCCTG
>DAIMFJ010000167.1:10224-10680 GCA_036724695.1 Planctomycetota bacterium
CGACCCGCGCGGCACCGGCGACGCGCCCGAGGCGCCGCTCGAGCGGGCCGAACTGGCCCGCGTCACCCGCGAACTGCTCGACGAGCTGCCGGAGAAGTTCCGCACCGTGCTGGTGCTGCGCGAGTTCGAGGACCTGTCCTACAACGAGATGGCCGAGGTGCTGCAATGCCGCCTCGGCACCGTCGAGTCGCGGCTGTTCCGGGCCCGGCAGCGGTTTCGCGACCTGCTCGAGACCCGGTATCCGGACCTCGTGCCCGAGCTGTCTTCCGTCACCCGCGGGTCCACGGGCCCCGGAGGCAAACGATGAACCTGTCGACCGCCGATTCCCTGTTGTTGCAGCGCTACCTCGACGGCGAACTCGACACGGCCGCGCTCGCGGCGTGGCGGGTCCGGGTCGAGCGCGAGCCGGCCTTGCAGCAGGCGCTGGCCGCCCAGCAGACCCAGCGCGAGATGCTG
>DAIMFJ010000168.1:0-3133 GCA_036724695.1 Planctomycetota bacterium
CGTTCGCGCCGCCGCCCGAGCGCCGCGTGTTCTGCAATCGCACGCTGAACATGCGTTCGATCCAGGCGATCGGATTCGACATGGACTACACGCTGGTCCACTACGACGTGCCGCAATGGGAGGAACGCGCGTTCTGGCACGTGCAGCAGCGGCTGCTCGCCAAAGGGCTGCCGGTCGCCGCGATGCGCTTCCACGCCGACCGTTTCGCGCGCGGGCTGGTCGTCGACCTCGAACTCGGCAACATCGTCAAGGCCAACCGCTTCGGCTACGTGACCCAGGCAGCCCATGGCATGGCGGTGCTGCCGCACGACCAGCAACGCAAGGTCTACAGCCAGGTGTGGGTCGACCTCAGCGAACCGCGCTGGGTGTTCTTGAACACGCTGTTCTCGCTGTCCGAGGCGTGCCTGTACGCGCAGTTGGTCGATCTGCTCGACGCCGGCCGACTGCCGAACCTCGACTACCGCCAGCTGTACCGGCTGGTCGGTGAGACGATGGACGCCGCCCACCTCGAGGGCCAACTCAAGGCCGAGATCGTCGCCGACCCGGATCGTTTCGTCGACCACGACCCCGACCTGGTGCGCACGCTGCTCGACCTGCAGCAGGCCGGCAAGAAGCTGTTCTTGGCCACCAACTCGGAGTGGCACTACACGCAGGCGATGATGGAGTACGCGGTCGGCCGGCACCTGCCGGGCGGCTCGTGGCGCGACCTGTTCACGCTGGTGATCGCGCAGGCCAGGAAACCGGCGTTCTTCGACGGCAACCGGCCGTTCGCGGCGATCCTCGACGCGGCTGGCACCGAACGCCCCCACGACGGTCCCTTGGTCGCCGGCCAGGTCTACCGCGGCGGCAACGCCGAGGCCGTGCAGCAGTTCTTCGGCTGCAGCGGCGAGGCGATCCTCTACGTCGGCGACCACGTCTACGCCGACGTGCACGTCAGCAGCCAGATCCGCCGCTGGCGCACCGGTATGATCCTGCGCGAACTCGCAGCCGAGGTGCGCGACGAACGCGCGTTCGCGGCCCAGCAGCGCGAGCTGAGCGAACGCATGGCACAGAAGGAGGCTCTCGACCACGAACAGGCGGTGTTGCGCCTGGCACTGCAGCGGCTGGCCGTGCAGGCGCCGGTGCCGGACGGCGCGCCGGGCACCGCCGAGGCGATCCAGGAGCGGCTGCGGCAGTTGCGGCTGGCCAGCGAAGCGCTCGACCACGGCATCGCGCCGCTGGCCCGCGACGCCGGCCACCTCGGCCACGCGATCTGGGGGCCGCTGATGCGCGCCGGCAACGACAAGAGCCGGCTGGCGCGGCAGATCGAACGCCACGCCGACGTGTACACGTCGCGGGTGTCGAACCTGCTGCACCTGACGCCGTTCGGCTACCTGCGGGCGTCCCGCGGCAGCCTGCCCCACGACGGCTGACGAATACGCTAGACACTGCGCTGCAAGCACTTGCGACATCGGCGCAAAGCCTCGGAACGTTCGCGTCGATGTGCTAAGATCATCGCATGACCCTGCTCCGCAACAGCCTCCTGGGCGGCCTGCTCGGCCTGTTGGCCCAGGACCCGGAGAAGATCAGCTTCGCCGTGCTCGCCGGCTACGACTACACGGAAGGCATGACCCTGCCCAAGGAGGTCACCGACCTCGACGAGAAGGTCGTGTCGATCGCCGGCTTCATGATGCGGGAGACGCCGGGCAGTTCGCCGGTCAACCAGTTCATGCTGATCAACGAGGCGTGCGGCTGCAACGGCACGCCGAAGATGAACGAGATCGTGTTCTGCACGCTGCCCGACGGCGTCACGATGGACATCCTGCCGGGCGTGGTCACGGTGACGGGCAAACTCTACGTCGGCGAAGAAACGGAAGACGGGGTCGTCGTGATGATCTATCAGATGGACGCCGACACCGTGAAGTGACCGAGAAGCGCCGCGTGAAACCCGTCTATCTGCTGTTCTGGCTGGCCGTGGCCTCGCCGCTGCTCGCTTTCTGGCCGGCGGCCCAGGATCCCGCCGCGACCGATTGGCCGAAGGAAGTCGAACGCGCCTGCACCGCGTCGCGCTACGGCTTGCGGCTCGCCGCCGGCCGCAAGGTCGCTGCCGCCGGTGCCGCGGCCGTGCCGGCGATCCGCGACTACGAACGACAGGTCGGCCGGGTCAAGATCCCCGCCAACCTCGTCGAGGCGATCGCCGACGCGACGCCACTCGACGAACCGGTGGTCGCGCTGCTGCTCGATTGGGCCAGCGATCGCGACTTCTACTGGCGCGGCCAGGCGATGCGCGGCCTCGCCACGCGCGCGCCGCTGCTGACCGGTCGGGCGGACGAGTTCACGCAACTGTTCACCCAGCATGGCGACGACCCGGCCTGGCTGACGCGTGTGCACGCCCGCTTCGGGCTGGCACTGCTCGGCGGCCCCGACGCGGTGACCGCGCAATTCGCCCGCCCGGAGAGCGATCCGCGCGCGCAACCGCGACTCGCCGCGCTGCTGCTCGCCAAGGGCATCGTGCCGCCGCTGCAGCCGCTGCTCGACGCGCTCGGCGAAGAGCGGTCGTTCCTCGGCAATCCGTGGGGCAGGTTCCTCGCCGACGAAGCCCACAAGGCGCTGCGCAGCTGGCTCGGCGAGGCCCACCCCAAGGCCGACGGCGCGGCGTTCGACAGCAAGGAACAGGCCCTCGAGCTGCTGACCGCCGCGGCGCGGACGAAGTCGGGGCAGACGCTGGCGGTGCCGACGATCCGTCGCGACGGCGACGAGGTTTACGCCGGCGGCTTCGAGATCCTGTCCTGCAAGTTCGGCGACCGTTTCGTGCGCTGGACGGAGACCGGCGAACTGCACTACGGCCTGACCGGACAGCAGCGCCATGCGCTGCCTGCCGACACCTGGCCATCGCTGTGGCAGAAGCGCACGGCACTGCCGCTCGCAGCCAGCCACGGCGAGGTGGTCTGCGACAGTCTGCAGTTGGTGTGGCAAGAACCGGCGGTGCGCGCCAAGATCGCGCCCGAAGCACTGCCGGAGCCGGTCGCGGAGTGGCTCAAGCAGCTCGTCGCATTGCTCGAAGAGAGCGATGCGGAACTGGCGGCGACGCTGCGCGTCGGCGGCGGCCAGTTCGCTCCGCGCTGACCGAACTCCGAGAACTGCATGTGTGGGA
>DAIMFJ010000168.1:3143-10638 GCA_036724695.1 Planctomycetota bacterium
GCTGCGCGAGCGCTCCCGCGCGCTGGAGGACACCATCGGCGAGCTGCTCGACCGCGTTCCGGCCATCGCCGACGTGCTCGACGCCGCGCAACGCGCGCGCCGCGCGTTCGCGCAGCGTCGTGACGTCGCCGAACTGACCGCCGCCGGGACCGCCCTGGGCGAACTCGACCGCCTGCTGCGCGGCACGCCCGGGTTGTGGACGCTGCTGCAGCACCCCGGCGAACGCGCGACGCTGGCCAACTGGCTCGCCGAGCTGCACCGCGACGTGCAGGCCTTCGAGGCGTCGCTCGACGCCGGTGGCGCCGCCGCCGACGTCGATCCGGCCGTCGAAGCCCGCAACGCCGCACTGCTGCGGCTCAAGGACGCCCTGTGGGCGGTGCGCCAGGATCGGCTGCCGCACGCCGAGGCGGTCGTCGGCCTCGGCGACGGCACCGTGCCGCACCGCGACGCGGCGACCGCGTGGTCGAGCGTCGCCGCCGCACTGTCGGCGCTCGACCGCCTCGAGGTCCGCGGCCGCGACTCGGCCGGCGTCGGCATCGTGCTGACCGGGCTGGATCCCGAGGCACCCCACCTGGCCGCGCTGCGTCGCGGACGCGACGCCGACCCGTTGTGCCGCAACGCCACCGTGCGTGCCACGGATGGCTGCCTGGTGTTCGTCTACAAGCACTCCGCCGAGATCGGCGAGCTCGGCGACAACGTGCGCGCCCTGCGGCAGAGCATGCGCACCGACGCGCTGCTGCAGGCCGCCGTGCGCGAACCCGGCGTCGAGGCCCTGGTGCTCGGCCACACCCGCTGGGCCAGCGTCGGCATCATCAGCGAGCCGAACGCCCACCCACTCGACGAGCGCGAGACGCTGGCCACCGCCGGTCCCCTCGTGCTGGGTGCCTTGAACGGCGACGTCGACAACCACCACGAACTGATCGCCCGGCACGGCATGCAGATCGCCGAGGCGATCACCACCGACGCCAAGGTGATCCCGACGCTGGTGTCGCGCGGCATGGCCGGCGGCCAGGATCTCGCGACGGCGTTCCTGCGCAGCGTGACGACGTTCGAGGGTTCGGTCGCGACCGGCGCGGTCAGCTCGCGCGAACCCCACCGCCTGGCGATCTCGCTGCGCGGCTCGGGCCAGGCGCTGTACGTCGGTTGCACCGAGGACACGTTCGTGGTCGCCAGCGAGCCCTACGGCGTCATCGAGGAATGCGAGCGCTACCTGCGCCTCGACGGCGAGACGCCCGGCAATCCGGCCAACCCGAGTGCGTCGCGCGGCCAGGTGGTCGTGCTCGACCGCCACCACGCCGGCAGCGTGGCCGGCATCGCCCGGCACGCCTTCGACGGCACGGCGCTGCCGGTGACCGAACGCCACCTCGCGGCAGCGGCGGTGACGACCCGCGACATCGACCGCGGCGAGTTCCGGCACTACCTGCTGAAGGAGATCTCGCAGTCGCCGGCGTCGTTCCAGAAGACCCTGCGCGGCCGGATCGTGCAGCGCGGCGAACGGCTGCAGGTGGCGCTGCCGCCGGCGTCGCTGCCCGAAGCCGTCGCTGCCGGCCTCGCCGCCGGGCGGTTCCGCAAGCTGCTGGTGATCGGCCAGGGCACCGCCGCGGTGGCCGGGCAGGCCGTCGCCGCAGCCGTCGCCGAGGCCCTCGCCGCGACGCCGATCGCCGTGCAGGCCCTGCCGGCGACCGAGTTGTCGGGCTTCCAGCTGCGCGACGACATGCGCGACACGCTGATCGTCGCGATCTCGCAGTCGGGCACCACCACCGACACCAACCGCACCGTCGACCTGGCGCGCCAGCGCGGCGCCACGGTGCTGGCGATCGTCAATCGCCGCGGCAGCGACCTGTGCGACAAGGCCGACGGCGTGCTGTTCACCAGCGACGGTCGCGACGTCGAGATGAGCGTCGCCAGCACCAAGGCGTTCTACGCGCAGTGTGCCGCCGGACAGCTGCTGGCGCTGGCGCTGGCGCGCGCCGCCGGCTGCGCCGACGACGCCGGCGAGGATCGCCTGCTGCGGGCCCTGCGCGACCTGCCGACCGCGATGGCCGCGGTGCTCGGACAGCGCGAGCGCATCGCCGCGGTCGCCAACCGGTTGGTGCCCGCCAAACGCTACTGGGCGCTGGTCGGCAACGGCCGCAACCGCGTCGCCGCCGCCGAGATCCGCATCAAGCTCAGCGAGCTCTGCTACAAGTCGATCGCCAGCGACGCGACCGAGGACAAGAAGCACATCGACCTGTCGAGCGAGCCGCTGATCCTGGTCTGCGCGGCCGGCGCGACCGGTTCGCTGGCCGACGACATCGCCAAGGAGGTCGCGATCTACAAGGCGCACAAGGCGACGCCGATCGTGGTCGCCACCACGGGCGAACAGCGCTTCGCGGCGGCGGCAGCGGTGCTCGAGGTGCCGGCGGTGGCGCCGCAGCTCGCGTACATCCTGTCGACGATGGCCGGCCACCTGTTCGGCTACGGCGCCGCCCAGGCGATCGACGCGTCGGCGCTGCCGCTGCGCAAGATGCGGGCGGCGATCGAGGCGACGTTCGGCGAAGGTGGCGGCGGCGGCGACGACGTGCTCGAGCGGCTGCGGCCGCACCTGCAGCCGGCGTGGCTGGAGTTCCGCAAGGAGCTGCTGCTCGGTCGCTACGACGGCTCGCTCGAGGCGCGCACCGCAGCGCGACTGACGTCGCTGTGCAACTACGCGCTCGGGCTGCTGTCGCTCGACGTGTTCCCGATCGAGTTCGGCGCACCGGGTGCCCCGGGCGCGGTCGTCGACGCGCTGACCGAGGAGCTGACCGCCGCGATCGACCAGCTGACGCGGCCGATCGACGCGATCAAGCACCAGGCCAAGACCGTCACGGTCGGCATCTCGCGTGCCGACGAGGCGCTGTTGACCGTGCCGCTGGTCGGTGCCGTCCTCGCCGCCGGCGCAGTGCGCGACCACGTCGCCTACCGCGACCTGCGGGCCCTGGCCGGCCTCGATCCGGCGGTCGCCGAGGTGCTCGGCAGCACGCGCTACCGGATCGACGGCGACGCCGAAACCGGCACGGCGACGATCCACGTCGTCGACCAGCGCGGCATCGCCACGACGCTGCGTTCGCGCACCGCCACCAACCCGACGCTGAAGGGCGCCAAGCACCTGGTCGCGGTCGAGAAGCAGTGCCTGGTGGCCGCCGGCCGCAGCGACGGCCGCACGGTGATCCTGGTCCCCGAGGTCCACAACGGCCGCACCAGCGGCCTGACGCTGCTGCACGTGCGGTTCCACGAACGGCTGCCGGCGGCGGCGCTGCGCGGCATCCTCGGCAGCTACCGCAACCGCCTCGCCGCGCTGTCCGATCTGGTCACCGAGACCGAGGCGACGTTCGACGAGCAGGTGCTGGCGACCCGCCCGGTCGTCGAGCTGTTGACCGTGCCGGTGTCGGCGTTGGCCGAGCTCTGGCGCCCCGGCAAGGGTGCCTGAAGCAGCGCTGCCACCGGGAATTGGCGGCGAAACACAGCGCAGGCCGTGCGTGCGCCGAAGTCTGTCCTATCTTCTGCGCAGCGAACCATGCCCGTACCCATGCTCGACGTCTGCCGTGACCGTGGCCTGCTGGCCGAGATCGAGGCCGCGGTCGTGCGCGTCGTGCGCAGCGGTCAGTACATCCTCGGGCCGGAGGTCGACCACGTCGAACGCGAGCTGCAGGAACGGCTCGGCGTCGCCCACGCGGTGGGGCTGTCGTCGGGCGCCGATGCGCTGCTGTGCGGGCTCGCCGCCCTCGGCGTCGGGCCGGGCGACCAGGTGTTGGTGCCGACCTACGGCTACTTCACCGCCGCCGGCGCAGTGGCCCGGCTCGGCGCGGTGCCGGTGTTCGTCGACGCCGAGACCGCGACGTACGGCCTCGATCCGGGCCAGCTGGCGGTCCGCCTGGCGGCCCACCCGCGCGCCAAGGCCGTGGTCGCCGCGCACCTGTTCGGACTCGCCTGCGACCTGCCGGCGATCGAGGCCGCCTGCCGGCGCGCCGGGGTGCCGCTCGTCGAGGACGCCGCGACGGCAATCGGCGCGACGCGCGCCGGTCGCGTGGTCGGCACCGACGGCATCGTGGCGACCTGGTCGACGGCACCGTCCAAGAACCTCGGCGGCATCGGCGAAGGTGGGTTCCTGACCACCAACGACGACCGCCTCGCCGAACGGGTGCGCGCGCTGCGCAACCAGGGGGCGGCGATCCAGCACGACCACGAACTGGTCGGCGGCAACCACCGCATGGACACGATCCAGGCCGCCGCGATCCGGGTTCGCCTGCGCCACCTCGCCGACATCGTGGAGCAGCGGACCGGGCACGCCGCCCGCTACCGCGATCTGTTCGACGAGGCACACCTGTCCGACTGGGCGCAACTGCCCAGCGAACGCGACGGCCACGCCTACCAGCAGTTCGTGGTGCGCGTGCCGGCGGCGCAGCGGGACGCCGCGGCCGTGCACCTGCGCCAGCAGGGGGTCGCGTGCGCGGTGCCGTTCCCGCGGCCGCAGCACCACCAGCACTGCTTCGCGCACCTGCCCGACGCGGCGTTGCCGTTCCCGGTCGCCGACGAGCTGGCGGCGACCTCGCTGGCGCTGCCGATCTTCCACGGCATCACCGAAGCCGAACAAATCGACGTCGTCGGGGCTCTGGCCAAGTTCGCGCTGCAACGGCGGTAACGGCGATCGGGCCACGCGCAGCCGAGAAATCCTCGCGATCGGGACTTGCACTCGCCGCAGCACGCAGTCATCTTGCGCCTTCCGCTGGAGGAGCGGTCGCGATCAGTACCTGCAGCCAGGGCGTCGGGCCCATGACGAGCTGCAGCGAAAGGCGACGACCGCCGAAGTGGGCCACGCTGCCGTCGGCGTCGCCCGCTGGACACTCGGTCTAAATACCCGTGTCTGTCGCACCGTGGCCCGGTGCGGCGTGCCAGGAGCGTCGCCCGTGCGCGATCAGGTCTCCGGTGGATCCCATTCCGACAGTGGATCCCTCTCCGGAGTCCCCCGTGACCGACCTCTCAGCGAACCCGCCCGCCGCCAGCACCTCCCTGGCACCGCGCACCGCCGCCTGGCTGCTCGACCGCACCGAAGCCCTGTGCCGGGCCGACACCACCACCGGCCGCGAAGACCACGGTCTGCCGGCCCTGCGCAGCCTGTTGCGCGAACTCGGCGCGCGCATCGAACTGCAGGAAGTCGCCCCCGGCCGCCACAACGTGTTGGCCACCTGGGGCCACCCGCGCCTGTTGTTCTCGACGCATCTCGACACGGTGCCACCGTTCGTGCCGCCGCGCCGCCAGGGCGACCTGCTCAGCGGCCGCGGCGCCTGTGACGCCAAGGGCCAGATCACCGCGCAGCTCGGCGCGATCGCCAACCTGCTCGAGCGCGGCCACACCGGCTTCGCGTGGCTCGGCGTGGTCGGCGAGGAGACCGACAGCATCGGGGCGATCGCCGCCCAGGACTTCGCGCCGCGGCTGGCCGAATGCACAGCCGCGATCAACGGCGAACCGACCTGCAGCAAGCTCGCCACCGGCCAGCGCGGCGTGCTGCAACTCCGCCTGGCCACCAAGGGGCTCGCCGCGCATTCGGGCACGCCCGAACTCGGCCGTTCGGCGATCTGGCCGCTGCTCGACTGGTTGCAGGCGCTTCGCGAACTGCCGACCGGCGTCGATCCCGACCTCGGCCCCGAGGTCTGGAACCTCGGCAGCATTCGCGGCGGCGGCGCCCCGAACGTGATCCCTGCCGAGGCCGAGGCGATCGTCATGGTGCGTTCGCTGCCGGACTCGCAGTTCGAGGCCCGCGCCCGCGACCTCGTGCCGCCGGACGGCCGCCTCGAACGCATGTCGTTCACGCCGCCCGAGCGGTTCACGACACTGCCCGGCTTCGAGGCGGCGATGGTCACGTTCGGCAGCGACGCCCCGCGCATGCGCCAATTGGTCGGCGGCGGCCAGGTCGTGCTGTGCGGCCCCGGCGACATCAAGGTCGCCCACACGCTCGACGAGCACATCACCGGCGCCGAACTGGCCGCCGGCTGCGAACTGCTGACGCAGCTCGCCGAACGGCTGCTGCGGAGCCGCGCATGATCGTCATGAAGTTCGGCGGGTCGTCGGTCGCCGACGCCACGCGGCTGCGGCAAGTCGCCGAGCTGGTGACGGCGGCGCGGGCGCGCCGCCCGGTCGTCGTGCTGTCGGCGATGGGCAAGAGCACCAACCAGTTGTTCGAAGCGGCCGCCGCCGCCGGCACCGGCGATGCCCCGGCCGCGCTCGCCGCCGCCGAACGACCGCTCGCCCTCGCCGAGGCCACCGCACGGGAACTGCTGTCCGGCCCGCCGCTCGAGGCCTGCCTCACCAGCCTCGGTGCGATGCGCGAAGAGCTCGCGGTGCTGCTGCGCGGCGTGGCGCTGCTGCGCGAACTGACGCCGCGCACGCGCGACGCGATCGTCGCACACGGCGAGCGCTGCAGCACCACGTTGCTGACCGCCCTGCTGAACGCGCTGCCGGCCGGCCGCGGCGCGACCGCGGTACAGGTCGACGCCCGTCGCGTGCTGCGCACCGACGAGCGCTTCGGCGCGGCGACGCCCCAACGGGCCGAGATCGCCGATCTGGCCGTGCAGCACATCGCCCCGCACCTCGCGCACGGCGAGATCGTGGTCACCGAGGGCTACATCGGCAGCACCCGCGGCGGCCACACCACCACGCTCGGCCGCGGCGGCAGCGACTGGTCGGCGTCGTTGCTCGGCGCTGCGCTCGGCGCCCAGGAAGTGCAGATCTGGACCGACGTCGAAGGCGTGTTGACCGCCGATCCGCGCTGCGTCGACGGCGCGCGGCCGATCCCTTCGCTGACCCCCGCCGAAGCCGCCGAGCTGGCCGCGTTCGGCGCCAAGGTCCTGCATCCGTCGACGATCCAGCCGGCCGTCGACGCGCGCATCCCGGTGACGGTTCGCCACACGCAACGCCCGCACGGCGGCTTCACGACCATCGACCCGCGCCATGCACCGTCGCGCCGCGGCGGCGTCGCCGCCCTGGCCAGCCGTGGCCCGGTCACCGTGCTGACGATGACCAGCACCCGCATGCTGCAGGCCAGCGGCTACCTGGCGCGCCTGTTCGGCGCGTTCGGGCAACTCGGCATCAGCGTCGACCTGATCGCCACCGCCGAGGTGTCGGTGTCGTGCACCGTCGAACCGGACGCGCCGCTCGAGGCGCGCGACCGGGCGATCGTCGCCGCGGTCGGCGAAGGCCTGCGGCAGACCCCGCGCCTGCTCGAGCGCGCCTGCCGCGCCCTCGCCGACCTGACCCCCGAACTGGTCAGTTTCGGCGGCAACGCGCGCAACCTGTCGTTCGTGCTGCCGGCGAACGACGCCAACCGCGCGCTGCAGCGGCTGCACGCCGAGTTCTTCGCCGAACCCGCCCTGCGCGCGCCCGGCAGCGCCGCGGAGGTGGCCACGTGACGGCCAACCGGATCGGCGTGTTCGGCCGCGGCCGGCTCGGCGCGGCGATCGCCGCGGCCGCCGGCGCGCGG
>DAIMFJ010000169.1:0-2262 GCA_036724695.1 Planctomycetota bacterium
GCGATCGACCGGCCACTGGGGGCGCTCGCGGCGGGCTTCCTGGCCTTCTACGGCTACGATCTGCTGTTCCAGAAGGACGCGGACTACGGGCTCTATTCGTGGCACTTCGCGGTGGCGACGAGCTTCGCGGCGCTGCTCGCAGGACGACTGTTCCATGCCGTCGTCACGTCGCCGCGGTGGCGACGCAGCGCCGGTCCGACGTTGTTGCTGGTGGCGCTGGTCGTGGTTGGCAACCGTTACGGCCGGGTTCCTTCGGTCGACGCCACGCTTGCCGATGCGTATCGGATCGGTCGTTGGATCGACGAACATCTGCCGGAGCGGGCGGTGGTCGCCACCACCGATCCTGGGTTGGTGGCGTACTTCGGGAAGCGACCGACGATCAGTCTGGACGGACTGATCAACAACTTCGGATTTCAGGTCGTGCTGCGCGATCGGCAGCTGGTCGCGTACCTCGAGCAGAAGGGCGTCACCCACCTCGTGGTCCGAGACCGTGGTGCGGCGACCGAACCGGCAGGCGAGTTCCTGCTCGCCTTGCCGGCGCGCTTGCATCCAGGGACCGGTGCCGCGCTCGTCGTGGCGATGCAGGATCGCCTGTACAGCGCTCCCAACGGCACGGCGGCGGTGTTCTTGCGCCGCTCAGGCGAAGCGCACTCGCGACGCTGACCTGGCAAGGCGGACCCCAGCTGCGGCGCCAGGAGTCGAGATCGCGCCGATGTCTCGGCGCAGCCTGCGGCCGCAACCGAAGTCTGCGTCGTCGCTGACGCTCCGACCAGCTGAGGCCGCAGGGCGCCGAATTGTTCGGCTCTCCTGCTTCCGCTCCGCAGCCGGCAAATCTCCGTGCGACGCGGAGAACCGCAGCAGGGGTCGACCAGCCTCGCTCGGGCTGATGGCGGTCGGCGCGAGTATCAGGATCGGCCGGCACGTCCGTCCGTCAAGCTCATAGGATCGGGCGGACCGTCATCGTGCTGGTGTCGACACGCAGTTGGTTGATGTAATGCCCGTCGATGCCGAACCACGAAGACTCCGGCCCGCTGCGCGGTTGTCGGTTCCGGCTCTGAAAGCGTTCGATCTCCTCGGCGCGATCGGTGAAACTCCGCGAGTTGAACGCTTCCAGTCGCTCGGTGAGCATCGCAGCTCGAGCGTCGACGAACGCTCTCTCGAGGGTCTCCAGCTCCGGATCGGCTTCGTCGAGCAGCACCAATACCTGCAGCTGGCGACCGAACAGCTGGGACTGACCGGTGCCCCCCCACAGCAGCCAGTGCTTGCCGCGGATCAGCTTGTCGTAGGGCAATCCATCGACGACCAGCAGGCCCTTGCCGGTCGCCAAGAGGTCCGCGCAGGCACGGCGAACGCGTGCCATGAACATGCAGTCGAGTTCTGACACGATGGCTTCGAGGTTGCCTCCGGCTCGTGCCTGTTCGGCCATCTCGTCCATGTGAGTGGCCTGGAGGAGGAAGAAGTCGCGGGCAGAGTTCTGCAGATCGCGGGGGGCCAGCTGCAGGTGGCCGGCAACCATCGCTGAGAAGTCGGTGTAGTCGCGGATGCTCGTCGGCGTGGCCTCCGACTGCTGCGGTGGGGTCGAGTCGAGCCTGGAAACCGGATCGTGTTGGTCGGGTTCGACCAGAGTCGTTGGCGTTGTGGTCGAAAGGCTGGCCTCTGCCGAGGTCGGCTCCTTCGGCGGGTTGGCGGTCGTGCCAGCAAGGCGGAACCATGCGAACGCGGCCACCCCCAGAAGCAAGGCGAATGACCATGTCAGCCAGCTCCTCGAGCGAGACTTCCCAGTCATGGCACTGCCTCAGCCGTCCGACACGAGAGCTGGACACTGGGCGCAGTGGTAGCGAACCCGCATCTCGAATAGGATCTGGCCAGTCTTGTTCTTGAAGTCAACGGTGACGTCCACATGCGGCTTTCCGCATTCAAGGGGTACGCTCGCCTTGACATCATAGGGCTGGGTCTGACCGGCACTGAGCGTAGGGGGAGGGGTCATGACGCTGAAGTCTGCGGGGGTGTAGGTTGGTATCATGCCGTCGTAGCCGCCGCAATCCTTGAAGCAAGAAGCCGCTGTGACGACCAGGCGGACTGGGGCGAACTCGCACTGTCGCTTCGGAGAGCACGCTGTCGGGCTCTCTGGGGTCGCTTCCTTCTCGCAGTTGCCCGGGCGTGGCGTCGTCGCTCCAGGGATGCTGCCCATTACGAAGGTGAAGCAGGCCACCGGGCCTTGGCCCACGAGGTGGCAAGTCTGGGAAGCTGTGATCACCGAAG
>DAIMFJ010000169.1:2272-10629 GCA_036724695.1 Planctomycetota bacterium
GCAGAAACGAGAACTGGTGCGAACCGAAGCATGCATGACCTCCAGGGCGCAGGAAGCCCAGACTCTACATCGGGGGGGGGGGATGCAAGTGGGGTCACCATGTTTCCTGCGAGTTTCGCCAATGGATTTCCATGGCCCGCTCCAGGGCGAACAACGCTCGAGTCGAGGCGCATACTGTCCGCCTTGGCTGCATAGGCGGGCCAGTGGCGACGGGATTGGCAGGGCGTGGGGCGGTTGCAGGTTGCGGCTGCAGCGCGCGAGGCCGCCCAGTACTCTCGCATGGCACCACTGAAGTCGAAGGCCCCGAGGGGTCGACGAGCCGCGGCATCACCCGCCGCGGTGCCGCGCTTGCCGCGCGGCCGCGGCGGAGCCCGACCGCCGCAATTCGCCGCCGCGGGCGACGACGTAGGGCCGCAGGAACTCGGGCCAGTCGTGGCGGGCGCAGCGGGCATAGTCGGCGGCCATCGCCGCGCCGACGGTGTCGGCGTCGTGGCCGCGGACTTCGACCAGCCAGCGCCACAACAGTCCGGCGAGCCGGCCCAGCGCAATGCCGGCGGTGGCGCGGGTCTCGGCGTGCAGCCAATCCGCGAACGCGGCGAAGCGGTCGTAGGCCGACGGGCCGGCCAACAGGATGCGCAGGGTCTCGAGCCAGTTGCCGGAGTTGGCGACGACGTCCCAGTAGCGCGCGAAACGCTTCATGCGCTGCATCGTCGGAAACGGCACCGCCGCGGTGGCGAGGATCTCGTACGGGGCCTCCTGCGCGTAGCGCATGCCGAACTCGGCGTCGTGGCGGACGATCGGCGTGCCGCGCAGGCGCTTGAGCACGCCGACCTGGATCTCGTCGGGGCCGGACGCCCACAGCTCGTCGAAGCCGCGGGCGAACGTCGCCTCGGTCTCGCCGGGCAGGCCGGCGATCAGGTCGGCGTGCACGTGGGCGCCGGTCGCGGTGCGCAGCCAGCGCAGGTTGTCGTGCAGCTTCTGGCGGTCCTGGCGGCGCGAGATGCGTTCGCCGGTCGCGTCGTCGAGCGTCTGCACGCCGACCTCGAACTGCAGAGCGCCCGCGGGGAACGCGGCGATCTCGGCGCGCAGCTTGTCGGGCAGCCGGTCGGGGATCAGTTCGAAGTGCAAGAACAGCTCGGGCGTGTAGCGCTCGCGGAAGAAGCGCAGGATCGCCACCGCGAAGTCGATGCCGAGGTTGAAGGTGCGGTCGACGAACTTGAAGTGCCGCAGGCCCTGGTCGTACAGCCGCTGCATCGCCGCCAGGAACGGCGCCAGCTCGGCGCGGCGCACCGGTATGTCGAGCGACGACAGGCAGAACTCGCAGGTGAACGGGCAGCCGCGCGACGCCTCGACGTAGACGATCCGGTGCGCGATGTCGGTGGTCGTGTACTCCGCGTACGGATCGGCCAATTCGCCGAAGTGCGGCAGCGGCGCATCGTGGACCTTTGGCAGGTCCGCCTCGCCGGCGAGGATGCGCCGGCACAGCGCGGCGAACGCCAGGTCGGCCTCGCCGCGGACCACGAAGTCGGCCAGGGCCACGACCTCCTGCCCGTCGGTCTCGTGGCTGACCTCGGGGCCGCCGAGCACGACCACCAGCTCCGGGGCGATCGATTTCAGGATCCGGACCAGCTGCAGGGTCTGGGTGGCGTTCCAGACGTACACGCCGAGTCCAAGGATCCTGGGCCCGGCGGCCAGCAGGGCCTCGGCGACGTCGACCGGTCGCTGGCCGATCTCGAACTCGAGGATCGTGGAGCGCTCGCGCAGGTCGCCGAGGTTGGCGCGCAGGCAGCGCAGGCCGAACGAAGCGTGGATCCACTTCGCGTTCAGGGTTGCCAGCACGATCTCGGCCATCGCGGCATCATGCCGTCAGAGCAACAGCTGCAGCAATTGCCGGACCGTCGTTCCGGCTTCGACCGGGTGCCGCAGCGGGTGGCGGTCGGCGATCCGGTAGTGGTTGCGCCGGCCCAGCCGCTCGACCTTCACATAGCCGCCGTCGCGCAGGTCCTTGAGGATGCGCTGGGTCGCCCGCTCGGTGATGCCGACGGCCAGGGCCAGTTCGCGCAGCCGGGTGCCCGGCTCGCGGGCCAGCGCCACCAACACGTGGGCGTGGTTGGTCAGGAAGGTCCAGTTCGGCACCGCAGCCTGCGACATGTCCGGCAAGGTACCTCGTCGCACGACTCAGAATACAGGAAATCGAAAACACGAATTGCAAGTCGTGTATCGATCGGCGAAACCTCGCCCCGCCCATGGATCTCGCCACCCTGCTCGCCAACTTCCAGAACCCGCCGATCCTGTTCTTCGCGCTGGGGGTCGCCGCGGCCCTGCTGCGCTCGCCGCTGGAGATCCCAGCGCCGGTGACCAAGCTGCTGTCGCTGTACCTGCTGTGGGCGATCGGCTTCAAGGGTGGGGTCGAACTGGCTCGCGGGGGTTTTGGCGGGGTGGTGTTGCCGACCCTCGGGGTGGCCGTGCTGTTGGCGGCTCTGGCGCCGCTGCCGGTGTTCTGGCTGGCGAGACGGCGGTTGTCGGCGCACGACGCGGCGGCGCTGGCCGCGGCGTACGGTTCGATCAGTGCGGTGACGTTCCTGACCGCCTGTGCCGGTCTCGATCGGCAGGGCATCGCGTTCGGCGGCCACATGGTCGCGGCGATGGCGCTGATGGAGTCGCCGGCGATCGTCGTCGCGGTGCTGCTGCGCCGGCGGGCGCTGCGCGGCACCGCTGCGGCCGCGCCGAACGTCGACGTGCGGGCGCTGCTGCACGACGCGCTGCTGAACGGGCCGGTGGTGGTGCTGCTCGGCAGCCTGGCGATCGGTGCGCTCTGCGGCGAGTCCGGCTACCAGGCGATGAAGCCGCTCTGCACCGATGCGTTCCCCGGCGTGTTGGTGTTCTTCCTGCTCGACCTGGGCGTGCTGGCCGGTTCGCGGCTGCGGGCGCTGGCCGGCGAGGCGAGGTTTCTGGTGCCGTTCGGGATCGGCGTGCCGCTGGTCCAGGCGGCGGTGGCGCTCCTGGCTGCGGCGGGGATCGGGCTGTCGGTCGGCGACGCGACGCTGCTGTTGGTGCTGGCGGCCAGCGCCAGCTACATCGCCGTGCCGGCGGCGATGCGGTTGGCGATCCCGGAGGCCGAAGCGTCGCTGTACGTCGGCGCGGCGCTGGGCATCACGTTTCCGTTCAACCTGACGGTCGGCCTGCCGCTGTACCAGGCGGCGGCGCAAGCGGTCTGCGGGTGAAGCTGGGCCGTGGTTCCGGTCGGCCTACCCCCTTGGGCGGATGCCCGAGGTGCGGTTGGCCGTCGAAACTGCCGCGATGAAGACCATTCTCGAGCCGTTCCGCATCAAGGCGATCGAGCCGTTCCGGATCACCGACGTGGCCGAGCGCCGCGAACTGCTGGCGCGGGCCCACCACAACCTGTTCCTGCTGCGCGCCGAGGACGTGATGATCGACCTGTTGACCGATTCCGGCACCGGGGCGATGTCGGCGCAACAGTGGGCGGCGGTGATGACCGGCGACGAGAGCTACGCCGGCAGCAAGTCGTTCTACGAGCTCGAGAGCGTGGTCCGCGAGCTGACCGGCTACCGGCACGTGTTCCCGGTCCACCAGGGGCGCGCCGCCGAGCGCATCCTGTTCGGCTGCACGGTGGCATCGGGCCAGCGGGTGCCGAACAACGCGCACTTCGACACGACGCGCGCCAACGTCGAATTCCTCGGTGCCGAGGCCGTGGACTTCGTGCACCCGAGTGCGCGCGACCTGCGCGCCGAGACGCCGTGGAAGGGCGACGTCGACCTGCCGCGCCTGCGCGCCTGGCTCGAGGCACAGCCACCCGGCAGCGTGCCGCTCGGCATGGTGACGATCACCAACAACCGCACCGGTGGCCAACCGGTGTCGATGCAGAACCTGCGCGCGACCAGCGAGCTGTACCGCCGGCACGGCGTGCCGTTCTTCCTCGACGCGGCGCGGTTCGCCGAAAACGCCTGGTGGATCCACACGATGGACCCCGAGTGGCGCGGCGTGCCGCTGCGGCAGATCGCGCGGGCGATGTTCGACCTCGCCGACGGTTGCACGATCTCGGCCAAGAAGGACGGCCTGGTCAACATCGGCGGGCTGCTGTGCTGCAACGACGACGCCTTGGCGCAGCGCCTGCGCAACCTGCTGATCCTGACCGAGGGTTTCCCGACCTACGGCGGGCTGGCCGGCCGCGACCTGGCGGCGTTGGCGCAGGGCTTGCGCGAAGTGCTCGACCACGACTACCTGCACTACCGCGAGGCCAGTGCTCACTACCTGGCCAGCAAGCTCGACGCGCTCGGCGTGCCGGTGGTGCGGCCGTTCGCGCTGCACGCGGTGTACGTCGACGCACGGGCGATGCTGCCGCACCTGCCCGCGAACCGGTTCCCGGGCCAGGCGCTGGCCTGTGCCCTGTACGTGCAGGGCGGCGTGCGGGCCGTCGAGATCGGTTCGCTGATGTTCGGCAAGCCCGATCCGACCACTGGGCAGTCGACGCTGGCCGAGCACGACCTGGTCCGCCTGTGCTTGCCGCGGCGGGTCTACACGCAGAGCCACGTCGACTGGGTCGTCGAGGCGTTCGCCGAGCTGATGGCGAACCGCGCGGCGATCGCCGGGCTCGAGATCGTCGAGGAAGCGCCGATCCTGCGTGCCTTCACGGCGAAATTGCGGCCGGTGGCGGTCGCGAACGAGCGGCGGGCGGTGTGCAGCTCGGTGCCGGCAGCTATGCTGCCTGGGTGAGCGACGTCGCTTCGAGCACTGCCAAGGGCCGGTTCGCCGGCAAGGTCGCCCTGGTCACCGGGGGCGGGTGGAACATCGGGCGCGCGGTCGCCGAACGCCTCGCCCGGGAAGGTGCGCGCGTCGTGTTGGCGGCGCGGCGGCTGGAGCGGCTCGAAGCTGCGGCTGCGGCGATCCGGGCGGCCGGTGGCGAAGCGCTGGCGGTCGCCGCCGACGTGACCGTCGCCGACGATCTGGTGCGCTGCGTGCAGCGCGCCGAGGCGGCGTTCGGGCCGATCGGCGTCTGCGCGGCGATCGCCGGCGGCAGCGGCGCCCACCAGCCGATCGACCAGGTCGATCCTGGCGAATGGGTGCGCGTCGTGCAGAACAACCTGTTCGGCGCGTTCCACACGGTGCGCGCGGTGCTGCCGGGCATGCGCAGGCAGGGGACCGGCACCTTGCTGCTGTGCTGCGGCGGAGGGAGCTGGTTTCCGATGCTCGGCGAACCCTACACCGCCTATGCGAGTGCGAAAGCCGCGATCTGCCGCCTGACCGACCAGTTGGCGGTCGAACTCTGGGACAGTGGCATCCGCGTCAATTGCCTGCAGCCCGGCATGGTCTGGAACCAGGACGTGTTGGCGAAGGTGGTGGTCGAGGAACAGCGCACCGGCCAGGTCCATCCACAAAGGGCCCAGCATCGGCCGCCGGAGTTGGCGGCCGAGCTGGCCGCGTTCTTGTTGTCGGCGGACAGTGCGCCGTTGACGGGCCGCATCGCCAGTGTCGACGAGACCTGGTGGCGCGACCCGGCCCAGGTGCAGGCGGCGGCGCAGAGCCTGCATGCGTACACGTTGCGCCGTACCGGAGGTTGAGCGATGACCGAACGACCGTTGGCGTCCGTGGTGAAGGTGGCTGCCGACCCGGCGCAGGCGAAGCTGCTCGCGGCCAGGCTGCAGGCCGAGGGCATCCCGGCGTACATCGAAGGCGATTCGCTGGCCGACGAGATGGCGATGAGCCAGCGCCTGATGAACCTGACCGGTGTCAAGGTGCTGGTGCCGACCGCGAGCCTCGAGCGGGCCAAGGAACTGCTCGGGCCCGACGACGTCGCGATCGGCCTGGACGAGTTGACCGCCCAGGCCCTCGCCGCCGCGCCGGCGGTCGGCGCCGAGTTCGCGAAGCGGCAGGCGGCTGCTCAAGGTACCGGGGTTGGCGCGGTGGGAGGGGGTGGTTCGCGGCTCTGGGCGATCGCCGCGACCCTGTTGGCGGTGGTGTTCGCGGGGCTCTGGCTCGAGACGCGAGCCGAAGCGGCGCAGATCGACAATCCGCTGCTCGAGTACGTGCGCAAGCCGAACGGCTACGTCACCCACCTGCGCAAGAGTGGCGCCAGGATCGCCGAAGCGATCGACGCCGACGCCGACGGCCACTACGAGCAGTTCCGCTACTTCGGTCGCGGCGTCGAGCAGGAGTTGCTCGATCGCGACGGCGACGGCCTGCACGAGGCGATGGTCGAGCGGCGGCAGGGACTGGTGTTCCGGTGGCGCGACGTCGACGGCGATGGCCTGTTCGATCTCTGCGAGGTGGCCGGGTCCGATGGTGCGACCCGGCAGGAACTGCGCTACGTGCCCGAACGGGGCTTCGATGTTGCGCCAAAGTGACGTTCGGGGGCCGCGGATTCGCTACTCTCGGGGGGTTGCTTCCCAAACCCCAGGAGTTCGCGATGGCTGGTAGACGATTCACGGGCGCCACTCTCGGTGCCCTGCCCGGTGTCTTGTTCGGTGGGCTGCTGTGCAGTGGCGCTGCGCACGCGCAGGGTGCCTCGTTCGCGCCGCCCGTGTCGATCGAGGCCGGTGCGCCGACCAAGGCTGGGCCGACCGTGCTCGGCAAGGGCCGCCTGTACCCGTCGCCGGTCCTGCACGATCTCGATGGCGATGGCCACCTCGACGTGGTGGTCGGCGACCTGCGCGGCCGACTGACCACGGCGCTGCGCCTGCCGGGGGCTGGTACGCCGAAGTTCGCGGCCGAGCAGAAGCTGCTCGCCAAGGACGGCAAGGAAGTCGACTTCGCCAATTGGTGATGCATCGGCATGAGTCCACAGTTCGTGGACTACGACGGCGACGGCGACCTGGATCTCGTCGCGGGCATCTTCGATGGCTCCCCGCACGTGGCGATCAAGGATCCCGACGGCTGGCGACAGCCGACCGGCATCCTCGACAAGGATGGCCAGCGCATCGTCATGAACTCCTACTGGGACTTCGGAGCGAAACGCTGGCAGGAGACCAACCGCTGCGATCCGCCGGGTGGCACCGGCATCGTCGGCCAGTTGACCTCGGTGTGGGCCGCGGACTGGGACGGCGATGGCGACCTCGATTTGTTGCTCGGCGACTACAAGGGTGGCCAGGTGCTGCTGCGACGCAACGAAGGCTCGCGGACCGCGCCGGCGTATGCGCTTGCCAACGAGGTGGTGCGCGCCGACGGCAAACCGCTGGTCGTGCCCGGCAAGGTCTCGACGCTGCGGCTCGTCGACTGGGATCGCGACGGCGTGCAGGACCTGCTGGTCGGCAGCATGGGCGATGCGTACGGCGGTTCGACCGGCGGCGGAGTGTCCTGGTGCCGCAACCTGGGCAGCGACGCCGAACCCAAGCTCGGTGCGTTGCAGACCCTGGTGGCGCCCGCGGCCGGTCCGGCGACGAGCGGAGCCGCGCCGGTGGCCGGCTTGTACATGGACTGCGGTGACCTCGATGGCGACGGCGACCTCGATCTGGTGGTCGGGGCCTACGCGATCTGGCGGCCGGTCGGGCGCGAGCTCGATGCGGCGGAGACGGCGCGGGTCGCCGAGCTGCGTGCGGCGCTGGCGGCGAATCTGACCGCGATGCAAGCCCTCAACGCGGTGATGCTCGAGCGTGCCAAGGGCCTCGAGGGCGACGCCGCTGCGGCCGCTCGCCGGGAGGTGATGGCCGAGCAGAAGAAGGAGCGCGAGGCCAACTCGGCGCAGCGGTCCGAGCTGCAGCAGGAGCTGGACGCCCTGGTGCCGAGCCAGCAGCGCCAGTCGTTCACGTGGTACTACGAGAACCTGGCGAAGCGGGGCTGACGGAGCGGGGACGTGCCACCGCGGCCAGGCCGGCCGCGGTGGTTGCGCCGACCAGGTAGGCGAGCAGGTCCTGCCACTGGAAGCCCTGGCCGAGCAGCAGCGCGCCGAGCGTGGTCTGCCGCAGTTCCACCAGCCACGGCCAGGCCAGCAGCTGCTGCAGCTCGACGAGGCTTGCCGCGACGAAGGCCAGGGTGCCGACCTGCCACGCAGCAAGCGTGGGCCGCAGCAAGAGGAGGGCCCATGCCGCAGCGGCGGCGTAGAGCGCGTCGCCAGGGTACTCGCCGAGCCAGGCGATGCTTGCTGGGCGCCGCGACGCCAGCCCCATGGCGATCGTCGCGGCCAGCAGCAAGGCCGTGCGGCGACGTGGCAACGGGGTTCGGTCCGGGTTCGTCATGGCGTTTGTAAGCCTATGAAAGGTAAGGGATTGGGATCCGGTATCAAATCGCGTGCGGGGGGGGGGGTGGAAGGGGATTGCCGCACCCGGGCGCCGAGGTACGATCTGGGCATGACCAAGTTATACACCGTGGTGTTGTTGTCCATGTAAATCGCCGCTTGCGGTGGC
>DAIMFJ010000170.1:0-3179 GCA_036724695.1 Planctomycetota bacterium
AGCAAAGCAGCCGAGCGCACCGGCCATGCAGGTGTGGCTGTCGGTGCCGATCACCAGCTGGCCCGGTTCGGCGATGTCCTCGATGACGATGTTGTGGCAGATGCCTTCGCTGCCGACCGTCTTGCCGTCGCGCACCACTTCGCCGTACAGCTTGACGCCCTGGCGCTTGCTGAACGCCTCCTGCACGGTCGCCAGCGACGCCGCCTGCTCCTTCAAGCCCATCTTGACGTGCGCCTCGGGCATGATGCGGTCGAGGAACGTCAGGTGGTCGCGGAACGCGAACACCGACTGCGGGTCGGTGACCTTGGCGTCCTTGCCCAGGCCGAGCTTGAACAGCGCCTCGGCCATCGGCGTCACGTACTCGTGGCTGAAGCGCACGTCGGTGCGCACGAACAGCGCGTCGCCGGGCTGCACGGCCGGTACGCCGAGGCGACCGGTCTTGGCGTCGGCGATCGCGCGCCGCGCGATGATCTTCTCGCACAACGTCATCGGCCGCGGTGCGGTCGTCACCGCCGGGGGCGCGGTCCGGCCGGCCAGACGCGCCTGGTTGTACGCGAACAGCCCACCGTGCCGCACGATCTCGGCGGCGATCGGATCGAGGCCCTTGGTGAACTCCTCGATCGGGATCGCCTCGCCGCGTTCGATGCGCGGCAGCAGCGAGAAGTCGGTCGACGTCAACAGGCCGATGTTCTGGCAGTTCTGGCCGTAGATCTTCTCGATGTTCTTGGCGATCACCAGGCGCACGCCGGCTTCGAGCTCGCTGTACGGCGCGGTCTCGCGCGAACTGCCGCAGCCCTTGCTGACCCCGGACACGATCACCGCGAAACCGCCGTTCTTGATCGCGTCCTGCTTGACGTTGCCGCCGCGCAACCCGACCAGGCAGTAGCGCGCCAGCGTCGCGTCGTAGTAGTAGCAGACCCAACCCGGCGTGAGCTCGTCGGTCGAGATGTTGTCGATCAGCTTCCGCGCCGGGTCGTGGCGGAACGTCTGGTGGTCGTAGAGCTGGGCCTTGAGCTGCTCCTGATCCTCGGTGAGGTAGAGCACGCGGCCGGAGAACGTGACGGTGTCGCTGCGCATCGGGTGGTCTCCTTCAGATGCGTTCGAGGATCATCGCGATGCCCTGGCCGCCGCCGATGCAGGCCGACGCACAGCCGAGCGCCTTGCCGGACTGCTCGAGTTCGCGCACCAGGGTCAGCAGCAGGCGGGTGCCGGTGGCACCCAGCGGGTGGCCCAGCGCGATCGCGCCGCCGTTGACGTTGCACTTCTGGCGGTCGAGGCCGAGTTCCTTCTCGCAGCCCAGGTACTGGGCCGAGAACGCCTCGTTGATCTCGATCAGGTCGAGGTCGGCGACCGTCAACCCGGCCTTCTCGCAGGCCGGGCGGATCGCCGGCACCGGGCCGAGACCCATCACCTCCGGTGGCACCCCGGCGATCCCCCACGAGCGGATCCTCGCCTTCGGCGCGAGGCCGAGCTCCTTGGCGCGCGCCGCCGTCGTGACGACCAGCATCGCCGCGCCGTCGACGATGCCCGACGCGTTGCCGGCGGTCACCGTGCCGTCCTTGCCGAACGCCGGGCGCAGCTTGGCGAGGCCATCGAGGGTCGTCTCCGGCTTGATGTGGTCGTCCTGGTCGACGACGAACTACTTCTTGCCGGCGACCACCTTGAGCGGCGCGATCTCGGCGGCGAACTTGCCGGCCTTGACCGCAGCAGCCCCCAGCTGGTGGCTGCGCAGCGCGTATTCGTCCTGTTCCTCGCGCGAGATCTCGAGCTTCTTGGCGACGTTCTCGGCGGTCTGCGCCATGAAGTACTTGCAGTACGGGTCGTACAGCGCTGCGAACAGCAGGTCCTCGATCTTCGGCTCCTGGCCGAACCGGAAGCCGTCGCGGGCGCCGCGGATCACGTGCGGCACCTGGCTCATGTTCTCCATGCCGCCGGCCAGGCACAGCCGGCTCTCGCCAAGGCGCAGGCTGTGCGCCGCCGACACCACCGACTGGATGCCCGAACCGCAGATCCGGTTCACGGTCAGGGCTGGCTTGTCGATCGGCACGCCGGCCTTGAGCGCCACGTGGCGACCGCCGTAGATCGCGTCGCTGCTGCTCTGCGAGACGTTGCCGACGAAGGTCTCGTCGACCATCTCCGGAGCCACGCCGCAGCGTTCGAGGGCTGCCTTGGCGGCATGGGCGGCCAGGTCGATGGCCGTGATGTCCTTGAACTTGCCGAAGCCAGGCGTGCCCGAGTACTCGGCCATGGCGGTGCGCGCGCCGCCGACGATCACCAGATCAGAGTGCATCCGCAGAGCATCGAACACCGGGGCTCGCGAGACAAGGGTTCGCTGCCGGCAGAGCCCCAGTCCGCCCCGGTCGTGCTCGCCGCGCCCGCCAAACAGCGGTGTCAAGGCGACTTGCCGACCGTATCATGCCAGCATGTTGCGTTCGCTGCGTACTCTCCTGTTGGCGCTGCTGGCCCTGGTGCCGGTCGGCTGTGGCAACCTCAACTTCTACTCCGACGAGGAATTGGAGCCGCTGAGCCTGCAGGCCTACGAAGAGGCCACCAACGAGCACGGCCAGGTGACCGCCGGGCCGAACTACGAGATGGTGCAGCGGGTGGCCCGCAAGATCGCCGCCGCCGCCGAAGAGGAATTCCGCTGGGAAGCCCGGCTGCTGAAGGCCGACGACGTGCCGAACGCGTTCTGCCTGCCCAACGGCCGGATTGCGATCTACACCGGCATCCTGCCGATCACCAAGAACGAAGCCGGATTGGCCGTGGTCATGGGCCACGAAGTCGCGCACGCGGTGCTGCGGCACGGCGGCAAGCGCATGACCCAGGGTGTGCTGACGCAAGCTGGGCTGGCCGCGGTCCAGGCCGGCATGGAGCTCTCGAAGATGACCGAGGAGACCAAGGGCGGCGTGCTGGCCGCGCTCGGCCTCGGCGCGCAGGTCGGTTTGATCCTGCCCTACAGCCGCGACCACGAGAGCGAGGCCGACGAACTCGGCCTGCGCTACGCGATCCGCGCTGGCTACGACCCCAACGAAGCGCCGCTGCTGTGGGAACGCATGAGCCAGCTCGGCGGCGGTGGCACCCCCGAGTTCCTCAGCACCCCCCGGGGAGGCGAGAAGCGCGCCCCGGCGATGCGCGAGATGAACCCCCGCATGGACGCCGAGGGGAAGGGCTGGCGGCCC
>DAIMFJ010000170.1:3189-10627 GCA_036724695.1 Planctomycetota bacterium
GCCCAAGCCGAAGGCTGCGCCGACCGCTACGCCAGCCAAGCAGTGACCGCGCGGCGACGCCCGGGCCGCGGCCCGGTCAATCGACCATCCAGGCCGGCTTGTAGGCGAGCCCAGCCCCGAGGATGCGCTGCAGCAACTGGCCGTAGTCGAGCCCGGCGTGCGCGGCGGACAGCGCGAAATCCTCGTTGCCGGTCAGGTCGGGGTTGACGTTCGCGTCGATCACACAGAGCCGCCCGGCGTCGTCCATGCGCATGTCGATGCGCGCGTAGCCCGACAACCGCAACGCCCGGTAGGTGCGTCGCGCGATGTCCTGCGCCTTGGCGGCATCGCCGTCCGACAGGTCGCGCGCCGGACCGGAACGGAAGCCGACCCGCTCGGCGTAGTCGACGTCCCACTTGACGCGCGAGGTGGCGATCGCCTCGTTGCGTTCGGGAAGGTTCTCGAACCACATCTCCCAGACCGGCAACACCTCGAGCCGTTCGTTGCCGAGCACGGCGACGGTCAGTTCGCGCCCGCCCAGGAACTGCTCGGCGACGACGTCGTCCTGCAGCGTGCGGTGCACGAACTCGACCCGCTCGCGCAGTTCGGCGTCGTCGCGCACGATCGACGCCTGCGCGATGCCGGCACTGCCGTGCAGGGTCGCCGCCTTGACGATCACCGGGAACTGCATGCGTTTGGGCAGGCGGGCCCGCCGCGTGCGCTGCGGGAACAGCGCGAACGCCGGATGCGGGATGCGGTGCCAGCTGAGGATCTGCTTGCTGAGCGCCTTGTCGCCGGCCAGCACCATGCCGCGCGGGTTGCAGCCGGTGTAGGGCTGCTTGAGCAGCTCGAGGTAGCTGACCACGTGCGCTTCGTAGGCGATGACACCGTGGAAGTCGGTCAGCACGTTGAACACCAGGTGCGGTCGCAAGGCCTCGATGCGGTCGCGGATCGGCCGCAACTCGTCCCCGACGCCGAGCACCTCGACCTCGTGGCCGAGTTCGCGCAGCGTGCGCTGCACGTCGAGCTCCATCTGGTACTCCCAGGTCTCCTTCGCCGACAGCTGCTCGGCGTCCGGTGGCGGCACCAGGACGTCGTGCACCAGCAGCAGGATGCGGAGCTTCTTCATCGCACGCGAACTGGCGGCGGCGACTGGCCGCCCACCGGAGCCCGGCGCCGGTTCAGCGCTTGTCGACGGCGACGTAGGCGCGCTGCTGCGGGCCCATGTAGATCTGCCGCGGACGGGTGATGCGCGCTTCCGGGTCGCGCTGGTACTCGAGCCACTGCGCGATCCAGCCGGGCATGCGACCGATCGCGAAGAACACCGTGAACATCTCGACCGGGATGCCGAGCGCCTTGTAGATGATGCCCGAGTAGAAGTCGACGTTCGGGTACAGCTTGCGGTCGACGAAGTAGCTGTCCTGCAGGGCGATCTGCTCGAGTTCGAGGGCGATGTCGAGCAGCGGATCCTTCTTGCCGAGCTGGCCGAGCACGTCGTAGCAGGCCTGCTTGAGGATCAAGGCGCGCGGGTCGTAGTTCTTGTAGACGCGGTGGCCGAACCCCATCAGCCGCACGCCGCTGTCCTTCTTCTTGGCGAGCTCCATGAACTCGCGGGCGCTGCGCTTGCCGTCGCGGATCGACAGCAACATCTCGATGACCGCCTGGTTGGCGCCACCGTGCAGCGGCCCCCACAGCGCCGAGATCCCCGCCGACACGCTGGCGAACAGGTTGGCACCCGAGCTGCCGACCGTGCGCACCGTGCTGGTCGAACAGTTCTGCTCGTGGTCGGCGTGCAGGATCAGCAAGAGGTCGAGCGCGCGCGCCATCACCGGGTTCGGCTCGTACTGCTCGCACGGCGTCGCGTACATCATGTGCAGGATGTTCGCCGCGTACGACAGGTCGTTGCGCGGGTACATGAACGGCTGCCCGATGCTGTGTTTGTAGCTGTACGCGGCGATCGTCGGCATCTTCGCGAGCAGGCGGATCGCGTCGATCCAGTTCTGCTCGGGCGTGTTCGGCGACGACTTCTGGTAGTAGGTGGACAGCGCACCGACCACGGCCGCGCAGACCGCCATCGGATGGCCGTCCTTGGGCAGGCTGGAGAACATGCGCTTCAAGTCCTCCTGCAACATCGTGTGGTAGGTGATGTCGTGCGTGAACTGCGCCAGTTGCTCGCGACTCGGCAACTCCTGGTGCAGCAACAAGGACATCACCTCGACGAAGTTGCTCTTCTGGGCGAGCTCTTCGATCGGGTATCCCGCGTAGCGCAGCACGCCCAGTTCGCCGTCGAGGAAGGTGATCTTGCTCAAGCACGCGCCGGTGTTGCCGAGCCCTGGGTCGTAGGTGATCGCGCCGGTCTTGGCCCGCAACTGGCGGATGTCGAGCGCCGTTTCACCCGCCGTGCCCACCATCACGGGCAGGTCGATTTCCTGGTTTCCGAAGGTCAGCTTGGCGGTCTTGGGCACGGTGTCCTGGGTCATCGGAACAACGGCGGCGGCAAAGGGGTTGCGAGCGATTTCTGGGGGAGCAGATTAGGCCGGGAGGCAGTTCCAGGCTTGCAAAAAATCGCCACGACGGCCCCGCGGCAGGCCGCCGCCACCCGGGGCTCCTGCTCCGCCACCGCCCGCGGGCGGCGCGGTCGACCGGAGCCAGTTCCGCGGCTCGCGAACAGCTCGGCGAGCGACGCCGCATCCAGGACCCGATCGATCCAGCGCTCGAGATCGGCGGCCGACGCGGCCTCGAGTCGAGCCTGGACCGCTGGCGGCAACTCGCCGAATCGCCGCTCACAGAGCCGCCTCAGGACCATGATCTGCCCCTCGCGCCAGCCCTCGACACGGCCCTCGACGCGGCCCTCGACGCGGCCCTCGACGCGGCCCTGGAGACGGCCTTCCGACCGCCCCTTGGCCAACAGACGTTCTCCAGTGCTCATGATCGTTGTCCTGGCTGACGGTAGCAGCTCCACCACGGCGGCCTGCAAGGTGGCCAACGGGGTGTCGCTCACCAACAGAAGGTACCAGAAGAAGGCCGCCAGGTGCTCGCTGCCGTACTGGCGATCCTCCTGCTCGGTGGCGCGCAGCAGTTCGGCCCAACGACCGAGCGCCGCCAGCGTGGCCGGCCCATCCAGTCCAGGCAAGCTGGCCAGCGCGACCAACATCAATCGGGTCGCTGGCGGCAGCTCACCAGCTTGCGGCATGGAGCTCGAGCAGGCCGCCAGATGGTGACGGAGGACCACCACCTGGGGCTGCAGCCCCGCCCAGGCGGTGGCCAGTCCGGCCCCCGACGAAAGGACCGCCCGTGGCTGCAGCGCAGGCGGTGCCGCACCGTGGCTCAGGACGACCACCGCCACGAAGGTCGGCCGCCATGGCCGTTCGCGGCCGGCGGCATGCAGGAGATGCACGGCGTAGCGCAGCAAGGTGTCGTGCAGGTCGCTGGCCGCCGTACTGCGGTGTTCGAAGACCACCAGCAGGCGCGCCGCGCCATCGGCGAGCTCGGCGGCGAACACCAGGTCGGAGCTGCCGACCCGCAGCCGGATGCCGGCATGCCGCTCGCCGACCCGGTGCAGCGACGACCAGCCGATCGACGCGACCTGGGCTGGACTCAGCACCGTGCGCAACCAGGCCGCGAACTGGCGTTCGTCACCGAGCACCGCCAGAACGTAGGCATCGTGGGGCATCACCGTCGGGGCACCAGTCCAGGGCAACATGCCCCACCTGCCACCAAGTGCCCCGGAATGCGCCGCGGTGGCACGGATTCTGCCGAATCCGCGCCGATGCACCGCGCCCGTCGGTCTAGCGCCGCATGGTCGCGGCGCGATCGACGGCCCGCAGCGTCAGCGCGTACAGCGCCGTCGCGTAGATGCGGCCACCGTTGAGATCCCAGACCCCGATCGGATCCCACGATCCGGCGAAGTTGCCGTCCTGGCGCTGGCGCTCGGGCAGCACCGCCAGAGCCTGCGACCAGACCTGCCACGGTTCGCCACCGAACTGCCACGTCGCCAGCGTCCCCATGTACCAGTAGTACGGATCGATGCGGTCGGGCTGCCACTGCGGCGGGCACGCCTGCAGCAGCGCCGCCGAACGGGCCAGCAGAGGCCGCTTCTCGACCGTCTGGCCCAGCATCTGCCGCGCCGCCAACGCAGCCGCCGTCATCGCCTCGCCGGATTCCGGCGGGAAGCGGGTCGCGTGATCCCCCGGCTGCCGCGACGAACGTTCGCCGGCCTTGGTGTACCCGGCGCGCCCTTGGTCGTCGGTGACCTGGTCGTACCAGACGGCCGCCATCTGCAGGGCAGTCTTGTTGACCTCGAGACCGAAGTGGTCCCCGGAGACCAAGGCGAACGTCGCCCAGGTGGTCACCGAGGTGTCGTTGTCGTTGTCGCGCGGCTGGTAGCGCCAGACCGAGTACGGGTTGCGATGCGCTTCGAGGTAGTTCAGCCCCTTCTGCGCCACCGACTGCAGCAGCTTGTAGTTGGACAGGCCGTACGCCTCGCAGATCGCCAGCGTCGCGATCGCGTGGTCGTAGATGAAGTCATGCGACGCCGCCGTGCCGAAGAGGCCGTTGTCCTGCTGCTGCTCGCGCAGCCACGCGACACCCATCTTGACCTCGTCCCGGAACGGCCCGGCCCGCATCGTGCTGCCGTCCGCCAGGAAGGCGAGCACCGCCAAGCCGGTGACGCCGATGTCGTGTACGGCGCTGCCAGCGCCATCGCAGGGCACCCCCTCGAGGTCGTGCTTCATGAAACCGTCACAGTCGAACCGGCCGTCTTCGTCCTGGTGTTGCTTCAACCAGACCAGCGCGCGCTTGGTCGCCGCCTGGTACGACTCGCGCTTGCCGGCGGCAGCCGGTTCGCTGGTTGGCGGCGGCGGCGGCTCTTCGACCTGCCCGGGCGGCAGCGCGCCAGCAGGTGCCGCCCGGCGGAAGTCGAACCGCTGCCGGACGACCAGCGACTGCGGGTCGAGCAACCACAGGACGTCGTCGCGCAGGACATAGACGCCGCGCTCGGTGACCACCATCTGGGTATCGCTCGCCGTGGCGGACGACAGCCCGGTGGGCAGCCGGGGGGTGCTTGGGCGTTGGCCCCCCTGGGCGACGAGCGCGGGCCAGGAACACGACAGGAACGCGACCACGGACAGGCAGAGACGCAGCATGCGACCTCCCTCGGTGTGCACCGGGGCTGGTGTGAGGACTGGGGCGACCGTCGGCCGACGTTTCCGCCGGCCGGGACTGGAAGCGGTCGCCAACGCCCAACGGCTGGCGAGCGGTCCGGTTCAGTCGATTCGGCGGTTTGGCCGGCGGCCAGCTCCCGGAGCCGGCCCCCGGTTCACCGTCACCACCAGCGCACGAGGCGCAGTTCGCCCGGCGAATCCGCCGCCAGCACTGCGGCGATGCGGCCGGCGGGATCCAGCGCCACGGCCGCTCGCCGCAAACCGGCGAAAGGACCCGGTTGGTAGGCAAACCACACCCGCAGGAAGGGATCCGCGCCCAACCGCCCACCGGTAAACCACCACAGTACCCCAGCCCACCAGCTCAACCAGGCCACCTCGCCGCGCGGCGAGATCGCCACGGCCAACGGCTGTTGGTCGAGATCTCGAGCCTGCCAGTCGTTGCTGCCCGGGGCGCACCGCACCAGCCGGCGGTCGCGCCATCCCACCACGTGGCCATCTGGCGCAGCCAGCCATCGGCACCCGCTGGGGATCGCGACCGGCACCAGAGTTGGCGCCCCGAAGGGCGCGCCGGCAGCTGCCAGCCGTTGCCGGGCCCCACCGGCGCCATGCCACAGCACCCGCAGGCCGCCATCGGCACTCGCGACGATCGTCTCGGCGACGGCTCCGACCTCGGCGGCGACGAACTCGGTGCTCGGGGACCCGCCACCCTGGGCACCGAACGCAAACCGCTGCACGACCACCTGGGCCCCTTCGCTGCGCACGGTGGCGAACGAACCGTCGCCAGCCAGGGCACTGCGCCAGACCGCCCCCAACGGCTGCACCGATGGTGTCAGCGGCTGCCATGCAGGCGCCAAGGTCGCCGGCCGGATCCAGACCCGCAGCTCCCGCCATGCCGCCGGCGGTTGGCCGTAGGTCGCCCGCAGCACCGTGGCTCCGGACCGACTGCCCACGACGTCGAGATCGAGCAGGGAATTCGGCGGCAGGTCCAAGAACGTCTCGGGCACCTGCCACACGCCATGGACATCCCGATCGGCCACCGCCGCCTGGGCCGCGCCAGCGCCGAGCGGCAACCAGCCGGCAGCGGTCGCCGTCCCCTCGGGGCCGACGTACCAACCGACGATCGATGCAAAGGGAGCAGGCGCCGCGCTCACCAGCCCAGGAGTCGCCGCCGACCAGGTCTGTGGGCCACTGGCGACGTGCACGCGGCCACCGTCGTCCCAGGCGAGCAGCGGCTCGAGCGCGGTTGCGTCCCCAGGGCTCAGGATCTGGTCGTCACCGGGCGCCGCCGCCCGCACCGTGAACTGCCAGGACACCGGCACCAGCGCCGCTCCGTCGGCACCAGCCACCGAGCCGGCAAGGCTTGCCGTGACGACCGCACCGCGCGGCAGTTCGCCGGCCGGCTGCCAACGCCACGTGCGCGTCGCGGCATCGTACCCGTGGCTACCCGGCAGTGGGCCGGCGGCATCCCGGACCACCAACGCCTCGCTGCGCAAGGTGGACGCGTCGGGTGCCTTCGCGAACACCACGACGCCCGCCGTCGCCGGCTCGACGACGGCACCCTCGGCGGGCAACAGGCTGACCACCTGCAGGGCCGGGACACCGCCACCACCCCCGCCGCAGGCGCCCAGGGTCAGCAAGGCGAGCCCGCACCACGCCGAACGGGACCGGTCTTGCACCATCCCGGGATCGTACCGCCCGGCGCGGATCCAGCCAGTGGCCCCACCGGCCCACGGCCGCACGAGCTCACAACGGCTCGTTGCCGATCCCGAACTCCCGCCACGCGTGGTAGTCGAAGTGCCACCACTCGTACTCGTAGACCGCGAAGCCCTCGTCCTCCATCGCGCGCCGCAGCAGTTCGCGGAAGTGTCGCTGCCGGCTGGTCCCGCCCGGGTAATCCGGGTACGCGCGCGGCGTGAACTCGTCGTAACCGCTCGGCATCTCGACGACTTCGCCGGTCGCCAGGTCGTACAGCGACAGGTCGACCGCGCAGCCGCGGTTGTGTCGCGAGCCGTGTGCGGGGTCGGCGACGAAGTGGCGCATCGCCGGCGGCGTCGCGTCGAAGAACACCTTGGTGACGTACCACGGCCGGTACGCGTCGTAGACCACCAGCCCGAGTCCCTGCGTGCGCAGCTTGACCCGCACCCGCTCCAGTGCGTGCGCTGCGGGCACCTGCAGCTTCGCCACTGCGTCCGGATAGACCGGTGTGCCGAGGAAGTTGTCGGCGGTCGCGTAGCGCACGTCGAGGCGCAGCGTGTCGCCCAGCGCCCGCAGGTCGAGCAATTCGAACGGCCGCGGCT
>DAIMFJ010000171.1:0-10606 GCA_036724695.1 Planctomycetota bacterium
CGGTCTGGTCGGGGCGCGTCGCCGCGGGTGTGGTCGGGCCGTCGGCACGGGCGGATCAGCTGGCGACGGCGATGCGTTGGGCGGTCTCGACCTTGCGGGCCGGCGTGGTCTCCTGGTAGCTGAGCACGGCGGCGTTCGGGATCACACCGGCGATCGCCTCGGCCAGGAACGGCCGCAGCGTCGCGCGGGTGACCAGCACCGGGTCGCGGCCGTTCTTGGCCATCTGCGCCAGCGCAGCGGCGGTGCTGTCGACGAAGCGGCCGAGGAACCCGGCCGGCAGGTTGGCGCCGCCGTCGCTGCCGGCGACGGTGTCGGCGAGGTTGCGTTCGAGGTCGGGATCGAGGAACACCGCGTGCAAGGTGCCGGCGGCGTCGAGGTGCGGCTCGACGATCGTGCGGGCCAGACGGGCGCGGACCTGTTCGGTGAGCTGGCGGGCGTCCTTGGTGTCGACGCAGGCGTCGGCGAGCGCTTCGAGGATCGTCGGCAGGTTGCGGATCGGCACGCCTTCCTTGAGCAGGTTGGCGAGGATGCGCTGCACCTGGCCGACCGACAGCTGGTTGGGGATCAGCTCCTCGACCACCGCCGGGCTGTGCTTCTTGTGGTTGTCGAGCAGCGACTTGACGTCGTCGCGGGTCAGCAGTTCGCCGGCGACCTTCTTGAGCACCTCGGTGACGTGCGTGATCAGCACCGAGGCGGCGTCGATCACCGTGTAGCCGAGCAGTTCGGCGCGGTCCTTCTCGCTCTCGGCGATCCAACGCGCCGGCAGGCCGAACGCCGGCTCGACGGTCTCGACGCCGCCGATCGGTGCCGCGGTGCCGCTCGGGTCCATGGCCAGGAAGTGGCCGGCGCGCAGGTCGCCGCGGGCGATCTCCTGGCCGCCGAGCAGCACGCGGTAGGCGTTCGGGTCGAGCTGCACGTTGTCGCGCACGCGGATCGGCGGCACCACCAGGCCGAGCCCCTGCGCGAACTGCCGCCGCAGCGCGCGGATGTGGTCGAGCAACCCGCCGTGGCGGCCGGGTTCGACCAGACCGATCAGGCGGTAGCCGATCTCGATGCCGAGGCGGTCGACGCCGAGCAGTTCCTCGACCGGGGCATTGGCGTCCTTGTCGCCAGCCGGGGTCTCTGCGGCCGCGGCTTCGGCGGCGGCCACCTTGGCGCTGGCGGTGTCGAGGCGGCCACCGAGCAGGTACAGCGCCGCGCCGATGCCGAGGAACAACAGCGTCGGCATGCCGGGCAGCAGCGACATCACCGCGAGCACGGCCGCGACGATGCGCAGCGCCTTGGCGCTGCCGAACATCTGGTTGCCCATCTCCTGGCCGAGCCCTTCGCTGCTGGCGCCCTTGGTGACCAGGATGCCGGCCGCGGTGGAGACCAGCAGGGCCGGGATCTGGGCGACCAGGCCGTCGCCGATGGTCAGGATCGTGTAGGTCTTGAACGCCTGCCCGAGGTCCATCCTGCCGAACACCATCGACATGACCAGGCCACCGACGATGTTGATCGCGGTGATGATCAGGCCGGCGACGGCGTCGCCGCGCACGAACTTGCCGGCACCGTCCATCGCGCCGTAGAACTCCATCTCGGCGGTCAGCGCCTGCCGGCGCGCCTTGGCCTCCTCGCTGGTGATCAGGCCGGCACCGAGGTCGGCGTCGATCGACATCTGCTTGCCGGGCATCGCATCGAGGGCGAAGCGCGCGGTGACCTCGCTGATGCGGTTCTGGCCCTTGGTGATGACGATGAACTGGATCACCACCAGGACCAGGAAGATGACGATGCCGACCAGCGGTTCGCCGCCGACGACGAAGTCGCCGAAGGTGCGGATCACCGCGCCGGCGTCGGCCTCGAGCAGGATCAGACGCGTCGACGACACGTTCAGCGCCAGCCGGAACAGCGCCGTGAACAGCAGCACGGTCGGGAAGGTGCTGAACTCGACCGGCCGGCTGGCGTTGAGCACCGTCATCAGGATCAGCAGGCTGATCGTGATGTTGATGCACAGCATCGCGTCCAGCAGGATCGCCGGCATCGGGATCAGCATCACCGCGAGGATGCCGAGGAAGAACAGCGCGAGCAGGCTGTTCCGCCGGGTCGAGGTGGTGGTGTTCGTCATCGGTGTGGTGCCGGTCAGGCGGTCTTGCCCTTGAGCCGGTAGACGTGGCTGAGGACCACGGCGACGGCCTGGTAGAAGCGGTCAGGGATCGCCTGGCCGACCTTGACGGCGCGGAACAGCGCACGCGCCAGCGGTGGGTCCTCGAGCAACGGCACGCCGTTGGCCTTGGCGATCTCGCGGATCTTGAACGCCAGCTCGTCGACGCCCTTGGCGACGACGGTCGGCGCGGCGTCGCGCTGGCGGTCGTAGCGCAGCGCGACGGAGAAGTGGGTCGGGTTGGTGACGATCACGTCGGCCTTGGGCACGTCGGCCATCATGCGATGGCGCAGCAGCTCCTGGCGGGCGCGACGTTGTCGCATGCGGATCGCCGGGTCGCCTTCCGAACGCTTGCGTTCGTCCTCGACCTCCTGGCGGGTCATCATGTTGCGCTGCTCGAAGTTGTAGCGCTGCCATGCGAAGTCGGCGAAGGCGAGCGCGAACACGACCGCGCCGATCCACAGCAGCAGCGTCAGCGCCAGTTCGCCGATCTCGCGCGCCGCGGCGCCGAACGGCTGTTCGTGCAGGCGCAGCAGCGACTGCCAGCGGTCGGCCAGCACCAGCCACAGCACGCCGACGATCACCGTCAGCTTGAGCAACGCGAACACGGTGCGGGCGATCGCCTGCACGTTGAAGACGCGCTTCCAGTTGGTGAACGGGTTGAGCTTCTCGAGCTTGAAGCCGACCACCTCGTTGGACCAGTGCACGCCGATCTGGCCGTAGCCGAGCACCAGCGTGGCGAGCAGCAGCGCGCCGACGAACAGCAGGAACGGGCCGAGCACCTGCAGCACCGCCGTGCCGATCTCGACGACCGCACCGTGCACCTCGTCGACCTGCCGGTCGGCGAGGTCGACGTCGAGGCCGCGTTCGAGCAGAGCGCACAGCGAGTCGACGAACCAGTCGCCGGTGCAGGTCGCCAGCACCGCGGCGATCACCAGGAGCCCACCCTGCACGAGTTCGCGCGACAGCGGCGAATCGCCGCGGTTGCGCACCTCGGAGAGGCGCTGCGGCGTGGGCTTCTCGGTCTTGCCCTGGTCGTCTCCGAACATCGCCATGGCTCAGATCCCGAACATCGCCCGCGTCTGGTCGAGGAACGCGTGGAACACGGAGATCAGGAACGGCGCGCTCTCGACCAGGAAGAACGCCGTGACGCCGAGCGCAGCCAGCACGCGCAGCGCGAAGCCGAACTCCATCAGGTTGATCGCCGGCACCGCGCGGCCGAGCAGCACCATGCCGATCGACAGCAACATCATGATGCCGAGCACCGGGAACACGTACTGCAGCGCCATCGCGACGCTGCCGGCGACCAGCGTGCGCAGGCCGAGCCAGATCGGTTCGACGTCGAACGGCTGGCCGACCGGGCAGGCCTGGAAGGTGTCGCCGACGATGCGCAGCGCCTCGTGGTGCAGGTCGAGCTGCAGGATCAGCAGGAAACCGAGCACCTGCAGCAGCTGCGAGACCACCGTCGCGTCGGTGCCGCTCTCGGGGTTCATCGTGCGGGCCATCGAGAAGCCCATCTCCGAGCTGACGATCTCGCCGGCCGAGACCAGCATCGACGTCAACGTCGACATCGCGAAGCCGAGCGCGAAGCCGATCACGCCCTCGCGGATCGCCATCACGCCGAGTGCCAGCAGGTTGCCGGGCACCTCGACCTGTTGGTCGCCGACCCACCAGAAGATCGACGCGAAGGCGATCGCCAGCACCAGTCGGGAGATGTACGAATCGACCTGTTGGCCGAAGAACGGCACCACCGTCATGAAGCTGCCGACCCGCACCAGGTGCAGGAACAGCGCGGTCACGTAGGCGTCGAGGCTGCCGAGGTCCATGGGTCGCGTGGGTTCAGCCGCCCATGCCGTAGGCGGACAGGTTCGCGAACAGGTTGGCCGTGTACTCGCGCAGCGTGGTCAGGATCCACGGCATCAGCAGCACGATCGTGACCAGCACGGCGAGCATCTTCGGCACGATCGTCAGCGTCTGCTCCTGCAGCGAGGTGACGGTCTGGAAGAAGCTGATCAGCAAGCCGACGGCCATGCCGACCAGCAGCGCCGGTGCGCAGATCACCAGCGCGGTCAGCAGCGTCGACTTGGCGAGCTCGAGGAGGGTTTCGTGGCCCATGGTTGCCTCAGGTGGCGAAGCTCTCGGCCAGCGAGACCACGACCAGGTCCCAACCGCCGACCAGGATGAAGAGGAGCAGCTTGAGCGGCGTCGAGACGACCACCGGCGGCAAGCTGAACATGCCCATCGAGACCAGGATCGCGCTGATCACGAGGTCGATGACCACGAACGGCAGGAACAGCACGAAACCCATCTGGAAGGCGGTCTTGATCTCCGACAGCACGAACGCCGGCACGGTGACGTGGAACGGCGTCTCGAGCGCGGTCGCCGGGCGCGGCGTCTGGCTCAGTTCGAGGATCAGCGCCACGTCGTCCTCGCGGGTCTGCGCGAGCATGAACTGGTTCATGCGCGTCGTCGCGATCGCCGCCGCGTCGCGCCAGTCCATGCGGTTCTCGACGTACGGCAGGTAGGCCTGGTCGTAGATGTCGGACACCACCGGCTTCATGACGAACATCGTCATGAACAGCGCGAAACCGGTCGTGATCATCGCCGGCGGCAGGTCCTGCATCGACATCGCGCGCTTCAGGAACGACAGCACGACGACGATGCGCGTGAAGCAGGTCATCGTCATGACGATCGCCGGCGCCATCGCCAGCAACGTCATCAGCAGCATGATCTCGAGCGCCGAACCGAGGTTCTCGCGTTCGTCGCCGCCGCGCAGCGACAGCGTCAGGCCGGGACCCTGGCCGGTGCCTGGCGCGGGCGGGCCGAAGGTGTCCGGCAGCGCCGGCTGCGGCAGCGGGCCGAGGCCCTGCGCGGTGGCCGGCACGGCGCAACAGAGCAGCAGGCACAGGAACGCGAGCAGCGTGCGCATCAGCGGCCAGCCTTCTGCAGCAGGTTGCGGAAATCGCCGAGGCCGACGGCGGGGCGCGCCGGCGTCGGGGCCGGCGACTGCGGTGCCTTGACCGGGCGCGGGCGCGGCGGTTGGGCCGGCCGCGGGATCACCAGGTTCTTGGGCACCGCGCCGTCGTCGAGGTCGTCGGCGACCACCGCGTCGACGCGCGGCAGCGCGCGCGCCGCCACCTCGAGCTCGTCGGCGACCCGTTCGGGGATCCGGCCGCTGTCGAGCAGGGCCAGGCCGCGTTCGCCTTCGCCGACCAGCACGATGCGGTCGTCGAACTCGATCGCGTGCACGATCTGCTTCTGCGACAGCCGCAGGCTCTGCCGCAGCGTCAGCAGCGTCGTGCCGCCGGTGGGCACCGCACCGCCGCGCAGCTTGCGCAGCACGTAGACGCCGGCCGCGCCGAGCAACAGCACGACGACCAGCGCACCGCTCATCTCGAACAGGTCGGGCGTGCGCACGGGCGTCGGCGTGCGCAGGGCGGTGCGCGCCGGGTTGGCCTCGCCGGTCACCGCTGGCGACGTGGTCGTCGGCTGGTTGGCCGGCTGCTGGCTGGCTGGTGGCTCGTTCGCTTGGGCCGGGCGTTCGGCGCCCTGCATCGACAGGGGGCCGAGCAGAAGCAGCAGCGCGGCCACCGGGGGGACCAGCAACCACTTGGGCAACGACTTCGGGGTGGGCTTCACGACCTTCCCCAAGCACACGACGTGCCAAGCCGAAAACCACTACAGGTAGTGGTTCAGGAGCGGATGGCCACAAGTCGGGGTCGCAGTTCGCGACAGCCTGCTGTCGCAATCGTCGACGGCGCCTCCGGGCTGCGGCGGTACCGTGGGCCGGTCATGGTCCGCACGCCGTTCGAGGAGCTCCTGCACCGCGTCAACAACCTGCTCGGCACCATCGAGATCCAGGCCGAGGTCGCCGCCGCGGCCGACACCGTCGAGGCGTACCGGTCGGCGATGGCGCTGATCGTCGCTTCGGCGCGGCGCACCGGCGACGAGGCGGCGCGGTTGCGGAGCCAGCGCGACCACGGTCCGGCCTGACCCGCGCGCCGCGTCACGCGTTCGGTTCCGGCGTGAGGTCGGGTTCGGGCAGGTCGGCCAACAGCGAAGCCAGCTTGCTCGACAACTGCGGTTCTTCGCACGGAAAACCGAGGATGCCGTCGGCCTTCGACACGAACGCCTGGGTGACCATCGTCCGCGACGGGTGGTGCAGCAACAGGATCACCTTGGTGTCCTGACCGAACTCCTTGACGCGGCGGCACCAGTCGAATCGCCGGTCCTCGGTCGCCGGCACGTCGATCAGCACGATCTCGCCACGATGCGCGGCGGGGTTGGGGATCTCGCCGCGGCCGTGCCGCCGCAGTTCGAGGCCGACCCGGCGGCAGCTGCGCCGGAGCACGCGGAACACCTCGCTCTGCATCACGAACGCCGCCAGGCGTCCGCGCACCGGGGCCGCCGGGATCGATTCGAGGCCGTCGTCGTCGGGACGGGTCGTGCCACCGGCGGCGGGCGGTGCCGCGGCGTCGGCGACGACCGGCGCCGCAGCGCCCTGTGCCTCCAACGGCGCCTTGTTCCAGGCCTCCGCGGTGGCGAGGTCCAGGATCAGGAACCCCGTCGAATCCGGGTAGTCGGCGACCTTCAGCTTGAACGGTGCGACCAGCAGCGCGCCGTCGCCGAGCAGGCGATGCTGGTCGAGCCCCGGCTTGACGACGCCGTGGTCCTGCATGCGCACGTCGGCGTTGGGGACCTGTTCGCGCAGCACGTTGCCGAAGCCCGAGTACAGCACGTTGCCGAGTTCGGCGAACGCCTCGGCGTCCTCGCCTTCGAGTGTGCCGTTGGTGCGGCGCTGCCCGATCACCTCCTCGGGCGTCATCATCAGCATGCCCGACATCGAGATCGCGTCGGGCAGCTCGAACAAGGCCGCCAGCTGCTTGCCGGCGTAGGCCTTGTCGAGGGCACCGCGGGCGACCGCGCACGGCCGCTCGAGCCTGGCCAGCAGACCGTCGGCGTCGATCAACTCGATCTCCAACGGACGCACCACCAGTTCGCGACCGACGAGCGACCCGAGGGTCTCGCCGATCGCGCTGGTCAGCATCGCGAAGAGCCTCTTCAGCTCCTTGCCGGTGCCGGGCTTGAGCGTCGATCCCGCCATGGTCTCCGTCTACGCAGCTTCGAGGTACACGCCGACGTCGGTTGAGTCGTACGTTGCCGTCGAGGACCACGTTCGGCACCGACAAGTCCATCTGGTTGCCGAGAGCGACCCAGGCGTTCTTGAAGTTGCCGCTGAGCATGTTGACCATCTCGCCGAAGCCGTCGCAGGCCTCCTCGATGCTGCCCATCTCCTCGGGTTCCATCATCAGCATCTTCGCGGCGATCGTCTTGGCCAGTTGCGCGGTGGTGCGTACCGCGACGGTGCCCGAGCGTGTGCCCGTGAAACCGAGCAGGCCGACGACCTCGGCGTGGAACGTGGTGTCCGAAGCCGGGATCACCTCGATGCGATCCGGCGTCAGGAACACCATCGTCTCGAGGATCTCGCGCGCCGAAGCCTGCAGACCCTCGACGAGCGCTGGGTCCATCGTTTGGGTGGTCATGGCCGTTCCTCCGTGGATTGGGCGAGTGCGCCGGTCACTTCAGGAACGGGCCGATGACTTCCTGGATCTTCTCGGGGGTGAACGGCTTCTTCAGGTAGCCCTTGGCGCCGCGGGTCATCGCCTCCTTGACGACCTCCTCGCTGCCTTCGGTCGTGATCATCACGATCGGCGGCGGCGTGCCGAGCTTGGCGGCGACTTCCTTGACGAAGTCGAGGCCGTTCATGTTCGGCATGTTGACGTCCGACAGGATCAGGTCGAACTTCTCGCCCTCGACCGCCTTGAGGCCTTCGACGCCGTCGCCGGCTTCCTTGAAGTCGGCGTTCTCGATGCCTGCCTGGCGGATGCCGCGCATGATGATCTTCCGCATCGTGGCGGAGTCGTCGACGATCAGAACGTTCTTGGCCATGCTCTCGCTTCCTCGTTTCTCGTGGCGTTGTGCTGCCTTTCGGTATCGGCAGCCGGAGGAGGCGAGGTTCAGGCGATCTGCGGCGGGCGCCGAGATCGCCACGGCACCGGCGCGTCGCGCCACGGTGGCCGGCGGGCGGCGCGGAGCTCAGTCGGCGCCGTCTTGTGCGCGGTCGAGCTGCGCCTTGAGGCGCGCCATCACGTTGCTGTGGATCTGGCAGACGCGCGACTCGGTCAGCTCCATGATCTCGCCGATCTCGCGCATCGTCAGGCCTTCGTAGTAGTACATCAGCACGATCAACCGCTCCTTCTTGGTCAGGCTGCTGGTGATCGCGTCGAGCGCGTCGTTCTGCTGGATGGTCTCGACCGGGTTCGTGGCCTTGCGATCGGCCAGGATCTCGACCTTCTCCATCTCCTTCTCCTCGTCGCCGTCGTCCCACTTCTCCGACAGCGAGAAGATCGTCTTGGCGTTGGCCTCGCTCTGGTGGGCCTGCAGTTCCTCGAGCGAGATGCCGAGTTCGGTGGCGATCTCCATCTGGTTGGGCGTGCGGCCGAACTCGCCTTCGAGGCGGCGGACCGCGCGTTCGAGGCGGTGCGCCTTCAGGCGCACGAGGCGCGGCACCCAGTCCTGGCTGCGCAGCTCGTCGAGGATCGAGCCGCGGATGCGCGTCGTGCAGTAGGTCTTGAACTTGATGCCGCGCGACAGGTCGAAGCCGTTGATCGCGTCCATCAGGCCGAACGTGCCGGCCGAGCTCAGGTCGTCGAGTTCGATCGACTTCGGCAGCGTCTGCAGCACGCGTTCGGCGATCGAACGCACCAGCGGCATGTGGTGCTCGATCAGCGTGTTGCGCAGGTTCTCGTCGCGGGTGCGCTTGTACGTCTTCCAGACCACCTCGAGCTCGGCTTCGCTGAGGCCTGCGCCGCTGCTGCTCGCCGCGGCGGGCGTCGTGGTCTCGGCGGTCTTGCGCACGGTCAATGGCGTGCGGGGCTTCGTGGCGTTGCTGCGGGCGGGGGAACGAAGAGCGACGGACTTGGCCATGTTCGGAGTTCCAGCAGGGCGGACGGGCGGACGAGGAAGGACGACGATCGGGGGGATCGAGGGAGACGCTGGCTCCAGCGCCGGGCGCGAGGCCCGGTGCGGCGCGGAGACCAGGTCTCGCGCGCGGGTGCGTCGAACGCGGCGGCGCAGGCCGTCGGTTGCTTGCCTTCCCGTCCCGGAGCGGCGCAGGAACGCGCGGCGGCGGGGATGGAAGCAGGAGGAACGACAGGTAGCGCAAGCTCTGCGTTCGGACCAGGCTCGCGGGGAGCCGATGGTGGACGAGCGCGGACGTGGCGATGCGGAGTTCCGAGCTTCATTTCGGGAACCAGGCTGCCATCACCGGTTGGGAGACCGGTGGAAGGCCCTATGGCTTTGCGTCACCGACTTTCGTCGGGTTTGCCGTTTCGAGAAGCACTTGGTGGGAGCCGAGACACCAAAGAGCGGGTGCCCTTGCGGGCGCACGGGATGATCGGCAGGTCGGGGCCGAAGATTGAGCAGGACCTTGTGGAAATCTTGAGGAAAATCTGCAAGTCGTTTCGGATGATCGACTTACGGAGGAACAAATTTTCGCCCTCAAGCCGGTGGCCGGGTCCCCGGCCGGCTCAGATCGTGATCAGCGAGGCGGCCCGGTGCCCGGCCAGGCGCTCGCGGCCACGCAGGAAGCCGAGCTCGACGACGAACAGGCAGGCGGCGACCTGGCCGCCGCAGGCCTTCACGAGTTCGACCGCCGCGCCCATCGTGCCGCCGGTGGCGAGCACGTCGTCGACCAGCAGCACCCGTTCGCCGGGGTGGATCGCGTCCTGGTGGATCTCGATCGCGTCGGTGCCGTACTCGAGCACGTATTCGACGCGCGTGGTCTTCCACGGCAGCTTGCCGGGCTTGCGCACCGGCACGAAGCCAACCCCCAGGCGCATCGCCAGCGGCACGCCGAACAGGAACCCGCGCGATTCGATCGCCGCGACCTTGTCGACCTTGCCGCCGTCGATCGCGGCCAGCTGCGCGATCGCCTCGGCCATGCCCGCCGGCGACGCCAACAGCGGCGTGATGTCCTTGAACAGGATGCCGGGCTTGGGGAAGTCGGGCACGTCGCGCAGCAGCGAAGCGAGGTTCATCGCTGCATCGTGCCGCAACGGCGCTGGCGGGGCCAGGGCCCCGCTCAGCGCGTGCGGGCGGCCGCCCCGCGGCGTTGCCGATCGCGTCCCTTGACGACCACCGCACCGGGCATGCCGCTCAGGTCGGGTTTGTCGTCGAGGCCGGGCTGCGGGGCGCGACCCTCGATCTGCGCGGCAGGAGCCGGCGCAGCAGGATTCGGCGCGGCTGGCCGGGCAGCGCCGGCCGGCCGGGTCGCGGGAGGCACACTCGAGGCGCACGGCAGCCTCGCGTATGAGGCCGGCGTCGGCGGCGGGCCGGTACGCCTGTCCTGGGACGGCGCCGCCCGTGTCGATGATCTGTGGATCACGGCTCCCGGAACCAATGCCG
>DAIMFJ010000172.1:0-3341 GCA_036724695.1 Planctomycetota bacterium
CGCACGGTAGGCGAGCACCAGGCGGGCGAGGGTCGGCAGACGGTTTGGGCGCTTCTCGACTTCCTCGCGCAGGCTCTCGATCGCCGCTTTGGCGTCGCCAGCCGCCAATTGCACGTCGGCCAGCACGTACTTGGGCAGCCCCGCGATCTTGGCCAGCGCGGCCGCCGCTCCCGCGGCGTCACCGGTCGCCAGCAGCCGCTCGGCGGCGAGTTCGTCCTGCAGCTCGAGCACCGCCGTCACCACATCGACACCCTGCCGCGCCGCACCTTCGCCGGCCTCGACCAGCCGCTGCCGGTCGCGGCCCCTGGCCAGGGCCTGGTCTTCGGCTTCGTCGACGGCGCGGGCCCGTTCGGCGCGCGCCTTGGGCAGCAGGGCCTTGACCGCGGCGACGATCGCATCGCCCTCGTCGAGCAGGCCGAGGCGGAAGTTCGCGCGGCCGAGCAACGCCAGCCGCGGCAGTTCCTCCTGCACCAGGTCGCTCGGCTCGAGGTAGCCGTCGCGCGCCAGTTCGAGCGCGGTCGACCACAGGCCGTGCTCCTCGCAGATCGACGCCAGACGCGCCCGCGCGTAGCCGGCGATGTCGTCGCCAACCGCGAGGCGGTTGCGTTTGGGGCGCCGCGGCAATTCGGCGAGGTTCTTCGCGACGGCCAGGGCCTCGGGAACGCGGCCCTGCAGCGACAGGCTGCGACTCAGCCATTCCTGGTTGTGGCCGTAGTTGTGGATCGCGAACGGCATCACGCGGTCGCGGTGCATGTGCGCATGGTCGACGCGCCCGCTGGCCTCCTGCTGCCAACTCGCCTCGGCGTGGCGATGCAGCTTGGCGTAGATGTGGCCCGCCATGTGCCACTGGTGGGCGATGCCCGGCGCACTGGCGCCGATCCGCGCCGCCGAACGCAGGCCGCGGCTGGCTTCGTTGGTGTCCCACAGGTGCACACGGTAGTGGTGTGCGGGATGCTCGGGTGCGGCGGCGAACACCGAGTCGAGCACGAGGTCGATCGCGAGGTGCGAACGGACCTCGCCGCCCCATTCCTGCAGGTCCCAGAGCTCGAGCGCCAGCAGCGCCCGCGCCTCGACGTCGGTCGGGAACTCGTAGACGAGGGTGCCGAGGTCCTCGAGCAGCTTCTTGTGCAGCTGCCGGCGGTCGTCGCGCTTGGCATTGGCGGTGGCCAGGCCGTCGATCGCCTTCTCGACCCGTTTGTCGTCGCCCGACTGCAATTCGGTGCGGGCCGCCGCGTCGACGCGGTAGTAGGCCGCGTAGGCGTCGATCCACAGCTGCTCGTACCGCGGCGCAGCCGCACTGCGCTGCACGGCGCTGCCGATCAGCCGGGCGGCGCGCTCGGGATTCTCGACACTCGCCAACGCCATGCCCCAGTACGCCATCGCACACTCGGGGTGCAGTCTGGCGACCATCCGGAAGCTGCGCTCGGCCTCGAAGTACCAGAACGCGTGCAGCTGGCACATGCCCTGGTCGAAGTACGCCTGCGCCTCCGCCGACAGACCGGCGACCGGCAGGTGGACCTGATCCGACATGCCCGGCATCAGGTAGGCCGCCTGGCGCGGCCCTTCGTCGAACGCCGCGCCATGGCGCGACCGGCCGTGGGTGTCGGCCGGTTCGTGCTGGGCGAGGGCGGAGCCCAGCACCAGCCATGCTGCCAGACCCGGGAACGAGGATCGGCGAAGGACGACGCGGCCACCGGGCACGGGCATGGGCATCGGTCCATTTTGGCTGCCCGGCCCCCGGGTTGGCGCAAGAATGTGCCACTTCCGCCGGCTGGCGTGGGGAATCCGGAACAGTGTCGCATCCATGTGACACCCGCCGCACGATGGGCCAGCACCCTGCGGCCGGGTGCGGTTTTCCTGCGGATGGCACGCTTGTTGCCAACGCGCACCCACCTGCTCCCCCCACCGCCCCGATGAATCCACTCCGCCTCGGCCTCCTGTCCGGTGTCCTGCTGCTGACCGCCGGTTGCAACCAATCCAAGGACGTCGTGCTCTACGTCGCCCTCGACCAGGAGCACAGCTCGGCGCTGGTGCGGCAGTTCGAAGAGGAGACCGGCCTGTCGGTGAAGGCGCGCTACGACACCGAAGCCAACAAGACCGTCGGACTGGTCGGTTCGCTGGTCGAGGAGAAGGACCGGCCGCGCGCCGACGTGTTCTGGAACAACGAATTGGCGCACACGGTGAACCTGGCCGGCAAGGGCCTGTTCGCCCCGTACGCCGCGCCGAACGGCGCTTCGATCCCCGCCGAGTGGAAGGACGGCGAGGCCCGCTGGCACGGTTTCGCCGCGCGAGCGCGCATCCTGATCGTCAACCGCACCCTGCTGCCCGATCCCAAGGAGTGGCCGCGCAGCACGTGGGACCTCGTCGACCCGAAGTGGAAGGGCAAGTGCGGTCTGGCCCGGCCGCTGACCGGCACCACGCTGACCCACTTCGCGGCGCTGCAGGAACTGCTCGGCGAGGCGAAGTTCGCCAGCTTGCTCGACGGCATCTTCGCCAACGACGTGACCCTGCTGCAGAGCAACGGTGCGACGATGAAGGCGGTCAGCGAAGGCCGCCTGCACTGGGCGTGGACCGACACCGACGACTACTACGTGGCGATCACCAAGGGCCACCCGGTCGCGGCGGTGTTCCCCGACCAGGAGGACGGCGGCCTCGGCACGATGCTGCTCCCGAACTCGGTGGCGCTGGTGCAAGGTGGCCCGAACCCCGAGAACGGCAAACGCCTGGTCGACTGGATCCTGGCCGAACGCACCGAAGCGCTGCTCGCCGCGGCGAAGTCGGCGCAGATCCCGCTGCGGGCTGGCGTCAAGGGACCGATCGACCCCGACATCCTGCCGGTCGGCAAGTTCCGGGCGATGGCCTGGGACGTCGCCAAGACGGCGCGCAACCTCGAGCCGGCGTCGGCGGCCTTCGCGAAGCGCTTCTGAGACCCGCACCACGTCCGCCGAACCGCGCCGATGACCACCTCGACGAACCGCCCGAGCGCCCGCTGGCTGGCACACCTGCCGCTCGCGGCGGCCCTGCTGTTCGTCGCCTTGTTCGTGGTAACCCCGCTGGTGGCGATGTTCGCGCCGACCCTGTGGGTCGACGGCGGGCTGTCGCTGCAGCGCTACGCCGACCTGCTCGCCAACCCGCAGGATCGCGGCGAACTGCTCAACTCGGCGCTGCTCGGGCTCGGTGCGGCGATGGTCGCGATGCTGCTCGGCGGCAGCTTCGCGTGGCTGACCCACCGCACCGACCTGCCGCTCGGCGGTTGGCTCGCCCCGCTCGTCATCGCGCCGCTGTCGATCCCGCCGAGCCTGGTCGCGATGGGGTTTGCCGACCTCGTGCCGGTCAGCGGG
>DAIMFJ010000172.1:3351-10599 GCA_036724695.1 Planctomycetota bacterium
GCCGTTCGTCGCGGTGCTGACTGCGCGCGGGCTGCGCAGCGTCGACGGCCGCGGTTACGAAGCCGCCTTGCTGGCGCGCGGGCGCGGCGCCGCCGAACGGCTGCTGCTGCGCAGCGTGACGCCCGAACTGCTCGCCGGCGCGTTCCTGGCGTTCTTGTTCGCGATCAGCGAGCACGGCGTGCCGGAGTTCCTGACCGTCAAGGGCAAGACCTGGCACACCTACGCGGAAGGCGTGTTCCGACGCTGGAGCCGTCGCGCCACCGGCGCCACCGAAGAGGAGATGCTGAGCCCGGTGGTCGCCGCGCTGCCGCTGCTGCTGCTGGCCGGGCTGGCGCTGGCGATCGTGCTGCGGATCCGCGCCCGCGCCAACCTCGGCAACCCGGCCCCGCTGCCGATCCGGCCGCTGGGGCGCTGGCGCTGGCCGGCACTGGCGGTGCCCGGGCTGTACCTGGCGCTCGGCGTCGGGGTGCCGGTGCTGGTGATGGGTTTGTGGGCCGCCGGCTCGACGCAGCGGCTCGAACCGATGTCGCTCGACCTGGTGCGCAGCAGCTTCCAGAAGGCGCTCGAACAGGCCGGCGGCGACCTGCGCTTCACCTTCCTCAACGCGCTGGCCGCCGCGGCGCTGGTGGGCGGCGCGGCGATCCCCCTGGCGCGGCTGGCGGCGCGGCGGTTCGGTTGGATCGACCATCTGGCGGTGATCCCGCTGGCGACCCCGGCGGTCCTGCTGACGATCGGCTTCGTGCACGCCTACAACGGCCCGACGGTCGCCGAGCTGTACGCGGCGACCTTCGACTTCTACGACAGCAGCGCGATCCTGGCGACCGCGTACGCGGCACGGCTGTTGCCGTTCGGGGTGCTGCTGCTCAGTGCCCACGTGCGGCGCATGCCCAAGAGCCACGACGAGGCGGTGCTGTTCACGCCGCGCGGGCCGCTGGCGCGGGCCTGGCGCATCCACCTGCCGGCCCTGGCGCCCGCGCTGGTGCCGCTCGGCTGCCTGCTGTTCGTGCTGGCGCAGCGCGAACTCGACGTCGCCGTGGTGCTGCCGGCCGGCAACGAAACCGTCGTGCGCCGGCTGTCGAACGTCGTGCACTTCGGCGGCGAGGACGTCGGCGGCGCGCTGGCGCTGCTGCTGCTGCTCGGCGCGATCCTCCCCCCCCTGGTCGCCGTGCTGCTGCGCGGCCGCCGCCTCGATTCCCTGTCCTGACCATGACCGCGATCCACTGCGAAGACCTCGAACTGCATCGCCCGGGCCGCGGCGGGTTCCGGCTCGGCCCGTTGGCGTTGCACCTGCCGAGCCAGCGCCGCATCGCGCTGGTCGGGCCCTCGGGCTGCGGCAAGACCACGCTGCTGCGCCTGATCGCCGGCCTCGAAGTGCCGGCCCGGGGCCGCATCCGGTTCGGCGAGCAGCTGGCGACCGACGGGCCACGCCTGCTGCTGCCGCCGCAGCAGCGCGGCATCGGCTTCGTGTTCCAGGACGGGGCGCTGTGGCCGCATCTCGACGCACTCGGCCACCTGCGGTTCGCCGCGCCGCAGCTCGACGCCGCCGGCGCCGAGCAGTTGCTCGGCCGGGTCGGCCTCGCCGGCAAGGGCCGCCGCCGCCCGGGCGAACTGTCCGGCGGCGAACGGCAGCGGCTGGCCCTGGCCCGCGCCCTGGCCGGCCAACCGGCCGTGCAGCTGCTCGGCGAGCCGCTGCATTCGGTCGACGTGCACCTGCGCGCCGAACTGGCGCTGCTGATCCGCGACCTCGCCGAAGCCGCCGGCATCACGCTGGTGCTGGTCACCCACGACCGCCAGGAGGCCCTGGCGATCGCCGACCACGTCGCCGTGCTGCGCGACGGCCAGCTGGTCGAACAGGGCGAAGCGAGCGAGCTGCTGGCGCGGCCGCGCACGGCGTTCACCGCCGCGTTCCTGGCCGGTGCGGCATGCCTGCCGGCGGTGCGCGACGGCGCCGCCGTGGCGACGCCGTTCGGCACGTTCCCGGCCCCCGGTGCGGGCGAACTGCAGCTCGCGATCCTGCCCGGCGACGCCATCGTCGCGGCGACCGGCCCGGTCCTCGGCCGCGTCCTGCAGGTGGCACCGACGCCGGCCGGGCGGCTGGCGGCCGTGCGCGTCGCCGACGCCACCGTGCAGGTGCTGGTGCCCGCCGAGGTCGGCAACGGCGCGACGATCCACCTGGCGCTGGCGGGTGCACCGCGCCTGCTGCCGACCACCCACGCTTGAACCGACACGCTCCCCACCAACCATGAGCACTGCCCCACGCCTGTTCGGACTGTTCGCGCTGCTCGCGACCGTCGTCGGCCTGTTCACCTGGATCGGTGGCGGCGGCGAACGACCACCCAGCCAGGGCACCGAGCCGGTGCGCCGCTTCGAGTCGTCGGCCGAGTGCCGCGAATGCCACCAGGCGGTCTGGGACGAATGGCACGGTTCCCACCACCAGATCTCCTACCTGAACCCGGAGGTGCGCGCCCTCGCCGACGACTTCCGCAACAAGGAGTGCCAGGCCTGCCACCTGCCGCGCCCGATCAGCGAAACCGGCTACGGCCAGCGCGTGCTGCCGCGCCAGACGCATCCCGAAGAAGGCGTCAGCTGCCTGACCTGCCACCAGGGGGTCGACGGCTCGATCCTCGGCCGCAACGACGTGCCGTCGGCGCCGTGCCGGCCGAAGGCCAGCAAGGAGGCGATCTCGGTCGAAGCGTGCGCGAGCTGCCACAACCAGCACCAGACCACCGACCAGTGGCGCGCCAGCCACTACGCGCAACAAGGTGTGACCTGCAACGACTGCCACATGCCGCACGTCGAGCGCACGCTCGCCGATGGCCGAAAGCGCCCCGGTCGCGCCCACCGCTACCCGGGTGCCCACGACGCCGAGATGCTCAAGAAGGCCGGGCGGCTCGACGTCGAGGTCGACGGCCGCGACGTGCTGGTGGCGATGACCAACGTCGGGGCCGGCCACAACTTCCCGACCGAAGAACGCCACCGCGCGGTCGACCTGATGCTGCGCTTCGTGCAAGCCGACGGCACCACCGGCGACTGGCAGCGGGTCTGGCGGTTCCGCCAGCCGTACCGCGACGAACCGGGCGAGGACACGCAGCTGCCGGCCGGCCAGCAGAAGCAGGTCCGGGTGCCGGCACCGGCCGGGGCGGTCGCCGCCGAGGTGCGCATGTGGTACCGGTTGACGCCGTTCGTCGGCGACGACGACCCCAAGAGCACGCTGCTCGACGAACGCAAGGTGGAGCTGCGATGAAGCGCGTCGCCGGTGTGCTCCTGTTGGCGCTGGCCGCGTGTGGTCGGCCGACGGCCGCCCCCCCGACTCCGGCCCCGCTCAGCGACCCGCCGCCGCCGCAACTGGTCGCGCACGAGGCGGCGTTGACGAAGCTGGCGGCCAGCGGGCCGGTGCCCCCGGACGCCAAGAAGCTCGCCGAGCTGGCCGAACTGGCGGCGCTGGCGTTCGGCGGCGAAGCGAGCGACCGGCGGTTGGCCAGCCGTTCGCACGCCGCGTTGCGCGACGATCCGGCAGCCCGCTGGGGCCTCGAGATCGCGATCCGCCACGACGACGTGGCGATCCGCCGCGGCGCCCTGGCGCTGCTGGCCGAACAGCCGCGGCAGGCGTCGTGGCCCGACCTGCTGATGCGGCTCAAGTACGAACTGCAACCGTTCGCGCGCCTCGACGTGCTGCGGGCGCTCGCCCTGCACGGCAACGCGGCCGGGCTGGCCGAGCTGGCGGCGTCGTTCCAGCGCTCCGACCTCGCCGACCAGGCCGGCGCGTACGCGATCGAGATCCTGCAGAAGTGCGGCCGCGACCCGGGCACCGCGCCGAGCTGGGAACAACTCGGCCAGGGCCTGCAGGAACTCGCGCGGGAGTGGACCGACACCGGCCGGGCGGCGGCCCTGCCGCAGCCGACCCCCGAACCCGAACTGCTGCGGGCGCGGCTCGCCCGGCACCTGGCCGCCCTGAACGGCTTCCAGTTGCGGCCGGTCGACGACGCGCGGTTCGTGGTGAGCCGCAGCGGCGACCTCGGCCTCGAGCTGCTGGCGCCCTGTGTGCTGGCCCAGGAAGCGCTGTTGCGCAGCCACTCGTTGGAGATCTGCCAACAACTCGGCGTCGTCGCGGCCCCGCTGACCGAGGCGGTGCTGAGCCTGCTCGGCGATCCGCTGACGCGGGCCGAAGCGGTGCGCACGCTCGGCCGCCTGCGCGCCACCCAGGCCGCGCCGCGGATCCGCGCCTGGCTCGACCATCCAGCGCTGGAGGTGCGTTGCGCGGCGGCCGGAGCGCTCGGCCCGCTCGGCGACCGTTCGGCGATCGGCGTGCTGCGCGGCCTGATGGACGATGGCAAGCAGCCGATGGACCTGCGGGTGCAGGCGGCGTTCAGTCTGGCGATCTTCGAACTCGACCGGCCGGGGCGCGCGTTCCTGCAGGCGCGGCGCCAGGACGGCAGCTACCACGAGCCGACGCTGAGCGAGTTGCTCGACACGGTCGACCGCTGGCGCTGATCGACGGAAGGCAGACTCGGCCAACCCGGCGGCAGCAGGCGCGGCACCAGCACGCCTTCGTCCGACAGCAGGCCGGCCAGCTCGGGATCCGCGAGCACCGCGTCGACGGTCGTCCATTCGCCGTCGAGCAGCATGCGGCGCGCGACCAGCCGCAGCCCGTGGCTGTAGTCGACGTGCGGGAACGTGTGCACCTTCGACAGCGGCTGGATCGGTCGGCCGTCCGGCCGGTGCCAGCCGTAGATCACCACGCGTCCCGGGTGGGCCGCCACCAGTGGCGAGGCGACGAGGTCCTTCTTGATGCCGGCGACCAGGGTGTCCGGCGGGCGCGAGCCGAGTTGTGCTTCGATGCGTTCGTGGTGGGCGAGGAACAGCGCGAACGCGCAGATGTCGTGTTCGTGCGGCGAGAAGGTCGCCGGCTCCGGGCGCAACGCGGCACTGCGCCAGATCGCGTCGACGAGGCGGCGCGTCGGCGGCACGCAATCGAGAGCGTCGAGGATGTGCTGGCAGAGCGGCGGCGACATCGGCATGCGACACCAGTCGTGGTCGCTGCCGAGACCGAAGTAGTCGGCGCCGACGAACACGGTGGCGCGGCGCACGCGGCCGCCGAGCTCGGCGTCGAGGTGCAGCGGCACGGTCGGCAGCACACGGCGGGGGTAGGCACCGCGCGCGAACCACTCGCGCAGCACCGGCTCCCGTTCGGACAGGGTGAGGCCCGCGCTCCGCGCGACGAGTTCGCGCCCGCCGGGCACCACTCCTGCGACCGCCGGGAGCGGCCCCGCCGGCGCCGCCGAGGGTGAACCGGCGCAGGCCACAGCGACCAGCAGCAGCGCCAGGCGCGCGGTTTCGCGGACCGCGCCGCACCGGGGCATCGGGATAGACCCGTAGGCCGCCAAACGACCCGCCAGGCCAATGGCCCGCACCAAACCGGTGCCGCATGGCGAGTTCGATTCCACCGTGACACGCATCGTCGACAAGCCTCGGGGATCACCCGCAGCGCTCCCTGCAAGGACCAGGGCAGGATCGCTGCTCAGGCTACAATCGGCACCCAAGTTCCACTTGCCGGGGACCGATGAAGATCCTACGCGAGGAGGGTCCAGGATCTCCTGGGGAGGACGTCGATGCAATCAGGTCAACCAAGAGATCGCGGCGAGCCCGTCGCGCAACCTGACCCGCAAGCCAGGGAAGCCAGCGACCCGACCAGCCCCGACAGCGCCGAACGGCTGCGGGCGATCGTCGAGACGGCCGTCGACGGCATCCTGACGATCGACGAGCGCGGGATCGTCGAGACCATGAACCCGGCCGCGGTGCGCATGTTCGGCTACCCGGCCGCGGCGGTGATCGGACGCAACATCACCTTGCTGATGCCGGAACCCTACCGCAGCGAACACGATTCCTACCTGCGCCGCTACCTGACGACCGGCGAGCGGCGGATCATCGGCATCGGCCGCGAGGTGCTCGGCCAACGCAGCGACGGTTCGCGGTTCCCGATGGAGCTCGCGGTCAGCGAGATGCTGCTCGGCGGCCGCCGCATGTTCACCGGCATCGTCCGCGACATCACCGAGCGGCGCGCCGCCGAGGTGAAACTGCGCCGGTTGGCAGCCTTGCTGGACGACTCCAACGACGCGATCAACGAACTCGACCTGAACGGCGCCATCACCTCCTGGAACGTCGGCGCCGAGCGGCTGTACGGCTACCCACCCTCGCGAGCCGTAGGCATGAACGTGCGCGAGCTGCTGCCGATCACGCGGGCCGACGAAGTGGCCCAGGTCATCGCCCGCCTGGTCGCCGGCGAACACGTCGCGCCGTTCGAGACCCAGCGCATCACCGCCGACGGTCGCGTCGTCGACATCCAGTGCACGATGACGATGCTCAAGGGGCGCGGCGGCGAGCCGGACTCGATCGTCGTCACCGACCGCGACATCTCCGAGCGCAAGCGCAACGAGGAGGCCTTGCGCGGCAGCGAGGCGAAGACCCGGGCCATCGTCGAGGCCGCCGTCGACGGCATCATCACGATCGAATCGGACGGCCGGATCGAGTCGCTGAACAAGGCGGCCGAACGACTGTTCGGCTACCCGAGCGACGAGCTGATCGGCCGCAACGTCAGCATGCTGATGCCGGAGCCGTACTCCAGCGAGCACGACGGCTACGTGCGCCGCTACCAGCGCACCGGGGTCAAGAAGATCATCGGCACGGGCCGCGAGGTGGTCGGCCTGCGCAAGGACGGCACGACGTTCCCGATGGATCTCGCGATCAGCGAGATGGTGGTCGGCGAGCGCCGCATGTTCACCGGCATCGTGCGGGACATCTCCGAACGCAAACGCATCGAGACGGCGCTCAAACACCAGGCCGACACGGTGGAGCAGAACAACCGCACGCTGCAGCTGGCGAACACGCGCGCCGAGGAGGCGTCGGCCGCGAAGGGCGCGTTCCTGGCCAACATGAGCCACGAGATCCGCACCCCGATGACGGCGATCCTCGGCTTCGCGGAACAGCTGGAGGACCCGGATCTGTCGCGCGACGAGGCGCTGTCCGCCGCCGCGACCGTGCGTCGCCACGGCGAATTCCTGTTGGCGCTGCTCAACGACGTCCTGGACCTGTCGAAGATCGAAGCCGGCCGCATGCAGGTCGATCTGGTCCCCTGCCAACCGGTGCAGATCGTCGGCGAACTGGTCGCGCTGATGCGGCCGCGGGCCGTGGAACGTGGACTCGAGCTGCTGGTCGACCACGACGGTTCGTTCCCGTTGTCGGTGGCCACCG
>DAIMFJ010000173.1:0-10572 GCA_036724695.1 Planctomycetota bacterium
TTTGTTTTTGGGGGTTTTTCGTGGGGTGTTCTTTGTTGGGGCTGGGGGGTTGGGGGGGGTTTGTGGTGGTGGTGGTGGTGGTGGTGGTGGTGGTGAAGATCGTTGGCCTCGTCGGCCCAACTTGATCTTGACAACCCCGAACGAGATCACCTATAGCGATCCAGGGCATTGGTATCCTCCCCAGGCTTGTCATGGCACTGCCAGGGCCATAATCACGGTTGTGCAGGAGGGGGGTCGAATGCTCCAGCGTGGACGTGCAACATGGGAGGGCGATACGCTCGTTCCCGATTGCGAATTGATCTTGTCAACGCTGAATACATACAGGAACACGCTTGCTGTGATCGATGACCTCTTGACCAATGGCGTGCCGATGACGCCGAATGGGCACTGCTTCCTTTCGGAGGCAGATGCAGACAGGGTGAGGGAGATGGCTGAGGGCATGCGGAGTAAGCAGGCCGCTTACTGCGCAAGTGCGCTTATGTTGCATTGTAATCCTGTTCCGGTGGAGTGTCTGTGATGAAGCGTCTTGGAATCATCTTCTTGTCGGTCTTGGCTCTGTGTCAAGGGCGTGCCTTGGCTCAGGTCGCATTGGGATATGCTAGCTGCTGGGATCAATACAGTTATAATCCTCGGGGTTTCAGGTTCGATGGGACGTCTGCCAAGTGGTATTGGCCCTTGGGGTCGGGCGGGGCAAGTGGCTTGGTTACCATCCCGGGCGTCGTTCCGGGGGCCGCGGCCTTCGCGGGAACGGATCGGATCCTCGTGACGTCCTACGACGAAACCTTGAATCAGACCTGGATCTCAGAGTTGACCTTCACCGTCGGGGCGACTGTCTCATGCCAGGTCCAGTCGGCGCTGCTGCCCGGGCTCCACTTGAAGCGTCTCTGTTGTGATCCGGCAGCCTCCTGGTTGTTCGGCATCGACACGGCGACCAATTCCCTGGTCGTCGCCTCCTACCAGCCAGGGCTGCAGGTCGGTGCCTGGTCGACGATTGCAACGGCAACCACCTCGGTGACCCTGCGTGCCGTTCCGCTGGCCTTCCTCAAGATCATCAGCCGTGCACCAGGTTCGGTGACGCTCGTTTCCGAGGACTTGTACGCGCGACCTCCCGAGCACTACCACCAGCAGTCAGGGGCCTGGAACGAGCACACACCCTCGATCCCGCCGCCGCCGCCTCCCATCTGGCAGGTTGCGCCGGCTCCCAACGTCGGCAGCAATGGCTACCGGCTCTGGATGAAGGGCCCGGTCGGTGCGTTCCGCCTCGTCGAATCGAGCTCGGGCGCGACCGTGTACACCGGGGTGTGCACGGGCAACCCCGATGGAGAGTGGATCACCGTGCCGTTCACGGCTCTGCAGTACGGTCTCCTCTACCATCTGAAGAGCGATGCGGGGCAACCTCATCTCGACAGCCAGCCGCTTCGAGTCGAGCACTACTGGCCGCGGTCGTCGATGCCAGCAGAGGGCGAGGCGAGTCGGGTTGCCATCCGCTGGGACTTCCCGGCAGTTGGTCATGATTTCATCGGCTGGGACGTTCATTGGATCGCATCGTCGGTTCCGCCGACCGGGGCGGTGTTGATGACGATTGGGATCGGTGCTTGGGATCTCGCCACGGATCCGACGGTGAACATCGCCGGCTTGAACGTCCTGGCGACGGTGTATGGGAGCCTGACCACCCAATCCGGTGTCTGGGGCGACTCGAAGCGCCTGAGCTTTGGTTACGGGTTTGCTGTCAACGACCCGGTCTTCGTCGGGGTGAGGATCGCCGCGCAGGCGGTGGGCGTGATGGCGTCGGGTGAGACGATCGTGTCGGACGTCTCCGGCGTGATCTTCCGCTGAGAGGCCCTTGCACCACCGGTGCCGGCACGGGGGCCAAAGTCCGCCAGCTTCCGGCGCGTGGCACTTGCAGATGGGATGGGGGCCCTGCAGCAACCCGAGAGAAGTCCGCGGCTGCTCGGAGCGGGCAGATACCTACGGCACCACCGCCGGCCGTCGACCAGCTCGGTGGTTGGTCCGGCCGCCGGCGCAGCGACTCGCCGACGCAGGTGGACTCCTGGTTCGAGAGCTGGCGCGCCGCCCAACGCCACGCGTTGCAGCAGGTCGGCAGCGAATGGTTGTACGGTGTCTCGTTCGAGCGGATATGCGCCGGCGGGCGAACCTGCGGCGGCGACACTCTTCGACGAGGCTCGGCAGCTTCATGCGGCCATGCTGCACCGTTGGTTGGTTTGAGCCGGAGGTTGGTTGCCGGCCTGTGTCGGCGAATCGGTGGGGGCAACCTGGCTCAAGCGACGAGAGTGGCGGCTGCGTTGCAGATGCGCCAGAGCGTAATAAGGAGAGCAGGGCGCCGGATACCCTGTTCGCTCCCGCCGGCGCTGCCGCTCCATGCCGTAACCGCCTCGCTATCCTGCTCGTCACCCGTCTCCACCCCGCCATGCGCAACCCGACTCCGACCACCTCCCTCCTGGGCCTGACGTTGGCCCTTGCCGGCGCCGCCGGTGCCAACGCCCAGACGCTCGTTCGCGACATCGCTCCTCCTTCCGGCCAACGCAACGGCAGCCCAAGCCAGTTCGTCGACCTTGGCGGCATTGCGATCTTCACCGCAAACACCGCGCATGGCGTCGAGTTGTGGCGCTCCGACGGCACGACCACCGGCACCTACCTGCTCAAGGACGTCAATCCAGGCAGCAATTCGTCGTCGCCGAGTTCGCTGACGGTGGCCGGTGGGTACGTGTTCTTCAATGCCACGGTGCCCGGCCTCGGCAACGAACTGTGGCGCACCGACGGCACCGCCGCCGGCACGATCCTGCTGCGCGACGGGCAGCCGGGCAATGGGGGTGGGGCGCCCGCGTCGATGGCTGCGTTCGGCGGCTACCTGTGGTTCGTCGCCTACGAGCAGGCGACCGGGTACGAGCTGTGGCGCTCGGATGGGACCCCGGGCGGCACGACGATGTTCCGGGATCTGTATCCCGGCTTCTCGAGCAGCAGTCCCGACCACTTCACCGTCGCCAATGGATCGCTGTTCTTCACCGCCAACACGCTCGGAGTCGGAACCGAATGGTGGCGCACCGACGGCACGCTGGCGGGCACGGTGCTGGCCGCCGATCTCAATCCAGGCTCCGGCAGCACGGCGGTGACCTACGCCGCCGGCACGTCCACCGGCGTCTACTTCGTCGGCTACTCGTCGCCGGCGCAAGGCTACGAACTGCACTTCACCGATGGCACCCAGGCGAACTCCGGGCTGGTGCTGGACATCACGCCCGGTGGTGCTTCGTCGTCGATCCAGGAGCTGCGGGCGTTCGGCGGTCGCGTGCTGTTCAGCTGCGACGACGGTTCCGGCTTCGGCCTCGAGCCTTGGGTCGGTTCGGCGACGCCGGGTGGCACGTTCCGGCTCGCCGACGTCAGCCCGGGCAGCACCAGCTCGTGGCCGACGAAGTACACGGCGCTGTCGGCGACGCAGGCCGTGTTCCAGGCCTATGCGCCGAATCTCGGCTACGAGCTCTACGTCACCGACGGCACGACGAACGGCACGACGCTGCTGCGCGACATCCAGCCCGGCACCAACAGCGGGACGCCGGACCACTTCGCGCGCGTCACGGGTGGCGTGGTGTTCGCGGCGACCGACACGACCGGCGGCAACGAGCTGTGGTTCAGTGACGGAACGGTTGGCGGTACTGTGCGCATCGCCGACCTGGTGCCCGGCACCGCAGGGAGCACGCCGCGCAACATGGCCTGGATCGGCAACCAGCTGTTCTTCCAGGCCAATACGATCCTGTTCGGCACCGAGCTCTACGTCAGCGACCTGACGACACTCGGCACGCGCTTCGTCGCCGACCTGGCCGGACCGTACGGTGATTCCAATGCGGATCGCTTCGCCGGCGCCACGCACGCGGCGGTGTTCACCGCCAACGACGGCAGCATCACCGAACTGTGGCGCAGCGACGGCACCGCCGCGGGCACGACGGTGCTCGACTTCGGACCCGGCGGCAACTATGTGACCGAGTTGGTCGCCAACCAGGGACAGGTGTTCTTGAACGGCTACACGCAGTCGACTGGTTACGAACTGCAGGTCACCGACGGCACGCCGGCTGGCAGTGTGACCCTCGACATCCAGCCCGGCAGCAACAGCTCGAGTCCCGCCCAGCTGCCCGTCGCTAATGGCCGTGTGTGGTTCGCCGCGCGCGGCAACAGCGCCCACGGCGTCGAGCCGTGGGTCAGCGACGGCACCCTCGCCGGTACGTTGCCTCTCGGCGACCTGAATCCGGGGACCAGCAGTTCGTCGCCGCGCTACTTCACCGCGTGTGGCCCACAGCGGGTCGTGTTCTCCGCCTACGATGGCACCTTCGGCACCGAACCCTGGGTCAGCGACGGCACGGCGGCTGGCACTGCGCGGCTCGCCGATCTGTACACCGGCGCAGGCGGCAGCGACCCCGCCGACTTCGTCGGCATCGGCAACCGCACGTTCTTCTCCGCCTACGGCACCACGGTCGGCCGCGAACTGTTCGTCACCGATGGCACGCCGGCCGGCACGCAGGTGCTCGTCAACCTGCAGCCGAGCACCGGCAGCTCGTCCCCGACGCAGCTGGCGGCGTTGGCCAACGGCACCTTGGTGTTCGTCGCCAACTTCCCGGGGGCTGGGATCGAACTCGGCCGCAGCGACGGCACCGCCGCCGGCACCGTGCTGGTCGGCGAAGTGGTGCCGGGCAACACCAGTGGTTCGATCCAGGATCTGGTCGTGGTCGGCAACCGCGTGTTCTTCACGGCCGACGACGGCACGTCCGGCCGCGAACCGTGGACCAGCGACGGCTTCTCGGTGACGCGGGTGCGCGACGTGTACCCTGGTCCGGCGAGCGGCATCCTGCCCGGCACGCTGCGGGCGCGCAGTGGTTCGAACAGCGTCGTGTTCGCCGGCAGCGACGGCAACGACGGCCTGCAGGTCTGGGTCAGCGACGGGACTCCGGCGGGCACCCGCCAGGTCGGCAAGATCGGCCCCGTCGCCGGCTCGGGTGCCGTCGCACTCGGCGGCTTCCGCGAGATCGGCGGCGACACCTGGTTCTGGGCCGACGACGGGTTGTCGGGCCGCGAACCGTGGCGGATCTCGCTGGGTGGCCCGGTCGCGTCGGCGTACGCGTACGGCGGTGGCTGCCGCGGCACCAACAACCAGACGCCGGTGATCGGCGCGCAGGGGGTGCCGCAGTACGGCAATCCGGCGTTCGGCTTCACGCTCGCGAACGCGCGCGCGCAGACGTCCGCGGTGCTGAACGTGTCGTTCGGGTCGAGCAGCGTGTTGCTGCCCGGGTTCTCGTGCACGCTGTACCTCGCGCAACCGGTGGTGTCGTTGCCGGGGCAGCTCACCTCGCCGACCGGCACGGCGTTCTCGCCGCTGCCGATCCCGAACAATCCGGCGTTCGGCGGCCTGGCACTGTATGGCCAGTGGCTGGTGTTCGATCCCAACGGGCTGCTGCTCGGGCTCGGCGCGCTCAGCAATGCGATGAACGTCGTGATCGGTGGGTGAGGGGCGGGCGTCGGTCTACGGGTTCGCCCCAGTGGCTGGCCGGATCGACAGCGAGCAGCTCCCCGGGCACAATGGACGGGCTCGGTATCGAAGTGTCGAGCGCCGTGCAGCAACCGATCCGGGTCGAGGAGCCGATGCCGAACTTCGCCATGTGCCTGTTCGTCTGCCACGCCAGCGCAGCCATGGCGGTTGCCCAATGCACGTTGCAATGGGCATCCGCCAACTTGAATGCGGGCACCGGGCCCGGTCGGCTGTTCGCGGCGCAGGCGTTGCCGAACGGCGACCTCGTGGTCGGCGGCGATTTCGTCGGCGTCGATGCCGTCGCTGCGAACCACATCGCCAGGTTCGACGGCACCACCTGGTCGCCCCTCGGTGGCGGGATGGACGGCCCGGTGACGCACGTCGCCAGCCTGCCGAACGGCGCGGTGGTCGCGATCGGTTCGTTCACGGTCGCGGGCGGTGTGCCGGCCGCGGGCATCGCCTTGTGGCAGGCCGGCGCCTGGAGTGCCCACCCCGCTGCGCCCGCACCGCCGGGCACAGCGTGGGCGGTGTTCGCCGACGGTCGCTTGGCCACGGCCTACCAGGTGTCCACCGGGCCGACCAGTGCGACGATCGCCGTCGAACTCTGGGACGGCACGGGCTGGCGCACCATCGGCACGGGTTTCGGCTCGTCGTCGACGCTGCCGTTCCCGACCGTCGTCGACCTGGCCGTGTCGCCGCACGGCGACCTGCTCGCGGCGGGTACCTGGCAAGGCATGGCGCCCATGGGCAGTGCGGGGCCGAGCGGCTTCCGCGAACTGGTCCGTTGGAACGGTACGACCTGGGACTGGTTCCACGACTTGCCGGATCCGGTGGCGCTGACGGTCGACGAGCGCGGTGACGTGCTGCTCGCCAACGACCGCAGCATCGTGCGCTGGGACGGCACCGGCTGGTCGACGCCGGCGGCGGTCCCGCTCGGCATCGGGATCCGAGCCCTCGGGCGGCTGCCCGGCGGCGATCTGGTGGTCGCCGGGCTCGTCGGTCCAGCGTTGCCGGCTTCGCCGCCGCTGGTCGAGCTGCAGCGCATCGCCATCGGCTCCGGTCAGGTCTCGTCGCTCTGGTTCGCGCCGACGCCGGTGGCCGTCCACGCGGAGATCGACGTGCTGGCGCTGCACCGCGGTGGCACGCTGCTGGTCGGCGGCTGGTTCGCAGCTGCTGCAGGGCAACCGGCCACCAACCTGGCCTACCTGCGGGCGCCCTGCGCCGCGACGGCGGTTGTGCAGCCCACGGCGTGTGTCGGTCCGGGCGGCCCCCTGCAGCTCGTCGCGACGCGGTTGCCGTGGCTCGGCGAGACGTTCGCCGCGACGACGACCGGGTTCGTCGCCAACTCGTTCGGCGTGGCGACGTTCGGGCTCCAGTCGGCGAACGTGCCACTCGCCAGTGTCGTGCTGCAGGGCCTGGCGAACTGCGTGCTGGCGACCAGTGCCGAAGCCGTGAGCCTGCTGGTGCCGGTCGCCGGCACCGCGGTGTCGGCGTTCGTGGTGCAGAACCTCCCGGTGTTCGTCGGGGTGACGCTGGCGCATCAGGTGTTGCAGGTCGAGTTCGACCCGGCCATCGGCTTGGTCTCGGTCAGTGGGTCGAATGCGCTGGCGCTGACGGTCGGCGTGTTTTGAGCGGGGCGCTTCCCGAATCCGAGGCCGTTCTCTTCCCGAACTGGAGGGGTGGTTCTTCCCGAATCCGAGGGTTCCGGAGGGCCGGCTTGCACCGCTGCGGTCGCGGCTTCCGCTTGCCCCGCCCCGGTGCGGTGCCCCAACATGCCCGCGGCAAGTCCAGGCAGGTCATGAGCAACAAGGTCCGCAACACCGGTGGTTTCGTCGGCGTGCTGTTCCTCGGCGTCGGCATCCTGAAGCTGGCGCAGGGCGACGACTGGGTCGTCTGGTTCTTGCTGGCCTTCCTGTTCGGCGGCTTCGCTGCGGTGGCGCAGTGGCTGCGGGGCAAGGACGCGCGCTGACGGCGGCACGGGCGTTCGCGTCGGCGCCGAACAAGCCTCGCAACCGACCGCCGCGCAGGACGGGAACGGCTCGGGAGCCAAAGCTACTCTCGGTGCCGGGTTCGGCCTTTACCCGGCCCAACTTCCGGACGATACTCCGTACGTAAGTCCGAGCCGAAGATGACGAACATCACCATCCAGGAACTCAAGCAAGGCATGGCGGCCATCATGAGACGAGTGCTGCGCGGCGAGTGGGTGACCGTCCTCAAGCACGGCAGGCCGGTCGCCCGTCTCGGACCTCCAGAGGAGCCTGGCCTGCACGTCGGCAGTCGCTACGGCACCGGGTACCGCATCGAGGCGCGCGGGCGCCGCCTGTCGAAGGGCACCTACCTGAAGGCACTGCAGGACGATCGCGGCGGCGAGTGCGAATGAAGCGCGCCTACGTCGACACCTCGGCCTACCTCTGCCGGCTCCTCGGCGAGGACGGCGCCGACGAGGTGGCAGTGGCTCTCGAGGGGGCCCAGCTCCACACGAGTTCGCTGCTGGTCCTCGAAGCCCGTCGGAGCCTGGTGTGGATGGCGCGCCGCGGCCATCTGACGCCAAGACGACTCAATTCCCTGTTCGATCACCTGCGCGAGGACCTTGCCGCATTCGCCGTCAAGGACCTGACCTTGGACCTGTGTGCCGACGCGACGATGCCCGCCGTCACGACGCCATGCAGCCTCGATCTCGCACACCTGCGCACGGCACTCTGGTTCCACCGACGCGAGCCAATCGACTGCTTCGTGACGCGCGACGAGGCCCAGCGCCAGGCCGCGAAGGAACTGGGCCTGCCGGTTCCGTGAGGCGTCGGGAAACTCGCGGTCGTCCCGTGCCGCGCCGTCCGTTCAGCCGATGCGCACCGAGTACACCGGCGGCAGGTGGTGCGACACCGCCTGCCAGTGCTCACCGCGGTCTTCGCTCAAGAACAGGTTGCCGGTGGTCGTGCCGAACACCAGCACGCCCTCGCGCTGGGCCAGCGCATGGCGGTAGACGACGTCGTAGGCGTCGCGGCGCGGCAGGCCGTTGCGCAGTTGACGCCAGCTGGCCCCGCCGTCCTCGGTGCGCGCGACGAACAAGCTGCCGTCGACGGTGATGCGCTGCGCGTCCGAACGGCCCGGCACCAGCCACGCGACCTTGCCGTCGCGGTCGTCGGTGGCCACCGGGAAGCCGAAGCCGACGCCCTTCTTGGGAGCGCTGACCTTGCGCCAGGTCCGCGCGCCGTCCTGGCTGTGGAACACGCCGCAGTGGTTCTGCTGCCAGACGTGGTCGGGATCGCCGGGGCAGCGTTCGATGTAGTGCGGATCGTGGCCCCATTCGGCCTCGGGCTCGGGGCTGTGGTCCATCGTCATGCCGCGGTTGCGGCTCTCCCAGGTCAGGCCGCCGTCGTCGCTGCCGATCACGCCGGCCGTCGACACCGCGACGAGCAGGCGTTTGGGATCGCGCGGATCGACGTCGACCGAGTGGATGCCTGGCGCGAAGACGCCTTCGGACGCCGGGGTGCCGAACCACTTGGTCTCGCCCGAACCTTCGCCGGCGAACAGGTCGCCGCCGCGCGAGGGGTGGTTCCACAGCGGCAGGTTCAGGTGCCACGACGCGCCGCCGTCGCGGCTGACGAACAAGCCGCCGGGGATCGTGCCGACGTAGATCGCGCCGTCCTTGGCGAACCCGATCACCCACAGTTTCTGCAGGGTGGCCGGGCGCACGACGTTGCGGAAGCCGACGCCGTACTCGGCATTGGCGTCCTCGAACATGTCCTGGCCGAGGTAGCGCGCGCCGCTGGGGTAGCCGATCTGGTTCGGCAGGTCGCGCCACGTGGTGCCCTGATCGTCGCTGACCGAGAGTTTCGCACCCCAGTGGCCGTGGCCGAGCAGCGCCCACAGGCGGCCGGTGTTGGGGTCGCGGGCGACGAAGTTGACGCCGACGCCGGTGTGGCCGAGCAGGCGCGGTCGCCACTGCTTGCCGTGTTTCTCGAGGGTGAACGTACCCTTGCGGGTGCCGACCAGGATCTGTGGGGCCATGGTTGGAGGTTGGGTGTGAGGGATGTGCGGAAGTGGGAAGCTGTGCGGCGGGCGGGTTCAGCCGCCGCTCAAGGCCTGCAGCAGCGACAGCCGGTCGCTGGGCTGCAGCGGGTCGCTCAGGGTGCGCCGGTCGCGGATGCGTTCGTTGCCGATGAACGCGCTGACGTGCGGGCGCAGCCGGCCGGTCTCGTCGCGCAGGTAGCTGGCGATGCCGGGGGCGAGTGCGTCGAGGGCGTCGATGGCGGCCGCGACGGTGGTGGCTTCGACGTGGAGCGGGCGGTCGGCGAGGTCGGGGAAGTAGAGGAAGAGGTGGCGGGTCAGCACGACTTCGACCATCGGGAGAGGGTAGGGGAGTCGTGGGTGGGGCGGGTCGGGAAAGTTGCCTTGGGGGGGATGACGCAGCCTGCCGCGCAGTGGCGGCGTCGCGCGCGCTGCGAGGGCACCAGCTGACAGTGCGACTCCTGCATGCGTCAGGCCCAGCGGATCGGTGGCCACCCCTGTCAGGCGGTGGGTTCGCTGGGCAGCTTCGTTCGGCGCAGCGTTCAGGAGCTTGGTGACTCCCGCCGGCGCAACGTGTGTCCCTGCGCCCCCAGCCATGTGATCAGGTCCTGGATCAAGTGGTCCTGGATGTGCGAAAAGGTATGAACGAAGCCGCTTCCCCGCTTCCCAAATCTCTCGTAGGCGGTTGTGCATGTTCCATCAGCGAACTGCGATACGTCAGCGGGCCACGGCGGATAGTCTCCTTCGTCGACGCCTCGAATCTGCTCGCGCGAGAATGGGGTGTCGGATGCCAGCTCTGCGTCTTCGTCCTCGGCCATTCCTTTTGGTAGGAGGTCTGCGCACAGCAGATCGCGATGAGTCTTGACGAGTCGGCGTCTCTCGTCCTCAGGCAGTGCTGCGAGGAAATCGCCCCACGTTTGCTGACGCATGGCGGTGTGGATCGCGACGAGGCGCTCGTAGGTGGTTGAGGTGGTGAGGACCCAAGGTCCCGTCAAAGTCGCCGTGCATTTTTCTGCCTGATCGGCTGGTAGCGC
>DAIMFJ010000174.1:0-10408 GCA_036724695.1 Planctomycetota bacterium
AGACCCCTAAAATCTACCCCCGTTGACGTCCAAGTGCGCTTCAGGTAAGGAAGCTCAAGATGGCCTCGACGACCAAAAGGGTCGTGGTAGAGTGAAGTCATCGAGTTGGCCCCGGTGTCGGAGCCCGAGCTTCCCTCGAAACCCCGGACGAGAGTCGCCGAGCCAGTGAGGAACAGCATGCGGCAATCTCAGCTCTCAGCTCTCAGCTCTCAGCTCTCAGCTCGCAGGGTCTGTAGCAGTCGCACTCGGTGCGTTGGTGGGTTTCGGTGACCGGGCAGCCGCGCAAACGACGGAGATCCAGACCGTCTACGCGACCCACGACTTCACTTCGACGGCCGGATTCGTCCCGATCATCGAAGCCAACGACAGATGGGTCGATACCAAGACGCCCGGCGGTGGAAGTGGTGGCCCACGCCAAGGCAGAACCTACTCGGTAGGCACGACCAACGTGCGCACGACCGAGGACATCAACAACCCGACCTTCTCGAACGCGCCAGTCGACTTCACGCCGAACTACCAAAGGTTCCCCGGCGGATTCACTGTTGCCGCGGCGAACTCGAATCGCCAGATCGTGATCCTCCAAATCACGGAGCCGGATGGCCTCATCTTCAGGCAGGGCTTCTGGTACGGGGACTCGCCGAACGTGCCGAGCTGGAATCGTCGAGCAGCGACCGCGCGCGCGATCTCGGTATGGGAGGCCGATGACCCAGCACAAACGCGCATCGCCATCTGCGGTGAGACCTACGACGTGGTCCTGGAGAAGAACCAGTTCCCCGATGGCCCGACGGACGGCTGGCTGCGCATCGATCAGGACGTCGGGCGGGGTCAGCCCAATGGCTACGTCGCGGTCTTCGACGGGTTCCTTGAGCTCAAGTGGTCCTACCAGTTCTTCTTCGCTGACTTCGACGGCGAGTGTGGGATCACTGACGTCAGCATCCGCGTCGTCGACACGCCCCAGGGGCTGCGAGACGTGGTGACTTACTGCGGCATCTCGTCCTTCGGTGTGCCGACGACGGCGACGATCGAACCGCTCACACCCCGAGGCGCATTCGCTGCCCCCTCGACGACCGTGCCGGGCTACGACCCGGCGCATGGAGCGGTCAACAACGGGCCGGACCAGTGGGATGGCATCGTGGGCAGGCTGTCCAACATCCACACGAGTCCCAATCCTTTGTTCACGTTGCACGAGGCCCACGCAGTCGTCGGTGGTCGCGAGCAAGACGGGCTGTTCGGGCTCGTCGAGCTTCGTTCGGAGACTCGGAACGAGCTCGAGAAGGACCGCTTCGTAGTGGTAGGGAGCACGGCGACCCTCTCTCCTTCGGGTGCCGGTCCCAAGACGTTCCCCTTCACGAACTCGACGGAGAACTGGAACGGCGAGGACTACTGCGTCGGCACGGCATCGATCTTCGAGTTCGCTGCAGGCACGCTCGATCTGTGGGCGTCGACGCCCATCGGTAGGCGCGCCTTCCTGCCTTGGGGTACCACCCCGACCAGCCCGTTGCCGCCAGGTGCGTGGCCGGACCCACACACGATCGCGCTCGATGTCGCGGTGCAACTGGACGCAGTAATTGACGGAAACAGTGTTCGTCAGGAGCGCATCGTCATTGCGGGGACGACAGACGACAAGGACTTGCTCCTCTTCCCCAACACCCAACCGATCGCACCGACCACGCCGTACGGGGATCCGTCCAACTCGCACACGCGATTCGCAGATGGCTTCGTCGTCGTAGCTCTCGACGTTCCCATCTTCTCCGACGTGTTCGCGATCAGCGGCACCTACTCCGGTGTCCAGGGGCAGGATGGATGGTGCGGGGTTTCCACGTGGAACGAGCATCTCGATCACTTCGCGATCGTCGGTCGAGTGCTGCCATCGACTCCCCAGCTGACGATGTCGAGCTTCTTCGTCGACACGGCGAGTGGAGCTGGTCCGAACGGTTCGCAAGCCGTGCGTTTGCTGCGGCGCGACACCGTTGCCGTGGGCTTCACCAATCCAGCGTCGCTCGGTTTGGTCAACGCGACGAATGCGAGCATCACCCCTTCAGGTGGCATGCAGTTCGATACCTTCGGCATGTGGGACACGGAGATGTCGGGCGGAGGAGGTGTCTGCATTGGTCCCGACGGCAGGGTCACGGTTGTCGGGCATGTCGGGGTCTTGACCTCCTACCCCGTGGTCGGCGCTACAGCTCGCATCCGTCTCACCCACGAGGACGGCCTGCGTACGGAGCTGGATATGTTGCCCGACGGGGTTTGCCGCACGGACGGTACGGGATTCGACACGACGGGGCTGCCGCTCAGCATCGTTTCGACCGCCGACGGGGGCACGACGCCAGCGGCCTGCCGAGGTTTGTTCGGCCGGCGTGTCGGTGAACCGATCACCGGGTTTGCACCGCGCATGTTGATCGACTACGAGGGGCCTGCGCCTGCGCCGAAGGTCAACGCCAGCGTCTTGATCGATCGTCCACCCTTCGACACGACAATCGTGGGCGCCTTCTTCCAGTACGGCTTCCCGTCGGCGTCGCCGATGACTCCGTTCTCGGGACCCAATCCGTTCCCAGGTGTCGAGCTCTGGGGCGATCCCACTCTGGCCTCGATCCTCTTGCCGACGAGCGGATCGAGGTCGGAGCGGTTCCAGATCGCGACGATGCCGGCGACGACCGGGCATCGCTGGACCGTACAGGTCGTGTGCATGCTCTCGTCGCCGATGACCTGCGGCACTTCAAGCTTCGGCTTCGTCGGTAGCCCCGCGCTGGCGTTCTTCTATTGACCGACGACTACGTGCCCCGGCCTGCCCGGGGCGCGAAGGAGATGCGATGAAGCACCGAATGATGTGGAGAGGTTGGCGAGGGTTCGCGGCAGTCTTCTGCCTCGCCGCGATGGCTGGTGCCCAGGATGCGATCCGCGGCTGGGCTCGTGCTACCTACGACACGGAGGCCTATGCGGGGCCGATCGCCCGCATGGCCGCGTACCGCTACTTCACTGCGGTGCTTCGTGCAGACGGTCGCATCTTCGTCAACGGAGCCATTGCCACCCATCCGCCGCTGCCACCAGCGGGGCTTGCCTTCGTGGATGTCGCTGTCAACGACTACAACGGCTTCGGCCTCTTGTCGGATGGAACGATCGAGAGTTGGGGTTACTGGGGGCCGTTGCCGCCACCGGCGCTGCCCCCTGGCGTCACGTACGTGAAGGTCGCGGCCGGCTTCAATCATCACCTCGCACTGCGATCCGATGGGCAGGTGGTCGCGTGGGGCCAGAACACCTACGGCCAACTCAACGTGCCTTCGTTTCCGCCCGGTACCACGCCGGTCCAGATCCACTCCGGCACGTTCTGGTCGCTCGTTCTGCTGTCGGATGGATCGATCGTCTCCTGGGGTGTCGGTTCCTACGGGGAAACACTCGTCCCCACGTTGCCTGCCGGCGTGACTTACACCGAGATGTGGGGTGGGCAGTTTCACGCGATTGCCCGACGTTCCGACGGGACATTCGTGGCATGGGGTGACAACCGTTCCGGACAGTGCACCATCCCGTCGCTCCCCGCTGGTGTCACCTATGCGACGTTCGCTCTCGGCGCGGACCACACGAGCGCCGTGCGTTCCGATGGTCTTCTTGCCGCGTGGGGTGACAACACGTGGGAACAGCTTGCCGTGCCTGCATTGCCTCCGGGTGTGACGTGCGGGCAGCTCGTCGCCGCAGACTTCTTCACCGTGGGCGTGCTGTCGGATGGATCGGCGATCGGTTGGGGCGATAGGCGTCACTGCCAGTTGCCGCTACCGCGGCTGCAACCAGGCGAATACTGGACCGATGTCACCCGCGGTGGCCCGACTCTCGGACTGACGTCGACCGGACGAGGCATCGCCTGGGGAGGCAACGGGGTCGGCCAGTGCGACGTGCCTGCATTGCCGCCCGGCATGCGTTACACGAGTTTCGCCGGCGGTACGTGGCACGTGCTCGGGATCCGTTCGGACGGTCAGATGCTCGCATGGGGCGACAACTCGAACGGTCAGCTCAACGTGCCGCCGCTGCCGCCGGGCGTGACCTACACGAAGGCGTCGGCGTCGAGCCACCACAGCGCGGCGATCCGTTCCGATGGCGAGGCGGTCGCGTTCGGCTTTGCGTCGGCGGGCGCGCTGCAGATTCCGCCGCTGCCGCCGGGCATGCGCTATGTCGACGTCGATTGCGAGTATCGCGTCACGCTCCTGCTACGTTCGGATGGTACGATCGTGCATGTCGGCGACACCTCGGGTGGGCGAGGCCAGATCCCCGTGATACCAGCGCACCTGTCAGCGGTCGCGATCGAAGCAAGTGATCGGTTCGATGCTGTGCTGTTGTCCGACGGCACGATCGTCACCTGGGGAGTGACAACTTGGGCTCCCTTCCCGGCGCTTCCGAATGGCGTCGTCTACGTAGAAATCGCCGCAGGCCAGTCCCATCTTCTAGCGCGTAGGTCGGACGGTTCAGTCGTCGTTCAGGGACACAGCACAATCGACTCGGGGCAGGATCAGATTCCGCCGCTGCAGCCAGGCGAGTCCTACGTCGGCATCGATGCCCACTGGGACTTCTCCGCAGCACGCGTCGGCCCGACACGCACCTACGTGTCGTTCGCAAGCGGATGCAGCGGGTCACGATCGACCAGCCGCCTGGTGCCGAGTGACACTCCGTCGATCGGCGCGACCCACAAGGTGCGCCTGTTCGATCTTCCGCACGACGCGGCCTTCTTCGTGTTCGGCTGGAACCGTACCGGTCCCGTCTCGCTGGCGTCGCAGGGCATGCCCGGGTGCATGCAGCACGTGAGCATCGATGCGGTCGCCTTCGTCGGGGGACAGAATGGCCAGGCGGTTCACGAACTGCCGATCCCCGAATGGTCGGGGCTGATCGGGCTTTCCTTCTTCAACCAGGCCGTCGTGCTCGATGCTAATGCGAATGCGTTGGGGGCGGTCGTCTCGGATGCTGCAGAAGGCGTGAGCGGTCGGCGCTGACGGAGACCGCAGAACAGATGGGGCCGTCCCGCGCAATCGCCCTACTGCACGACGAGCTCGACCCCGTTCGACAGCGAGATGCCGCCGACGGCCTGCGGATCGAGGAACACCGCCTGCCAGTCGATGACGACACCGACCAACCCCGCGTTGTTCGGGATCGCGAACCCGCGGTGCAGGTAGCCGCCGCCGCGCGCCGCGAACTGCGTCTGCGGCGGGCCGCCGAGGAACACCGTCAGACTCGACAGCGGGTTGACGAGCTGCGTGCCGCCGAACAGCGGCACGTTGGTGCGGCCGAAACCCGCGACGAGCGCGCCGAGGGTCTGCGCGAGGCCGTCGTGGATCCGCAGCCTGGTCGTCGTTCCGGGTGCGGTCGGGCCGCCGCCGACGAGCACAGGCACGTAGCCGCCCGAGCCGGCCGAGCCCGTTCCGTAGGACGGGATCGAACGCGGGTCGAACGTCGCAACGAAGGCGTCCTGATCGGCGAACGCGGGTGGCAGCGCGGTCGGTGTGCCCGGCCAGTTGAGACCCGCGGTCTGTCCGGCGATCGCGAACTCGCCGGTCGGCGCGACCGAGAGATCGGTCAGCAGTTCGCTGCCGCCGCCGACGAGCGTCGGCTGCACGACGCCGCTCGTGGTCGGCAGGTCCGTGCACGTGGTGTTGCCGCCGACGACGATCTGGCCGCTGGGATCGGTGTCGACGTCGACGGGGCGCACGACACCGTTCGTGCCGCCGAAGAACGTCGAGAACACCAGCGCGCCGTTGCCGTCGAACTTCGTCACGAAGCCGATGTCGTGACGGAACGCGTAGGGCAGGTTGTTGAGCAGCAGGAAGTTGCTGGCCTGCGTACGGCCCGCCCTGCGCGGGCAGGTGCACGCCGGAGACCGTCTCCTGGCCGAGCGAGCCGCCGAGCAGCTTCGAGAACGTGACGACGGGGTCGATCGTCAGCGGCTGCTCGGGGTCGTGCGCGCCGAGCGCGAAGCGCAGCACGCGGCCGTCGAGTTCGTAGCGGCTCGCGACTGATCTTGCCCCCAAAAAGTGGACACCCACCCAAGGTCCCGTCAAAGTCGCCGTGCTCTTGTTGGCCTGATCGCGCGGTCGTGCCGTAGCTCATGATGAAAGTGTCGTCGAAGCCATCGAAGGCAGGCGGCGACGCCGCCACGGGGCCATTTCGGCCACATGTGGGAGTCCCTCAGCCAGCCGCGAGGAGCGATACTCGACGAAATGGGCGCCGCGTGAGGCAGCGGCGTCAGGCGCAGTCGACTTTTCGTTCCCGAGCCTTTCGGCCGCACAGCAGGGTGAAGCCGCGGCGGCTGTTCTGGCAGCAGGAGCGGGTTGCGTGGCGCATGTTGGTCTGGCCGTTCAGGCGGTGGATCGCGATGGCGATGTTACGCAGGCTGGCCATCACGCGCGGGCCAGATCCGGTCCGGACATGCGAGCCGTCTTCTCCGTAGGTGACATCGCGCACGTAGTGCAGGCAGTTCTCGATGGACCAGTGACCGCGCAGCATGCGGGCCAGGTCGCGTGGCTTCGCCTCCTGCCGAGACAGGCTGGTGATGGCGAATGCGACATCGGCATCGCCCAGCGACTTGCCGTCGAGCGTCGACCGTTCATGGATGCCCATCATCACTTGCCGAGCAGATGGAAAGCCAGGGAGCGGCGCATCCTCGGGCACCTGGAACACGCTCAATGATCGCTTCTCGATGCGGCCGTGGCCGCGATGGTGCTCGACATCGTCGGCCCTGGCGTCACTCCACGGATACTCGATCAGCCGCACACCGAGTTTCGGCTGGTTGTCCTTCACCGTCAGGAGGTAGCCGCCTTTTTCGCGCCCGGCAGAACCAGGAAGCGCGAGTTGTTCACGATCAGGCGAAGCCGATGCCACTGCAGTCGCGCCGGCCACCCAATCCACTCATCACGCGGCCGGCACTTGAACGATGCCGTAGACCAACCCAGCAGCGCCAGCCACCGGCGCCGACCGCCGCCACGTACCGCAGCGCCTCACCGACCAGCGCCGAACTCTTCAGGTAGTGATGCTCGAGGACAGGCGATCGAACGCTTGCCGCTCGTCGGCTCCCATCGGGCGCACAACGACCCGTCGCAGGTCAACTGCCATGTCGGACATGTGGAGCCATCAAAGCAGCTGCTCTTCCGAAAGTCAGAAGAAAACGCAACCACGCCCTTCTTCACAACTTCACGCAGTCACGACGGGGTCCTGCCCCCCCCGACCGAATGTCAAGTACAGGAAGCGGAAGTCCTTTGTGGGAAGCACCCGTGCACCGGGGCCTGGGCGACTGCCATGGCCGCGAACTCCACAGCGGACGCGCTCGCGTAGCGCAGACCGAGGAGGCGAACCAGCCTTGTGCCACCAGCCGGCTGTATGCGACCTGCCGGGCCGCGCGGCCTCGGTTGTTGCGCGTTGCGACGTGCGCACCCGGCCAGCCTTTCGGAGCGATGCGACATGGCACCGGGGTCGTCGCTACCGCAGAAATGCCGGCGGGCGACACGTTGGCTCGAACCGCTGTGAAGGCAGCCTGGAGAAATCGGCATTCCGATCGGACGCCGATCGGCGTCCGCGTACCGGTTACAGCTGCACGCGCACCACGCCCCCCGCGGGACCGATCGTGACGCTGCGCACCGCGAACTCGGCCCCGAGCAGCCGCACCTCGTAGCGGCCCTCGCTGCGGTTGGCGAACACCGCCCGCCCGAGTTCGTCGATCGCGGCACTGGCGACGACGCGACCGCCGCGCACCAGCTGCACGATGCCGACGTCGCGTTCGCCGGGCCGCTGCACGACCACTTCGATCGTCGCCCCGTTGGTCAGCACGACGCGCAGCGGTTCGCTGGCCAACACGTCGCGCGGCAGGTCGAGCTCGAGCGAACGCACCGCGTAGCCGCGCGCCCGCACCACCAGCCGGTCCGAACGCGTCGACACGCCGTGCACGACGAACGAGCCGTCGGCCCCGGTCCGCGTGCGCGGATCGAAGAGGTCCAGGTCGGCTTCCTCGCCGAGGCAGATCGCCGCATCGACGATCGGCGCCCCATTGCCGTCGACGACGACGCCACGCAGCTGGGCCCCCGGCTCGAGCAGCACCTCGCCGAGGCCGTGCACTTCGCCGGCCACCAACGTGCGTTCGAACGCCGCTGGCGCCTGGCCTTCGGCGTGCAGTTCGATGCGCAGGCGGCCGGTCGGGCAGAACGGCCAGCGGAACTCGCCGTTCTGCAGGTCGACCCAGACGGCGCGGTCGGCGACCTTGCCGTCGAGATCGATCGCCCGAACCACCAACCCAGGGAGACGCCGCCGGCCCGGCAGCCCGCTGACCATGCCTTGCAACGTGCAGGTCGGCGGCGTGTCGAGCGACACCGCGACGTGGCTCTGGGCAGCCGTCACCCGCACGAGGGCGTCGCGCATGCGTTCGCCGAGCGAGACCTGCAGATCGACCTCGCGGTTGGGCAGTTCGAGCGCGAACTCGCCAGCGGCGTCGGTCATCACCGGCTGGCCGGCGACACCGCGCACCGCCACCAGCGCGCCGGGCAACGGTTGGCCGTCGGTGGCCTGCACGACGCCGCGCAACGTGCGCCCCGGCGGCAAGGTCATCACCACCGGCGCGGCGCTGCCCGCACCGCCGAGGTCGACGGTGGCTTCGGTGGTGGTGCTGCTGGTCGCCGGCAGCCGCGCCCGCAAGCGGTACTGCCCGGGCGGCAGGTCCGACACCACGAACGAGCCGTCACCGCGCGTCACCGCCTGGGCCTGGATCTCGCGGCCGAACACCGCCACCGGCGCCCCGGCGACCGGTGCGCCGCCGCGCAGCACGCGGCCGTTCAGCGCGACGCCGCGCACCAGCACGATGTCGCCGAGGTCGGCACCACCCTGCTGCACCGACGGCTCGACGCGCAACCAGCGCGAGCCGAGTCCGGGGGCGGCGAACCGCACGACCGCGAAGCCGGGTGCGAGGCCCTGCAGCACGAACGTGCCGTCGGCTCCACTGACGCCGAGCAAGGTGTCGCGATCGTAGGTGACCAGATCGGCGAGGGCCGAACCGGCGCGGGCCAGCTGCAGGCTGAAGGCGGCGTCGCCGAACGACTTCGCGTTCTCGGCGACCACCCGGGTCTGCTCGACCACGACGCCGGCGACCGGCTGGCCGCGTTCGTCGACGACGCGGCCGCGCACGCGGCTGGCCGGTGCGATCGGCAATTCCCACTGCGTGCGCTCGCGTTCCTCGATGCGCACGTTGCTGTCCATGCTGCTGGTGCGCGCGAACGCGACCGCACCGCCGAGCACGCGCAGCGTCGCGACCCCGGGCGACAACGGCCGCGCGAACGCGAACGTGCCGTCGGCGGCGACCTCGGCGTAGGTCAGTTCGCCGGCCGCGTCGCGCAGCTCGAGAGCCAGCCCGGCCAGCGCCACCGGCCCGCCGTCGCCGCCGAGCAGGCGCTCGTCGGCCTGCAACCGGCCGGCGACCGTCGACCGCGGCGGCAGTTCGAACAACAGATCGCCGAGCGCGGGCCCGACTGCGATGCTGCGCGCCGCGCCACCGTGGTTGGGATGCCGCACGGTGACACGATGGTTGCCGCGCGCCAGCCCGCTGAGCGTGAACGTGCCGTCGGCCGCGGTGCGCACCGTGTCGGTCGCCTGCAAACCCGGTCGGCCGTTGGCGACCACGAACTCGACCAGGGCGTCGGCGACCGGTTCCTGGGTCGCGGCCTGCACGACGCGGCCGCGCACCGCCGGCAATGCCGGTCGGTCGAACCGCAAGTCGACGCGCGGCGTGGCGCCGACCACCACCGACGGGGCCGCGGTCGGCTGCCACCACGGGTGCCGGGCGACGACCCGCACCGGTCCGGCCGGCACGTTGGTGAACGAGTACCAGCCGGTCGCCGTCGTCGTCGTCACCTGGGCGCGGCGCTGGTCGGCCAACGCCGACTCGATCGCGACGACGGCGTTCGCCAGCGGCGCGCCGCGGTCGTTGGTGACCACGCCGCGCAGCGGGAAGCCCGGCTGCAGCCGCAGTTCGAGCTGGTCGAGCGGCACCGGCGCGTCGAGCAGCCCACCGGCGAACGCCGGATGCTCGCACGCCACCAGCACGCCGTGCGCGACCGGCAGCCGGAACGCGAACGTGCCGTCGAAGCCGGTGACCGCCTGGTCGAGCCGCGTCGCGCGCCATTCCGGCCACGCCGTGTCGGCCCGCAGCACGCTGACGACGGCGCCAGCCGCCGCACGACCGTCGGGCAGCCGCACCACGCCGCCGATACGCCGCACCGCCGCCACGGTGGCGTCGCCACGCTCGCCGCCGAGCGCCGGCAACGGCTGTACGGCCGCCGCCGGGGCGGCGACGGTCGGCGCGCCGGCGGGCGGCGCCCCGAGCCGCGCCAGCGGTGCCAAGGGGGCCGCGCCGAACCGGGAGGGGCCGGCCCCCGCGGCCCCGCCGGCCGCCCGC
>DAIMFJ010000175.1:0-1338 GCA_036724695.1 Planctomycetota bacterium
CGACGATGGTGCTGCCGCGCACGAACCGGTATTGCGGCACGACCGGGCGGCGATCCACGAACACCAGTCCACCGACGTTCTCGAACCAACCGAATCGGTCGTAGCCGTCGATCCAGACATCCAGATCCTGGTCACCGTCGATGTCGCCGACCGCGGCGACGAACGTACGCGACAACTGAGGGAACACCTGCGCAGCGAGGACGAAGCCGGTCGGCGTCTGCACCAACACGTCGAAGTCGTTGGCGATGATGTCCTGGTCGCCGTCCCCGTCGAGATCGGCCACCGCGAACGCATACCCGTAGCCGGGCGGGAATCGGGCCGCACTCGGCGCCGCGAACGCCCCCCCCTGATTCTCGAGCCACGCGAGGCTCGGCGCGCCGGTCAACAGCAGATCGACGTCACCGTCCGCGTCGAGATCCGCAGCGATCGCATCCTCGGCGTTCACGTGCTGTGCTGGCATGGTCGCGGCGCTCACGTCCGTGAAGTTGCCGAATCCGTCGTTTGCGAGCAGGATCGGCAGCGTCCCGGATGAATACAGGAACAACGCGATGTCGAAGTCACCGTCCGAGTCGAAGTCCGCCACCGACCAGGCGTTGATCGACGAGCTCGGCAGCGCGGGCAGGGTGCCCGCCACGAACGCCCCAGGGAAACGGTTCAGGCCGACCGCCAACGACTGTGCGTTGGGATAGGAAGTGTCGCTGCCATGCAGGACGTCCGGGCGACCATCCCCATCGAAGTCGAAGGTGCCCAGCCCCACGTTCAGGTTCGCAAACCGGGTCGGCACGGGTGCGAAGTGGCCGCCGGTGTTTGGGAACAGCGCCCCCCGCTCGAGCACGTCGACCGTGCCATCCCCGTCGAAATCGGCGAACAACGGCGCGACGATGCCCAGAGCCAAGTAGGGCTCGTGGGCTTTGACCACCGGTGCGAGCCGTTGTTGTGCTACGACGGAGACGCCCGAGAGCAGGGAGACAGACGCCGCCAACCACAAGCGCATTGCGCCGGAGCGGAATCGATGCTTCGCCTCTCGAACACGGTTTCGGCCATGGCTCGACATGTGGAATGGGTGTCGTGAGGACCGCCGGAAGTTCTCGACAACCCAATTCGATTCCACATCCGGGGGCCGGGGCACGTCCCGCGGAGTGGTCGCCGGCGAGGGCTGACGCAACCGGGATCCGCGTTGGGAGTGCCCAGGCTGAAGTGGCAAGGCCGTGGGCGACGAGGCAGTGGGTGGCAGGAATACGGAACGTGGCGCGCGATGCGTTCGCATCGACCGAGGTCTCGTGCCGTGCATCCCTGGCGAGTGCGTGCTGCCAGCGCCACCGCCTCCGCCGGCCGCGG
>DAIMFJ010000175.1:1348-10335 GCA_036724695.1 Planctomycetota bacterium
CTGCGCCGCCCCGTCCGACGACGCGCGACCAGATCGTGCTACGCTGGCGTCGCCCCATCCGGACACCCCCGACCCGGCGACCGTCCATGCGCACCCTCCGCCCCCGCTTCGCCTTGCTCCTCGCCAGCGGGCTCGCCGCGCCAGCCTTTGCGCAGACCGACATCCTGGTGTTCGGCATCCAGCGCTCGGACAGCCGCCTCGACCGCGCACACGACCACGTCCAGACCGCGTCCGGCGACGCCCACGTCCTGACCTTGTCCACCGCCGGCACCGTGCACGCCCACGGCTGGAACGCCGCCGGCCAGTGCAACGTGCCGCCACTGCCGGCGAACACCACCTACACGGCGATCGCTGCCGGTGCGCAGCATTCGCTCGCCATGCGCAGCGACGGCCTCGTGGTCGCGTTCGGCAGCAACAGCCACGGGCAGTGCAACGTGCCGCCCTTGCCGCCCGGCCTCTCGTACACGGCGATCGACGGCGGCGGCTACCACAGCGTCGCCCTGCGCAGCGACGGCACGGTCGTCGCGTTCGGCGACAATGGCAATGGCCAGGGCAACGTGCCGGCCCTGCCGAGCGGGCTCGTCTACCTCGAAGCCGACGCCGGCGAACGGCACACCGTGCTGCGCCGTTCGGACGGTCAGCTGCTGGCGTTCGGCGCCAACAACTTCGGGCAGTGCAACGTGATCCCGGCCCCGCCCGGGACGAGTTACACGCAGGTCGACGCCGGCTACTACCACACGATCGCGGTGCGGTCGGACGGCAACCTGGTCGGGTGGGGCGACAACTTCTTCGCGGTGCTGAACATCGCGCCGTTGCCGAACGGGGTCTCCTACACGCAAGTGATGGCGGGACGTGGCCACAGCCTCGCCCTGCGCAGCGACGGAGCCGCGGTCGCCTGGGGGTACAACTACTTCCACGAAGCCGACGTGCCGGCCCTGCCGCCGGGGCTCACCTACACGGCGATCGCCGCCGGCGTCTACCATTCGGCGGCGGTGCGCAGCGACGGGGCCTTGCTGCGCTGGGGCTACAACTACCATGGCCAGCTCGGCGTGCCGGCCTTGCCGGCGGGCATGACGTACCGGCAGGTGACCGCCGGCGGCGGCAACAGCCACCTGCTGCGCAGCGACGGCGAACTGCTCGCGTGGGGCGACAACTACCAGGGCCAGAGTGCCCCGCCGGCCCTGCCGCCGGGCCTCACCTACGTCGACGTCGATGCCGGTTACGCGCATTCGGTGGCGTTGCGCAGCGACGGCAGTGCCGTCGGCTGGGGGTACAACTTCAGTTGGCAGGCGTCGCCGTTGCCGCTGCCGCCGGGCGTCGCCTACACGAAGGTCGTCGCCGGCGGTGAACATTCGCTCGGCTTGCGCAGCGACGGCTCGCTGGTCGGTTGGGGCTTCAACGGCTTTGGGCCGACGACGATCCCGACCCTGCCGCCGGGCATGGGTTTCGTCGACATCGACGCGGGCGGCGAACATTCGCTGGCCTTGCTGAGCGACGAGACCGTGCTCGCCTGGGGCCGCAACCACGAAGGCCAATGCAACGTGCCGCCCTTGCCGTTGCCGGTCGTGCAGATCGCCGCCGGCATCGGCCACAGCGTCGCGCGGCTCGCCGACGGTTCGCTGCGGGCCTGGGGCTGGAACGTGTTCGGCCAATGCAACGTGCCGGCCCTGCCGCCGGGCGTCACCTACGTCGACGTGCGCGCCGGCGGCAACCACAACGTCGCCACGCGCAGCGACGGCGTCGTCGTCGCCTGGGGCCGCAACCACGCCGCGCAGACCGTCGTGCCCGCCCTGCCGACCGGGGTCGGCCTCGTCGACGTCGCCTGCGGCTACGACCATTCGATCGCGCGCCTGGGCAGCCCGGGGCTGGTGCTGGCGATCGGCAATGGTTGTGCTGGCAGCCGACCGCCGGCACGGCTGGTGCCGACCACCGCGCCGCGGCTCGGCCGCCGCTTCGAACTGCGGTTGTTCGACCTGCCGGTCGGCGCGGCCCTGCTGTTCGCCGGCTTCAGCGACACGCAGGCCGCCGCCGGGCCGCTGCCGATGGCGATGGCGCCGTTCGGCATGCCCGGCTGCACGCTGTACGGCAGCACCGACGTGGTGACGTTCGTCGCCGGGGCAGGTGGCATGGCGAAGTCGGCATTCGTGCTGCCGAACGCGCCGGCGTTCGCAGGGCTGCGCTTCTTCCAGCAGGCGATGGTGCTCGATCCTCTGGCCGGCAATGCGATCGGTGCCGTGCTGTCGGATGCGATCGCGGTGCGCCCGGGCGATTGAGGCGCCGCGGACACTTCAGCTGGGCCCGCGCGGCTCGACGTCCTCGCTGTTCGTCAGCAGGCCCGAGCCCGGCGATGGTAAACAGCCAGGACCCAGCCAAGACCGGCCGCGATGCCGACCTTCTGCAACACCGGCAGGAAGTCGTACGCGACGTCGCCGTAGTAGCTGATCGCGCTGGCGACCTTCACGAGCAGCACGAAGAAACCCCAGCCGCACAACCCGCGACGACCTTCGCGCCACAGCAAGTGCACCATCGCCAGGTAGGCGCACAGGCCGAACACCAAACCCATGGCGACCGCGACGTGGTGCAGGACCGTCGGCACGAACAATGCGTAGACCGCCATACCGATGCCGCCGATCTCGATGCTGCTGCGCTGCCAGCGCGAGGTCGTGCTGCGCGAGATCGTGAAGAACACCACGCCGAGGCAGACGCACAGCAGGACCAGCGCCGCGAACGCCAGCGGCCGCGCGGGGTTCTCGGCCCCGTTCAGGGCCAGGGGCTGGAAGAGGGCGCAGACGAAGTTCTCGGCCCAGCGGTAGCCAACGGTCTCGGTCGACCAGTCGGTACCACCCGGGTACTGGCGGGTCGAGGCAATCAGCAAACCCAATGCGACGAAGATGCCAAGGGTCGGGAGGTTGCGGGCAGCGAGCATCGGTGGGCGGCGGAACGGAGCCTCGGGAGTCCTGGGCTGCATGCAAGCACCCGCCCCTCGCCGCCGTCCAGTCGTACTTCGCGGCAAGGCACAATGCCCGACGCCGATCCGCACCTGGGCGACACCGGCCTGACCGTCCCTGCCAACCTCGCCGGGCCTGCTCCCCCCTTCCCCAACTCCTCTCCAGGGGCCAGGATGCTGCGGTGACCACGTCGGATCCCGAGTTCTTGGCCAGATGGGAACAGCTCGGGAGGTTCTTCATGGGCACGTCCGACGTGCACCTTGCGCTCGCTCGCGTGACCGGCAAGCTGGAAGAGCTCGGCATCGACCATGCGATCTGCGGTGGTCTGGCGGTGAACGCACATGGCCACCAGCGTGCCACCACGGGTGTCGACATCCTGCTGACGACCACCGGCCTGCAGGCGTTCAAGGCCACGCGCTCGGCCGCGGTTGGCTCGAGATGTTCCCAGGCAGTCGCGGCGTTCGCGACACCGATCGGCAGGTGCCGATCGCCGTCCTGCTCGCCGGGGGCATTCCGGGTGACGGTACTCCACATGGCGTGGTGTTTCCCGATCCGGCGACCGTCGCCATCGAGAAGGCGGGCAAACGGTACCTGCAGCTCGGCACGTTGGTGGAGCTCGAGCTGGCCAGCGGCCTCTCCGCACCCGGGCGACTGCAGGACCACGCCGACGTCCTGGCGTTGATTCGATGCAACCGCCTGGGCGAGCACTTCGCTGACGGACTCCATCCGTACGTGCAGCCGAAGTACCGCGAGCTGTGGGCGATCGCGCAGCACCCGGACGGCCTGCCGGAGTGAGCTGTACGCCGTTCAGTCGGTCAGGGTGCCGACGAACCCGATCGTCGCTGCCGCCACGGCACCGTAGAAGCCGCCTGCCCTTTGCACAGGCGCGAGCGCCCGGACCGCCCACGCCAGATGGTCGCGCAGTACACGTCGCGCAAGCTCTGGGCGCGGTTCGACGAGGTCGGCCCAGAGGAGCAGGATGCATCCCAGATGATCCGGCGCCGCGCCGCGCGCACCCGGCGCCAGTTCCAGGGCAGCTGCGGCGGCAAGCGCGCGGACTGCCACGGCTGCGTCGCCGTCGTAGCGACCCTCCTGCCACAGCGACTGCACCGGGGGCAGGCCGGCCGCGGGATGCAGGAACCGTTCGAAGTACTCGGTCGCGAGCGTCTCGACGGCGGCGAGTTCGGGCACCGGCAGGCCGACCTCGTCGAGGGCGGCCGCCAACGCCGGGTGCCGCAGTGCCACGATCGTGTCGACATCGAGTTCGCGGAGGAGCAGCCGGCCGAGCAGCCGCGCCACCAGCGCCAGTTCGACGTGCGAAGGCGCGTCGCTCATGGGACCTTGCGCACCCGGACAACCGTGTCGTTGAAGGCCTGCTGGCCCGAGATGGGGTCCGGCATGATCGGCAGCACGTGGTTCTGCGCCCATCCCGGGCCCGTGTTGCGCACCCACTTGCGGGGATCGCCGCCGGAACGGTCCTCCCACCACATGTTGCGTTCCCAGTCGGGATCGCGCATCGCGGCGTGCTCCATGCCCTGGGCCTCACTGCCGAGATCGCGCTTCCGACGGCCCATCGCCACGCTCGTGTAGGCGAAGTGGCCCAGCGAGTTGCTGATCGCGAGCGCCCGCGGGTGCACCCCACGCGTGACCACAACCGGTAGGCGCAACACGCCGTCGATCTCGCCCGAGCCAAGCCCGAGGCGGGGCGCCATCTTGTCGATCGTGAGGCTGCGTCGCGCCTTGAGCTCGATCCAGTCGCCGTCGGCCAGCCCGAGCCGTGCGGCCGTGTCCGGATGGATCCAGGCCGGGTTGCTGTGCACGATCTCGGACAACCACTTCAGGTTCGCCGTGCGGCCGTGGTTGTGCACGTTCCATTTGAAGGACGTCATCACGAGTTCGTCCTCGCGGAGTTCCAGGTGCTCCTCGATCTGCTGGTAGACCGGGAACTCCGGGAGATCGTAGTCGTGACCCGCGTGACTCTTCGGCCGGCTCTTGCCCTTGCTGTTGGCCAACGCCGCCAGGTCGGTCACGTCCTCGTTGCGACCGAGCTTGCGCACGAACTGCGAACGCACCTCGAGTTTGCGACTCGGCGTCTTGAAGCCCACGACGGCCTTGCCGTGGTGCAGGATGCCGATGCCCTTGCCGTCCTTGGTGAGGATGCCGGTCCGCGGATCGGTGACCGCACCCTCGAGTTCCTTGGCGGTCAACGGCTTCAAGTACGGTTCGTAGTAGGGCTTCTCGTCCGGGTCCTCGAAGGCACCGTCGGCCGCCAGTCGGGCCATCGGCGAATCGTGCACCTGTGGGTCGAACGGCACCTTCTCGACCCACTTGCGCATGTAGGCCTCGACGTCGGTGCCGTCCGGGTACCACTGTTCCATGTCGCCGCCGATCCGCCGGGCCAGTTCGGCGAAGATCTCGCGCACGTCCTTCGCCTCACCGAGTGGCTTGACCATCGGCCGCCGCATCGACAGGTAGGCCTTCAGGTTGTAGGCACCGCGAGCGTCGACGTCCCAGCGCTCCATGTAGGTCGTCCACGGCAGCACGAGGTCCGCGAACGTCGCCGTCTCGTTGAGGAACGGATTGATGCAGACGTGGAAACCGATCTTCTGCTCGTCGAGCAGGACGTTCTTCGTGACCGACATCTCCGGCCAGGTCAATGGCGAGTCGAGATTGTAGGTCATGTAGACCTGGATCTTGGCCCGGTCCTGCGCGAGATAGTGGTAGACGATCTCGCCGACCTTCATCGCGTTCCAGGCGTTCGCGAGCACGAACTCGGGCGGGTCGGCGAGCACCGATGGGGTCTTCGCCTTCGGTGGCAGAGGTGGAGCTGGAAACCGCTTGCCGTCGATCTCCCCCGTGTACATCCAACACAGGCCGCCCTTCTTGCCGATCGACCCGACCAGCACGTCGAGCAGCAGGATCGCGCGATCGTTGAACCACCCGTTCACGTGCGCGCTGCTGCCGCGGTTGCACATCGTCGTCGCCGCCGGCGCGGCGGCGGCGAACTCGCGCGCGATCCGGCGGATCGTCGCCGCCGGGATCGAGCTGAGCCGCTCGGCCCACTCGGGCGTGTAGCCCTGGATCTGCTGCCACAGCTCTTCGATCGTGCAATTGGCCCAGTCGGCGAAGAACTTCGCGTCGTACAGGGTCTCGGCGACGATCGTGTTGGCCATCGCCAACGCGATCGCGCCATCGGTGCCCGGGAACGGCATGTGGAACTCGTCGCTGTTCCCCGCGGTGTTCGACATCCGCACGTCGAAGGTGACCAGCTTCGCGCCGTTCTCGAAGCGGCCGCGCTGGATGCGTTGCGCGCCGGCGACGTGGCCCTGATGGGCCTCGAACATGTTCGACCCGAAGTTCAGGATGTACTTGCTGTGCTCGTAGTCGCCGAGATCCCAATCGGTCTCGAAGAAGTACGTCAGGGCCGCGGCGCGACGTCCAGCCGAACAGAGTCCACGGTGGGTCAGGTGCGTGTTGGTCCCGTAGGCCTGCAGGAACCGATTGATCGCGTCCGGACTGCGGTTGCGGCCCTGATGGAACGCGAACTCCTCCGGCTTGCCGCTGTCGCGCACCGCCCGCAGCCGCGTCGCCACTTCGTCGTAGGCCTCCTCCCAGGTGATGCGCCGCCACTTGCCCTCGCCACGCTTGCCGACCCGTTTCAACGGATACAGCAGTCGTTCGGGGTGGTACTGGTGGTTGAGCGCCGCCTGACCGCGTCCGCACAACCGCCCGCGCGAGTTCGGATCCTTCGGATTGCCGTCGACCTTGACGATCCGGCCGTCCTTGACGAAGCCGGTGATCCCACACACCGTCGAGCACAACTGACACATGCCATGCACCTGCGTCGTGCCCCGGTACTTGTCGGGATCCGGGAACCGCGTCTTCTTGTTCGGACCCGGCAGATTGCAGACGCCCGGCATCGGATGGTCGCCGAGCTCGTAGGGCACCCCGGCCCCCTTGCGCCAGACGGCCAGACTCTCCGCCTCGCTGGCCGGTGCCCGCCCGCGGCGCGGCGCACCCGCGCAGGCGGACAGCACCGAAGCCCCCGCCAACGCCGCCGACAAACGCAAGAACCCACGGCGCGATGGAGAGCTCATTCGGCACCTCCCTTCTTCCACTCGTAGACGCTGTAGGCGTCGTTCCGGTAGCTCTCGCCCTCGCGCGGCACCTTCGGCTCCCACTCGCGCACGGGCCGATCCGCGTTGCCGGCGAACCACATGCGCGGCTGGGTGCCCTTCTCGGGGCGCAGCTGCTCGAGAACGCCTTCGGCGGCCAGCCGCGCCTGCATCCTCGACACCTGCGACTCCGGGTCGTTCAGGTCGCCGAAGTACAACGCCTCGCTCGGGCAGGTCGCCACACACGCGGGCTCGAGCCCGACGTCGACCCGGTGCGTGCAGTTGTGGCACTTGACCGCCTGGTTGGCGACGGGATCGATGTAGATGGCCCCGTACGGACACACCTCCTTGCACGCCCCGTGCCCCGAACAGGTGTCGTAGTCGACCTGCACGGTGCCGCCAGCGCCCTTGTGCAGGGCCCCACACGGACAGGCCTTGATGCACGGCGCGTCCTCGCAATGCTGGCACGCGATCGGCACCATGATGCGGGCGAGTCCCCCGCTCGGTTTCTCGTAGTCGTGGTAGATCGTCTGCCGGATGTAGTTGCCGAGCGGCACGTCGTTCTCGGCCTTGCAGGCGACCTCACAGCCGTGGCACCCGAAGCACCGCCGCACGTCGACGACCCAGCCGTACCGTTTGCCATCGGCCGGCGCCTGCATGCGCTCACGCCAGTGTTCTTCGGCGAGGAACAGGTCGTCGCGCGCTCGCTTGGGATCCTGCGCCTGCGCCGACACACCGAGCCCGACCGCCGCTGCGCCAGCCAGGAATCCTCGCCGATCGACACCAGCCGCAGACGGCTGGCCCTTGCAGGAGCAAGCGTCGCCCTTGTTGCATCCACCTTCGCTCATGAGTGCCTCCGACCGACCGACGCGGGGGCACGAGCTGGGAGCTAGGTACTAGCGCACGACCGTGCCGCCAACGGGGTCGGCACCAGTCAAGTGAAACGGGACGCGGCGACCTGAGGGCTCCGTGCCATCGAAGGGTTCGCTGCGCGCATGACCGGATGGTAGCTGCCGGGTCGGGCTTGTCCACCCCGTCGCCACCGGGAGCACCGGGAGCACCTGGGGGACGTACCGCTGGGGCAGCGACAGCCGCGTGGTCGTGCCGACGGCGGCAAACCGCCCTGGTGCCATCGTTCGACCCGAGCCGCTGGTCCCACCCCCAGGCGATCCGCCGGATTCCTGCACGCCGCCACGCCGCCCCGGACATCGGTACGACAACCCGCGGCCGCTCCGGCTGCGCCAGGAGTCAATCGATGCAACACCTGTTCCATTCCATCCTTCCGTTCGTCTTGTGCGCCTTCACCGGCGGCTCGTCGGCGCCGGGCGCCTGCTGTCCCCCCGCCTGCTGCCCGCCCAACTGCTGCACCGCGCCCTGCGCCCCGTGCCCGCCCGACTGCTGCCCGGAGCCGTGCTGCGGTCCCGCCGCCTGCTGCAACCGGTAACCTGCAGCAAGCCCGGTGCCCGACCCGACCCTCAGCGAAGCCGAGTTCACCGCCGCGTTCGCCCGCCACGGGCGCACGCTGTGGGTGATCGCGGCCGCGTGGGTCGGGCGCGACGACGCCATGGACCTCGTCCAGGAATGCGCCAGCGTGGCTTGGCAGAAGCGCGACCGCGCGCCGCCGGGCGGCGACCTGCGCGCCTGGCTGGCCCAGATCGTGCGTCACCTGGGCGCCAACCACCGTCGTCGGCGTCAGCCGATCGCCACCGACCCGGCGGACCTCGCCGCAGTGGCGAGTCCCGAACCAACCTGGTCCGAACACCTCGACGTCGACGCATTGGCACTCGACGACCACCTCGCCCAGGCCCTCGAACGCCTCGGCGACGCGCAGCGCGCCGCACTGCTGCTGCACGTCGTGCTGGGCCATTCGTTCGCCGAGATCGGCGAACTGCTCGGCATGCCCGAGAACACCGCCGCCAGCCAC
>DAIMFJ010000176.1:0-446 GCA_036724695.1 Planctomycetota bacterium
CCGGCCGGCGACCTCGGCCGGATCGGCGTCGACGTGTTCGCCGGCGACGGCCAGACCGTCTACGCGACGATCGAGAACCTCAACCCGGCCCCCGCCGCCGCCCCGGCCACTGCGCCGAGCGGCGACGACGCGCCGGGCCGCCGCCAGCCGGCGAGCGACGTCGCCGCCGAGGTGCTCGCCGATCCGGTGGCGTTCGCCGACCACGAACGGCGCGCGCTGCAAGCCCAGGACCCACAGCGGGCGCCGCGCAAGCGCCTGGTCGGCGGTGAGGTCTACCGCAGCGACGACGCCGGCAAGACGTGGCGGAAGACCCACCAGACCGGCGACATCGGCGGCGCGCCGGCCTACTACTACGGCCAGATCCGCGTCGACCCGACCGACAAGGAGACCGTCTACGTGCTGTCGGTGCCGGTGCACCGCTCGACCGACGGCGGCAAGACCTGGAC
>DAIMFJ010000176.1:456-5190 GCA_036724695.1 Planctomycetota bacterium
CACAGCGGGTCGCGACCCCGAGCGCCTCGTCGAGCGGCGGGCCGTCCTTGTCGACGCTGGCCGCGACCTGATCGCCCTGCGCCTCGAGCAGCGCGCAGATCCGCTGGCCCATGCGCCCCTTCGCGCCCACCACCACGACCCCTGGGGTGTATGTCATGCCGCCTCTTTCGTGCCTTCTCGAGCCAGGACGAGCGCCGCCTGGACCTGCTGCAGGATGACCTTCTCGGCCGGCAGGTCCGCGTCCGCGGCGGGTTCGGAGAGGTCCACCACGTGGGGGTCCTCAGTGAGCTTCTCGAGGTGCCGCACGTCGACCACCACGCGCTGTGGATCGACCCCAAGGACGGCCAACACTGCCTGCTCGGCAACGACGGCGGCCTCGCCGAGACCTGGGACGGCGGCAAGCCCTGGCGGCACACGCCACGCCTGCCGATCCTGCAGTTCTACACGGTCGCCGCCGACCTCGCGGTCCCCTACCGCGTCTACGGCGGCCTGCAGGACAACGGCACGTGGGGCTTCCCGATCCACGGCCGCACCAGCGCCGGCATCACCTCGAACGACGCGTTCCGGATCGGCGGCGGCGACGGCTTCTACGTCGGCAGCGATCCCCTGGACCCCGACCTCGTGTACTGCGAATCGCAGTTCGGCGTGATCAGCCGCCAGCACCTGCGCACCGGCGAACGCAAGGGCATCTCGCCGCGCGCCCAGAAGGGCGAACCGCCGCTGCGCTACAACTGGATGACGCCGTTCCTGTTGTCGCCGCATGCGCCGCACACGCTGTACGTCGGCAGCCAGTTCGTGCACCGTTCGCGCGACCGCGGCGACACCTGGACGACGGTCAGCGCCGACCTGACCAGCAACGACGCCGACAAGAAGCAGGGTGACGTGCCGCACTGCACGATCGCGACGCTGGCCGAGTCGCCGCGCCAGGAAGGCTGGCTGTGGGTCGGCACCGACGACGGCCGGGTTTGGACGAGCCGGGACGGCGGCGGGCGCTGGACCGAACTGACCGAGCGGTTCCCGGCGGCCGTGCGCGGCCTGTGGGTGTCGCGCGTCGAGGCGTCACCGCACCAGGCGGCGACCGCGTTCGTCGCGTTCACCGGCTACCGCGACGACCACCGCAAGCCGTACGTGTTCCGCACCGACGACGGCGGCGAGAGCTGGCGCTCGATCGCCACCGGGCTGCCCGACGAGCCGGTGAACGTCGTGCGGCAGCACCCGCGCAACGAAGCCTGCCTGCTGGTCGGTACCGAGATGGGTGCCTACGCGTCCGTGGATCACGGCGCCAGCTGGTACCGGCTCGGCAAGGGTCTGCCGCGGGTTGCCGTGCACGACCTGATCGTGCATGCGCGAGAACCCCACGTGCTGGTCGGCACGCACGGCCGTGGCATCTGGGCGATGGACGCCAGCGCCCTCGAAGCGCTCGACGCGGCACGGCTGCAGCAGCCGTTCGTCGCGTTGCCACCGAGCGACGGTGTGCTGCTGCCGCGCGCGTTCAGCGACGGCTACCGCGGCGCGGAGAGTTGGGCGGCGGCGAATCCGTTCGTGACCCCGACCTTCCGCTACCTGCTCGCCAACGACGACGACAGCGAGGTGACGGTCGAGGTGCGCGACGCGACCGGGGCCGTGCTGTGGACCGGTACCGGGCCGAAGACGGCTGGCTACCACGAAGTCGAGTGGCAGGTGCGCGGCGGCGGCCGGGGCGGTGCACCTGGTGGCCAGGGTGGTCGTGCCCGGCCGAGTGGCCCGCGGCCGGGCACGTTCGCAGTGGTGCTCAAGCGCGGCAGCGACGAGGTCGTGCAGACGTTCACGGTACACGACCGGCGACCGGCCAGCAGCCTGCTCGGCAGCCTGCCGGCGGGGGCCGACGACGAGGCCAGCGACAGCACGGCGAGCGAACGGTTCCGCTGATCCACTGCCTCCGCGTTGCCTCGCGTCCAGCTCTGCTTCGCCGGATGCGAAGCGGAAGCAGGAGATCCGCAGCAAGTCAGCGCCTGCGGCCTCTCTGGTCGTCGCGGCAGCGACGACACGACCTTTGGTTGCAGCCGTAGACACCGCTGCGGCCGCGGTCAGCCGCGCGGGCTCAGCGGGCCGCGGCCTCTGGGCCCGTCGGCGTCGTCGCCGTCGTCCTCGCCACCTGCGTCGTCGCCTTCCGCCGCCCCGCCGTCGAGATCGTCGTCCTCCGCCGCCGCTTCGGCGGCGAACTTCTCGACGTCGTCGGGGTCCGCCACCTCGAGCTCGAACTCGCCGAGCAGCACGGCCTGGATCTCGGCCAGGAGGTGGATGCGCGCGATCGCCTCACGCTGCTTGTCGGTGGCACTCTCGAGCTCGTAGCCGCTCATCCAGTCGGCGTTGAGGTCGTTCAGCGCGTACAGGGCCAGCCGCGCGGCGTTGAGCGACGCCAGCCAGGCGTTGGTGTGGCCTTCGGGGATCAGCAGCACGCGGCTGGCGGCGTCGCCGCCCGCGCGCATCGCGGCCAGGTCCTTGCGCACGATCGTGCCGCGCGACGCGAACAGCCGTTCGAGTTCGGGCACGGCATGCTCACGCCACTGGGCTTCGTCCTGTTCGTCGCTGCAGGTGTCCGGATAGAGGCGTTCCAGGACGCGCGGGTCGCGGCTCTCGAGCAGCAGCGGCACGCCTTCGAGCGTGCGCACGCACTCGGTCGACATGCCGCCGAACACGTAACCTTCGGGAATGCGCGCGGCCCACATCGGCTCACCCGTCCGCCACTTCGAGCACGGTCAGCAGATGGTGCGCCTGCAGTTTCTGCGCGTAGACCTCGGCCTGTTCGCGCCCGCCGGTCCAGACGATCGCGCGGCCGGCATTGTGCACCTCCAGCATCAAGTTGCGCGCCTTGGTCTCGGTGTACCCGAACACCTGCACGAACACCCTGGTCACGTAGCCCATCAGCGTGACCGGATCGTCGAGCACGATCACGTTCCACGGCTTGGCGAGCGACGTCGACGACTTCGTCTCCGTCTGGGTGCCTTCCTTGGTGGTGGCTGCGAACAACTCGCGCTCCAGTGTACCGCCGGCGGCTCACAAGCGGATCGTCACGAACCGATTCTCCCCGAACAGCGGGATCACCAGGCACTTGCGCAGCTCGTCGTAACCGAGGTCGGCTGGCTGGGGCAACTCGGCCGGCAGCGCGGTGACGCCGCCGCCGACGTCGAAGCGGTACACGCACTTGCCCTGCCAGGAAGTCGCGTAGTAGGCCGCCCGGCCGTCCTCGCCGACGACCCGGACCAGCCCGTCGAGCTGCGCCGCAGGGGCCTTGGCAAGGTCGGTACGGCGTCCCTGGTGGTCGATCTGGTAGAACGCGCCATCGCGCCAGCCGACCACGTAGCAGGCTCGATCCCGCACGACCAGCCCGTTCGGCTGGCCGAGGTCGGCGCCGCGCGCCAGCGTGGTGATGCTGCCATCGGTGCCGATCCGCCAGATCGCGTCGGTGCCGGTCGGGCCGAACGCGCTGTCCAGCCCGGTGTCGGTGACGTACACGGTGCCATCGCTGGCCGCGGCGACGTCGTTCAAGAACGTCGCCCCCGGAATCGGCAGCGCACGCCGCGGCTGGCCGGAAGTCCGGTCGAACACGCGGACCGTGTCGATGTCGGCCACCCACAGTTCGTCGCCGACCAGCGCCAGCCCCTTGGGAGCATGCAGCGTCACGCCGCCGACCCCGCCGCGGATCCAATCCGTGGTGCGGCCGCTGACCGGGTCGACGCGCACGATCCGGCCGTTGTCGTCCTTGTCGAGCGGGCCCCCGACGAGGTTGCTGATCAGGTAGACGTCGGCCGCCGCGTCGTGCACGACCGACTCCGGCGTCGCCAGCACCACGGTCGGCTCGCTGCAGCCGGCCAGCAGCCCCAGCGCGGCGACCAGCGACCCCAGGATGGGCCCGCGCGGGCCAGAACGGACGGTTTGCCCAGAAAGGACAGTTAGCCCAGAACGGACAGCTTGCATCGTCACCAGGCCTCCTTGGCGCCACCCAGGCGCAGGATCGTCTGCCACTCGGCCGTCGTCACCGGTTGCACCGACAGTCGGCTGCCGCGCTGCAGCAACACCATCTCCCGCAGTTCGGGCACCCGCTTGAGTTCGTCGCGCGCCAGCGGCCGCTGCAGCGGCGCCACCGGTGCGATGTCGACCATGTACCAGCGTGGATCGTCAGGTTGGCTGCCGGCGTCGAAGTACGGGTCGGCGGCGTCGAACTGGGTGTGGTCCGGGTAGCCGGTGCGCACCACCTTGGCGATGCCGGCCACCACCATCGGGTCGGCGTTGCTGTGGTAGAACAACACGCCGTCGCCGAGCTGCACGGTGTCGCGCAGCAGGTTGCGGGCCTGGTAGTTGCGGACGCCGTTCCAGCAGGTCCGGCGGTCGGCGACCAGCTGCTGCCACGAGTACTGGTCGGGTTCGGACTTGAACAACCAGTAGCGGCGGGTCGGCGGCGGTTTTGGCATCGGCGCCACGTTAGGCCTGCGGCACGGGCTCGCCAACGCCGCGCTGCACGGTTTCGACGCCACCGCAGCGCCGCCCTCGCCCGGGCGGCCTCAGCGCCAGAGTTCGCGCAGGTTCTTGGCCAGGAACCCGGACAACTCGAACCCGATCGCGACGTCGTTGCGCGGTTTGACGACCAGTGGTGCGTCCTTCGACCGATCCCAGAACTCCAGCGCCACGAACGTGTCGCCGTTGGCGCGCTGCAGCGACAGCGTCCAGTCCGGCGTGCCGAAGTCACTGGCCCCG
>DAIMFJ010000176.1:5230-10211 GCA_036724695.1 Planctomycetota bacterium
ACCAGCCCGCCGAGCTCGTCGAGCACGGCGTCGCTGCCTTCCTTCGTCCAGCCGGCCTTGCCGAGCACGAACGCCGTGCGCTGGCCGGTCCGCGACTGCAGTTCGAGCCGCTCGACGGTCGTGCGCACGTCGGCGACCTGCAGCGCGCAGTAGCTGGTCCACGCCCGCCGCAGCACGTCGACCGCCATCGCCGGCACCAACACGACGCCGGTCGGCTCGTCGGCGCGGCAGGCGTACACCAGGCGTTCCTCGCCGACCTGCACCTCGTTGCCGAGCCAGATCGTCGCCACCTGTTGCTGGTCGAGCTTCTTGACGATCAGCAGCAGCTTGTCCGCACCGAGGCCGAGCGCCGGGTCGCTGGCCGGCCGATCGTCGACGAACTGGCGCGCGTGCAGGTTGTTCAGCGCCTGCAGCAGCTCGTTGACCGGCGTCGGATGGGTCGCGAACCCCACCGGTTCGGCAAGGCGCCAGTCGCCGGCCACGCTGCTGCGCTCGAGCCGGGTCCGCGAGCCGACGCCACCACGGTCGAGCACCACCTCGCCGAGTTCCTGGGCGACCGAACGCATCGGCAGGAGCAGCCGTGCGCGCAGCCGTTCGACCGCGTTGACGAACACCTGCGTGTACTGGCGGTTGTCGCTGACGAACACCACGTCGCGGTCGGGCAGTTGCCCGAACACGTTGCCGGCGTCCAGCCACAGCCGCACCGCCTCACGACCGCGCGCCGAGTCGACCTCGACCTCGAGTTCGGGCTCGCGTTCGGGCAGCCGCACCATGCCGAGCACGAAGTCGTCGACACGCAAGGCGAGCACCGCGGTGACGAACGCCAACGCGGCGTCGCCGTCGGCGCGGGCGTCGATCGGGTCGCGCACCCGCCAGTCGGCGCCGGCCCGTTCGACCCGCAGGGTCTCGCGTTTGCCGGTCTCGAGCCGCTGCGTGACGCGCAGCGCCTTGGTGACCGCCGCCTCGGCGCGGAACACCGCCCGGTCGCGGAGGTCCTCGAGCCCGACCTGCAAACTGGTCAGCACGCCCTCACCACCCTCCCAGATCGCCCCGCTGCGGCGCACGAAGCGGCCGTTGCCCAGCGGGCTCTCGGCGCCGATCTCGATGCGCAACGGTTCTGGCTGGTCGGCCCACCAGACGGTGAACTTCAGCACCGGCGGCAGGAGGCCGGCCTTCGCCCGATCCTCGTCGCGGTCCAGGAGCGGCGTGCGCCGCAGCCGCGCCGAGTCCCAGGCCGTGACGATCTGCCGCAGGTAGCCTTGCGCCACGCGGTCGCGGATCGGCTCGGCCAGCATCAGCTCGCCGTCCGGCCCGCGGTCGAGTTCGATCGGCTGGCGGTTGTCGAACTCCCAGCGGATGCGCACCGCGTCGCCGAGGCTCTTGCCGTCCAGCAACGACGCCTCCTGCGCCACCTCGACCGGCACCGTGCGGTCGGTGAAGCGCAGCACCAGGAACAGGCCGCCGACCACCAGCAGGAGCACCAGGATCGTCTTGCCGCCCATCACAACCTCCGCCGGATCACGTAGACCACCACCCCGAGCAGGAAGAACAGCCCGGGAACCTGCCACAGCAGCAGCGCGCCGACGCGGTCCAGCTGCTGCGGCGCCAACTGCAGAGCCCGCACGCGGTACTCGTTCGGCGCGATGTCGAGCAACACCGAGCGTTCGACCATCCAGTTGCAGACGTTGATCGCCAGATCGCCGAACATCGGGAAGCCGACGTTGTTGCAGAACACCCCCGACGCGACCACCGCCCGCCCAGGCGGCGCACCGGCGACCAGGTTGTCGACCTCGATCGACATGCCGAGCACGAACTGCCCGAGGCGGGTGTTCTTCGGCGCCCGGTTGTCGGGCCGGCCATCCTCGCCGGGCTGCGCCAGCCAGCCGAACGTGCCGGTGGCCAGCAGCGGCTCGACGCGCACCCCGGCCGGCAGACTGCGCTCGCGCAGGTCGCGCGCGCTCTGCATCTCGTAGCTGCGCCCGCTGGCCAACCGTTTGGTCACCGGGTGCGTCGAACTGACCTGCAGCTGCAGGCGCGCGACGCCGTCGTTGCCGTCGAGGCCCGGGCCCCGCGCGCGCCCCGACGGATCGGGGATCAGGTGGTAGACCGGCCGCGGCCCGACCTGGTAGCCGAGCAGTTCGCCGAGCTTGCCGCCGTCGGGGTTCCAGTCGTCGAGGCCGGACCAGGAGTAGTTGACGAACAACCGGCCGCCGCGCTGCAGGTACTCGAACAGGGCCCGCGCATCGAGTTCCGACAGTTCGCGGCGCGGCTCGAGCATCACCACCAGGGCCGCATCGGGCGGGATCACCTTCTGGCGGCTGAGGTCGAGCAGTCGCCATTGGAAGCCGAGCGCCTCCAGCCGCTTGAGCAGCAGCCCGTAGGCACTGCCCAGGATGCCATCGGTCAGGTTCAGGACGTCCGAGTACGCAGTCAGGAAGTACGCCACCGGCACCCCCTGCACCAGCAGCCCCTTCATCGCCGAACTGATCGCCAGCTCGCCCTTGTAGTCCTTGAGCACCGGCACGCTGACGCGCGCGCCCGGCACCGGCGCCTGCCGCAGGTCGGGCACGTCGATGACCGCCAGGTCGGCGAGCAGCGACAGCTTCTTCCAGCGCCATTCCTTGCCGGGCTGGCGGATCGCGACGACGATCAGGTCGTCGGGCTCGCTGACGCCGAAGCGCTGCGCGGCCTCGCGCGCCGACGCGGGATCGGCGTACAGGTCGTGCGGGATCAACTTGGTGTTCTCGCCGCCGAGGAACACGTAGCGGCGCAGCAGCACGTTGCTGAGTTCGCGCAGCCGCTGGCGGATCGACAGCCACTGCCGACCGGCATCGTCGGCGGCCTGGCCGGGCAACGGCGGGAAGAACAGGTGGAACTCGACCTCGGCCTGCTGTGCGCGCAGTTCGCCGAGCAGGTCCTCGGTGACGCGATCGACCGAGTTGACCGCCTGTGGGGTCAGGTCGATCAGCGCCTTGAACACCGGCCGCGAAGCCGTCCAGACCAGCAGCACCCAGACCGCCAGCATCAGCACGGCGGCCAGCAGCAGGTTGCCGAACGCGACGAAGCGGCGCAGCTTCATGCGACCCTCCGCGACGACATGCTGACGGTGGTCAAGAACAGGAAGAACAGGATGCCGCCGAGGTAGAACGCCACCTGGCTGGTGTCGATCAGGCCGCGGGCGAACCACTCGCCGAAATTGCGCATCACGTCGAGCTTGTCGAGCAGTTCGCGCACGTAGAACTCCTGCGCCAGGGCGCCGAGCTGGCTGGCGATCTGCTGCGGCAGCGTCAACAGCCCCAGCGAGAACAAGAACGCCAGCATCGCCGACAACAGCACGTTGTCGGTCAGGCTGCTGGCGAAGCAGCCGAACGCGAGCAGCATGCCGCCGTGCAGGAACATGCCCAGGTACGCGGCGAACACCGGTCCGAACGCGAGGTCGGCGGCCAGGAACGGACCGTATTCCAGCAGGTGCAACACCAGCACGCTGGGCAGCCACAACAGCCCGTAGAAGGCCGCGGCGGCCAGCCATTTGCCGAACACGACGCCCGCATCGGTGACCGGCGCGGTCATCAGGGTCTCGATCGAGCCGGTGCGGCGCTCCTCGGCGAAGCAACGCATCGTCAGCAGGGCCGGCACCAGCACGACCATGGCGAACGTGCTGCTGCGGCCATACGTCGCCGTCGGGAACTGGTCGAGGTCGCCGGCGTAGTACGCGAACGCGTACGTGAGCTGGTAGAGCTCGTAGCCGCGCCACAGGTAGAACAGCACGGCGATCAGCCAGCTGACCGGGCTGACGCAGTAGGACAGCAGTTCCTTCCGGAACGTCACCCACGCCCCTTGCAGCTTCATGCCGGCACCTCCGCGGCGCGTTCTTCGTCGCGGTCGCTGCCTTCGGTGATCCGGTAGAAGTACTCCTCGAGGGTCGGCAGCACGAGCCGCAGCTCGTGCACGGCGATGCCGGCGGCGAGCAGGCGAGCGCCGAGTTCGGCGCGCGGATCGGCACCGGGGGCGACCTCGGCGCGCACCGTGAAGGCCGCGCCACCGGGCCCCTCGGCCTCGACGAGTTCGGCGGAGTCGGGATCCGCCAGCACCTCGACGGCACCGACTCCGGTACTCGCGGCACACAAGCCGCGCAGCACTTCGGCCGGCGCGGCCGCGCGCACCACCAAGTGCCGCGCGGTGCCGGCCTGCACCAATTCGTCGGGTTTGCCGTCGGCCCGCAGCCGCCCGCGGTGGATCACCAGGATCCGGGTGCTGACGTCGGCGACCTCGGCGAGGATGTGGCTGCTGAACAGGATCGTGTGTTCGGCGGCGAGTTCCTGCACGACCTGCTTGATGCGACGGCGCTGGTTGGGGTCGAGGCCCGAGGTCGGCTCGTCGAGGATCAGGATCGGCGGGTTGGCGACCAGTGCATCGGCGAGGCCGACCCGCTGCCGGTACCCGCGCGAGACGTGGCCGACCAGCTTGCGCTGCACGTCCTCGACGCCGGCCTTGGCCATCGCACGGGCAACGGCGGCCTTGCGCAGCTTCGCCGGCACACCCTTGAGCGCGGCGCGGTAGCGCAGGTACTCGACGACCCGCAGGTCGGGGTAGATCGGCACGTTCTCGGGCAGGTAGCCGAGGTTCTGGCGCGCCGCCAGCGAAGCACTGTGCACGTCGTGGCCGGCCACCGACGCCGTACCCGAACTGGCCGGGTGGTAGCCGGTCAGCACCCGGATGGTCGTGGTCTTCCCGGCCCCGTTCGGGCCCAGGAAACCCACCACCTCACCGCGCGCGACCTCGAAGGACAGCTGGTCGACCGCCAGGGTCGGCCCGAAGCGTTTCGTCAGAGCGGAGACTCGGATCATCAGGAGGTCGGCGGCGTAGGGGTCGGCCTGTAGTCCCGCGCCACCACCGGGGTAACGGCGCAGGCGCGGGCCGACCAGGGTAGACCGCGCGCCGCGAAAGGCCAGCCTGCACCGCCGGTTCGCGGCGGCGGGCG
>DAIMFJ010000177.1:0-2885 GCA_036724695.1 Planctomycetota bacterium
CCCGGGGCTTGCGGCTCGACGTTGGCCAGCAGGTTGCGCCACGCGCGCGCATCGAACGCCGCCAGATGCTGCAGCGGCGGTGGCCGCAGCCGGCCCGGCGGCAGGCCCAGGCGCAGCCCGGCGGCCTCGATCGCCAACGTGCCCGCGCCACAGAACGGATCGAGGAACGCCTCGTGCGACACCAATCTGGCGGTCAGCACCAGCGCATGGGCGAGGTCCTCGCGCAGTGGCGCCTTGGCCGAGGCCAGGCGGTAGCCACGCCGGTGCAGCGGCGTGGCGGTCGTGTCGAGCGACAGCGTGCAGACGTCGTCGACCATGCGCACCGCCAGCTGCGCGACCGGGGCCGGCCGTTCGCCGTCGGCGTCGGCTGGCCCGGCCAGCCTCAGCTTCGGCAAGGCCGCCTGCGCGGCGCGCACGACCCGTTCTTCGATCGCCCCGGTGTGGTAGAGCCGCGACTTCTTGGCGGTCACGCGCACCGCCAGCGGCACGTCGTCGCGCAACCACGCCGCGAACGGCACCGCCGCCGCCTTGCGCTCGAGTTCGCCGAGCGCGCGGCAGGAGAACGTCGCCAGCCGCACCAGCACGTGGCTGGCGGTGCCCAGCCACAGCCCGCAGCGCTGCAGCGTCGCCGGGTCGGCGTCGAATTCCGCCCCGCCCGGCACTTCGCGCGCCGCGACGCCGAGTGCCTGCAGCTCGGCGCCGAGCAGGGGTTCGAGGCCGGGAAGGCACGCGGCGAAGGCCGCGACGGGGGTGGGCATGCGCGCAACGTAGCGGCATGCCGCCGCCGAATCACGGTGCGGTCGTCGTGCGCAAGGCGCGGATCTGCTGCAGCATCGCGTCGGTCGAGGTCAGCTTGTGGCGCAGCTTGCCGCGGCGTTCGCCTTCGCTGCGCTCCCAGGCGTCGAGCCGTTCCCAGTCCTGCCAGCCGACCAGGTCGACGCCAGCGCTGCGCAGCCGCTGCGGCAGGTCGTCGGTGGTCGGCTGCAGGTGCGTGCCGGCGGCCTGGTCGGCGAGCATCGCCTCGACGGTGGCCTTCGCATCGGGGCTGTTGGTGCCGATCAGCCCGGTCGGGCCGCGTTTGCACCAGCCGACCGCATAGTGCCCGGCCAGCACCGCACCGCCGGCCTTCTCGGTGACCCGGCCGTCGACGTTCGGCACGATGCCCTTCTTGGGCTCGTACGGCACGCCGGGCACCGGCACGCCCTTGTAGCCGATCGCCTTGAACAGCAGGTCGACGCGCAGTTCCTCGAACTCGTCGATCGGCTGCGGTCGCGGCGTGCCGTCGTCGCCCGGCACCAGTTCCATGCGCTGCAGGCGCACCCCCTGCAACCGGCCGTCGGCACCGTGCAGTGCCACCGGCGCGACGCGGAACCGGCATTGCAGCGTGCGCGAACGGGCTGCGCCGGTTGCGGCGGCCAGCTCGGCGACCAGTTTGGCGTTGCGCTGCTGGCTGCGCGGCGCCGTCGTCAGCCACGTCTCGCAAGCCGGCGACAACTGCGCCTCGGCGGCCGGGATGTGCACCCCGACGTCCGGCAGTTCGGCGATCTCCTCGAGCTCCTTGGGGCTGAACGCGGCCTGCGCCGGCCCGCGTCGACCGAGCAGCACCACCTCGCGGACCTGGCTGCGCTGCAGGGCCGCCAGCGCGTGTTCGGCGATGTCGGTCGCCGCCAGGCGCTCGGGCTGGCTCAACAGGATGCGGGCGACGTCCATCGCGACGTTGCCGTTGCCGACCACCGCGACGCGTTCGGCGTCGGCCAGGTCGAAACGGTGGTGCACGTGGTCGGGGTGGCCGTTGTACCAGCCGACGAAGTCGGTCGCCGCATGCACACCGCCGAGTTCTTCGCCGATGAGGCCGAGCTTCTGGTCGCTTTCGCACCCGAAGCCGTAGACGATCTGGTGGTAGTTGCGCGTCAGGTCGGCGACGTGCACGTCGCGGCCCAGCCGCACGTTGCCGAAGAAGCGGAAACCCGGCTGCGCGGCGATCTTCTCGTAGACCTTGACCACCCCCTTGATGTTCTGGTGGTCGGGTGCGACGCCGCCGCGCACCAGCCCGTACGGCACCGGCAGGCGGTCGAACATGTCGACCCGCACGCGGTTGCCCAACGCCTTGAACAGCGCTTCGGCTGCGTAGAACGCCGACGGTCCGGCGCCCACGACGGCGACGCGCCACGTGGAATCAGTGGCTCCGTGCATGCGGCCGATGATAGCGTGGCCCAGGGTCGCGGCGCCCACGCGCTCATGACTTCGCGCAACGAAACCGTCACCTTTTCGTTCCCGCTCGCGGACCTGCAGGAGCAGGTCGACGCGTTTGCGCAGTTGGCCCCGCACGCGGTGGCCGATCGGCGTGGGTACACGTTCGTAGCCGCCGATGCGAGCCTGCGGCTGCCGCTGTGCGGGCTCGCGGCGACACCCGGCCAGTCGATCGTCGCCTTCGCCGAACGGCTGCGCGCTCACCCCGCCGGGGCAGCGGGCGTGCAGTGGCTGTTGCTGGTCCGGGCCGGCGCGGTCGCCCTCGGCGGCTGGGCCGGCGACCGGTGTTTCGACCACAAGGCGCTGCGCGCCTACGTGGTGCGCGGCAACGGCCGCGCCCAGCCGACCTACCTCGAGTCGCGCGGCAAGTCGCGCTACGGCTCGCGACTGCGGTTGCAGAACTGGCAGCGCCTGCTGGCGGACACCGGCGAACGGTTGGCGCTGCTGCGCGAACGCGGCGGCGAACCGTCGCGCATCTTCGTCGCGATGCCGGTGCGTGTCGCCGCCGACCTCTGGGGGGGCCCGGTGCCGCCGCCGTTCGCGCGCGACGACGCGCGGCTGGTGCGGGTGCCGCTGCACGTGCACCGACCCGACCACGACGAACTGAGGCGGGTCTGGAACTGGCTGCAGCGCGG
>DAIMFJ010000177.1:2895-10165 GCA_036724695.1 Planctomycetota bacterium
GATCGATCGCACCCGCGTGAGGCGCTGTCGGGCGCCTACTTCGCGGTGCTCGCCGCCGGCGTCGACAGGTCGAGCGGGCGCAGCCAGATGTTGCGGAACCGCACCGGATCGCCGTGGTCCTGCAGCCGGATCGGGCCCTTCTGCGCGTGGGCCTCGTAGCGCGGCAGGCTGCGGTGCGCGGTCTGGCCGAGGTACGCGACGTCGTGCTGCACCAGCACGCCGTTGTGGAACACCGTCACCCGCGCTGGCTCCTGCACCTTGCCGTCGTCGGTGAAGCGCGGTGCCTTGAAGACGATGTCGTAGGTCTGCCATTCGCCGGGCTTCCGGCAGGCGTTGACCAGTGGCGGCTGCTGCCCGTACAGCGACGCCGCCTGGCCGTCGGCGTAGGTCGCGTTCTGGTACGAATCGAGGATCTGCACCTCGTAGCGGCCGAAGAAGAACACACCGCTGTTGCCGCGGCCTTGCGACTCGCCCTTCACCGGCGACGGCGCGGCCCATTCGACGTGCAGTTGGCAGTCACCGAATTCGCCGCGCGTCTGGATGTCGCCGGTGCGGTTGACCTCGGCGAACCCGTCGGCGATCCGCCACTGCGCCTTGTCGTCGCGCCCGGTCCATTGGTCGAGGTTGGTGCCGTCGAACAGCACGATCGCGTCGGCTGGCACCGGCGACGGTGCCGCGGGGGCGGGGCCGGGATCGACGGCCACCGGGCGCGGCCGCATCGCGTCGTGCACGCGCCAGCCGTTCGGCAGCTTGGGCGTGTCGGTGTAGCCGGGGCCCGGCTCCCCTTGGCCTGGATCCTGGCGCTGCGGATCCTGGGTCGCGCCCGGCGCAGCGGTGAAGCCCAGCGCCACGGCGGCACAGGCCAGGACGAACGAACACGCGAGAGTCGGCGACGGCAAGGTCATGCCGTCACGATGAACGGGTGGCCGGTCGGATGCCAGTGCCACCCGGCAAGTCCGCGGCTGCCGTCAGGCAGCGTCTGGCCTTGTCGGTGATCGCCCGCAGCGAGCGGCGGTAGTCGCGCGGTTGCATGCCGCAGCTCGCCGCGGCGGCCTTCAGGCTGCGGGTCGTCAGGGTTGCGTCCAGGGCGTCGCGCTGCCGCCGCGACAGGCTCGGCGCCACCTGCTCGCGGACGAAGTCGACGTAGCAGGCGCGTTGCTCGCCGCGGTCCTTGTCCCAGGGCGGCGCGTCGCGCGCGACCAGATCGACGTCGCTCGGCGCGGCCCAACCCCAGCCTTTGCGTAGCAACGCAATGGCGCTGCGGCGGGCGACCACCCGCACCCAGGCCACCGGGTTGCGGGGCGGCGTGCCGGCCAGCGTGATCAGCTGCAGCTTGTGGACGGCGCGTTCGGCGGCTTCGTCGGCCAGGACGCCGGACTTGACGATGGTGGCGGCAGCGCGACGCGCTGCTGGCAACAGGTGGGTGGGATCGTGCATGGCGTGTCGTTCTGACGAGAAAGTGCCCTGACCGCTTGCCCAGGAGTACTAAAACTTGCCAGAACGTCAAGAAACTTGTCATCGATCCCGAAACGAGACACCCCGGAAACTTGTCCCTCTTTCGGGACCGCGCGGTTACCGACAGAATGGGAATGCGTAGGGACGGAAGTCCTGAGGCAGGATCATGGTGAGCGAACAACCCGAACTCGTCCCGTCGCGTCAGCTGGCGCAACACCTCGCCAGCCGGCTGCGCGAGTTGCGCGCCCGCCGCGGTCTGACCCAGGACCAGGTCGCCCAGCAGCTCGGCTGCCACGAGTCGGCCGTGTCGCGCTGGGAGAGCGGTTCGCGCTTTCCTACTGCCGAGGACCTGGTGTCGCTCGCCGATCTGTTCCGGGTCAGCACCGACGAACTGCTCGGCCGGGTTCGTCAGTACGCCGCGCCCGGCATGGCGCTGGTCGACATGCGGTTGCTCGAGGGGGCCAAGACCAAGGAGGAGTTCGAGGCGGTGGTCGCCGCGCATCCTGGCCATGCCTTGTGGCTGCCGGTGCCCGAGGGGGCGGTGATGATGCCGGTCACCGAGACGATGCGGCGCACCCATGCGGTGGCGGCGCGGTTCCCGGACAGCAAGCTCGCCAAGCAGCTGTTCGTGCCCGGCCATTGAGTCGCCGCAGCCGGCCAGTCCGGTGTTGGCCAGTCGGTGGTTGGCCAGCCCGCGGCTGGCGCCGGACCGGCGTGTTCAGCGCGCCGGCACCAGCCGCTGCTGCACCGCCGCGGTGAACGCCGCGGTGTCGAGCGAGCCGCCGAGGTCGCGGGTGCGTTCGCCGGCGGCGATCGCGCCGCGCACGGCCTCGTCGACCATCGTGCCCAGGCCCCGGTACCCGCAGTGGGTCAGCAGCATGCCGAACGCCAGCAGCGACGCCGACGGATTGCAGATGCCCTTGCCGGCGATGTCCGGCGCGGTGCCGCCCGCCGGATCGAACATCGCCAGCGTGACCTCGCCTTGCGCGTCGAACGCGTAGCTGGCGCTGGCGCCGAGCCCGAGGCTGCCGATCATCCCGCACGCCATGTCCGACAGGAAGTCGCCGTACTCGTTCGGCGTCACGATCACGCGGTACTTCTCGGGGTCGAGCACCAGCTTGTAGAGCAGCGAATCGAACAGTTCACTGCGGTGCGCGACGTCGGCGAACTGCTTCTTGACGTCGAGCACCACTTCCTCGAACAGGCCGTCGGTGGCGCGTTGGATCGTGTACTTGCTCGCCGACACGACGTCGCAGCCGAGCCGCTTGGCGAGCCGGAACGCGTACAGCGCCGCTTCGCGCGACGGCTGCCGTTCGATGACGCGGATCGACACCGCGGCGTCGTTGCCGATCCGGCGGCCGGCGTCCTCGTAGGTGCCGCCGACGGCGATCCGGATGATGTGCAGGTCGACCTTGCCGTCGTGGCGCGTGCGCACGCCGGGCAGCGTCGCGACCGGGCGGTGGATCACCGAGAAGTTGCAGCGCTCGCGCAGGATCTTGTTCGGGCTCTCCTTCTCGGTCACCGTCGGGTGCTTGAGGGCGACCCGGTGCGCGGTGATCGCCGCCATCGCCGCGTCGTAGCAGGCGCTGGAGTTGCCGCGCCGCGCCGCGAGCGACAGGTCCACCGGATGGAACACGACCTGCAGCGGCAGCGCTGCGGCGATCGTGTGGACGGCTTGCGAGAGTTCGGCGGAGATGCCGTCGCCGTGGTACTCGGCGACGTGCAGTTTTTCACGGTCGGGCATCGGCGGAGGAGGCGCGAGGAAGGCGCCGATGCCTTTCTAGCCGCTGACGGGGCCCAGGTCCAAACCTGTCGGCCCCGTTCGCGGTGGCCGCGCCGGCGCGCGGCGGGCGGTCACTTCTTGTCGGCGCCGTCGGTCTTCGCCTCGGCCTTCTTCTTCGGCATCGCCTCTTCGGCGGTGCAGCGCTTGGTCGTCGTGATCGTCTTGCTGGCGATCGTCATCGGGTCGCCGCCCATCGGGTTCGGCATCTCGATGTCGACCGAGATCGAGCTGTTGGCTTCGACGGTCAGGCCATCCTGGCGCGAGATCTTCTGCTTGCCGGCGATCTTGCCGTTCTTGATCTTCATGCCCTTCATCATCTCCTTGGCCATCTCGGCTTCGTCGCCCTCGAGCCCTTCGACCTCGGGGCCCTTGCCGTCGGCGATCTGTTCGACCGTGCCCTTGGCCTCGATCTCGAACGTCTCGTCGCCGAAGCTCAGCAACGTCATCGTCATCTTGTTCTCGACCGGCGCGCGGCTGGCCTTCTCCTTCTCGGCGCTGTCCCAGGACTTGCCGACGGCGATCGGCTTGTCGGTGATCAGGCCGAAGGCGTTGGTCACCAGCGATTCGAGCGTGTCGTCACGCAGCGAACCGGCCAGCATCTGGCCCATCGACCCGCCCTTCTCGCGCGCCGCCTCGAGCAGCTTGTCGGCGCCGACCAGGGCCGAGACCTTGCCGTACGGCGACACGGTGGCGGTGAACTTCTTGCCGGCCAGCGAGGTCATCGCGTCGCCGAGCGCACCCATGCCGAAGCCGTCGTCCTCAGCCGGGCCGCTGGTCGAATCGAACTCGACTTCGCCCATCATCGGCAGGATCAGCATGCCGTGCACGCGCAGCACCTCGACCTCGACGGCCAGGTTGCCGTTCTCGGCCACGTCGGTGACCGCCAGCTTGAGCGCGTAGTGGACGGTGTTGCCCATGTCCATCGACTGGCCGCCCATGTCGATGGCCTGCTCCTGCTTGTGGGTCTGCAGGAAGTGTGCGACGGTGCCCTTCTTGGCCGTCGTGCGCAGGTCGTGTTCCTGCGCGGCCGCTGCGGCGGCCATGGCGAGGACGGGGAGGAGGGGAAGGGTCCGGGAGAAGTGGATCATGCGGGGTGCACTGTGGCCGAAAGCGGCAACGATATTTCGCGGCCCGGCCGAGGTCACGCGTCACTGCTGCCGGCGGGATCGAATCGCAAGCCGATGCCGCGCACGGTCAGCAGGTGTTGCGGAGCCGCCGGGTCGCGCTCGAACAGCTTGCGCAGGCGCAGGACGACGTTGTCCAGGGTTCGCACGGTCAGCGGGGCAGAACTGCCGAACAGGTGCTCCACCAAGGTCTTACGGGTGACTACGGTGCCGCCGTGGCCAGCCAGGAGCTTCAGCAGGCGAACCTCGGAGGCGGTCAGGTCGACGGTTTCGCCCCGCCGTGTGACTGCGGTCATGGCCCGGAAGTCGATCCGGTTGCCGTCGAACGCCAGCACGTCCTCGCCGGCGGCCGGGACCGGCCGGCGCCGCAGCAGCGCATCGACGCGCAGCAGCAGTTCGCGCAGGTTGAACGGTTTGGTCAGGTAGTCGTCGGCGTGCAGCTCGAGGCCACGGATGCGGTCCTGGTCGGCGGCCCGGGCGCTGAGGATCAACACCGGCGTCTGGTCGCCGCGCGCCCGCAGCGCCTCGAGCACCGCAAAACCGTCCAGGCCCGGCAGCATGATGTCGAGGATCAACAGGTCGATGCCGCCGCGCGCCATGCGCTCGAGGGCCTTGGGACCGGTGGTGACGTGCTCGGCGTGGTAGGACTCGAGGGTCAGGTTGTCGCACAGCATCTCGCCCAGCGTGCGTTCGTCCTCGGCGACCAGGATCCAGCGGCTCATGACGACTCCTCGGGGTTGGGTTCGTGCAACGGTAGCCGAACGGTCAGCGTCGCGCCGCGATCGCGGCCGGCACTGTGCGCGTGCACGCTGCCGCCGTGTTCGCGCAGCAGTTCCTTGACCAGGTGCAGGCCGAGGCCGGTGCCGCCGCTGGCGGTGTCCGAACCGCGCCAGAACGGCAAGAACGCATTGGCGAGCTCGTCCTGGTCCATGCCGCGGCCGGTGTCGGCGACCGCGACCTCGGCGAACGCACCGTCGCGGCGCGCGCGGACCTCGACCCGGCCGCCGGCTGGCGAGTACTTGATCGCATTGTCGAGCAGGTTGCGCAGCACCAGTTGCAGGGCGACCGGATCGCGCACGATCGGCAAGGTCGTCGGCAGTTCGGCGGTCACCTGGACGTCGGCGGCGGTGGCGTGGCCGTCGAGCGCGGCGATCGCCAGGCGCAGGTCGTCGACCAGGTCGCCCGGCGTCTGCTTGCCGGCGTGGTGCGCGGCGCGCAGTCCGGCGGCGGTGAGCACGTTGTCGAGCCCGAGCCGCAGCCGTTCGGTCTCGCGCAGGCCGTTGGCGAGGTAGCGTTCGACCTTGTGCTCGGGCACGCGGCCGGCGCGCAGCGAGTCGAGCAACAGCACCAGGGTCGCCAGCGGGGTCTTCAGTTCGTGGGTCGCGGCGGCCAGGAAACGGTCCTGGGCGAGGCGCGCCTCGCGTTCGCGGCGCACGGCGACCACGTACAGCCAGCCGGCGGTCAGCAGCACCAGCGCGAAGAACACGCCTTCCGAGCCGAACATCCAGCGGCGCGAGCGGGCCAGCCGTTCGAGGTCGGCGACGCTGGCGGCGCCGAGGGCCTGCGCCGCCCCTTCGACGTCGGCGACGGCCAGGCGCTGCGCGGCATGCTCCATGCCGAACGTCGCGTCGAGCGCGAACACCGCCCACCAGACGAGCAGCGCCAGCGACAGCGCGAAGATCAGCGCGAACAGGGTCGACGTCAGGCGGCTCGGCACGGTGCGGTCAGAGCGTACCCAGACGCAGCGCGTAGCCAAACGGCCGCACCTGCGTCGCGACCGGCGCATCGGCGGCGAACTCGTTGGTCGCGATCACGGTGCCGCGGCCGAGCGGGTCGAGGGTGCCGAAGGTCACCGACTGGGCGTTCGAGAACGCCGCGCCGAACGAATTCGCGCCGGGGGCGAGCACGGCCAATTGCTGGTGCACGACGAGGCCGCCGAAGACGGGATCGGCCGGCACCGCGAACGCATTGCCGAGCGACGCATTGTTCAGTTCGCCATTGCCGTTCGCCATTGCGAACACCAGGGCGTCGGGACTGACGAGCAGATCGCATTGCGTGCCGGGCAGGCGGAACGGCAACGGGCCGAACGGGCTCTGCGTGGTGTCGAGGCCGAACATCACCAGGGTCGCCGAGCCGGCGCCGAGGTTCTGGCCGGTGACGAAGTGGGCGGCTCCCGGCGCGCGCTTGCCGCTGGTGCCGATCGTGATCGCCGGCGCCGACGCCGCGATCGCGCAGCCCTGGCCGAACGTCGCCGCGCTGCCGTCGATCGGGCCGCCGGTGGTGGCGACGCCGTCGAGGAAGGTGTGCGCATAGCCGAGGAAGTTGTTGTTGCGCATGCGCAGTTCGACGACCAGCCAGCCGCCGGTCGGGATGGTGACCGTCACCGGACTGCTGAACACGTAGCGCAGGCTGTCGTTGGTGGCGCCCCAGGCCTGCGGTCCCGAGCTGCCGTTGTCGGGGTAGTAGGTCTTGCTGCCCGAGAAGACGGTGGTCAGCGGCTGGGTCAGGTTGTCGGCGAAGCGTGCGCCGGGCATCGCCACGGTGCTGACACCGATCAGGACTTCCATCTGCTGGATCTGGAACGGCCCCGGCGAGCCGACCGGCGGGATCGGGCCGTCGTAGCGCAGCGACAGCTCGGTGGCCGTGAAGGTCGACGCGCCGACCTCCGTGGCGTCGTAGAACATCTGCACGCGCGCGTCGTTCGACGCGAACGGCTGCAGTTCGTAGTTCGGCAGTTCCTGCGCCAGGTTGGTGGAAGCAGGCAGCAGCAGGGGGCCCTGGGCCAGCGCCGACGTCGCGACGCAGAGGCAGCAGGCGAACAGGTTGGTCGTGGTGTTCATGTGCGTTGGGTCCGGCGAAGGCGGGCATCTGCGCGTGAGTCTAGCCCGGATGCGTGCGCGGCTGTGTG
>DAIMFJ010000178.1:0-2663 GCA_036724695.1 Planctomycetota bacterium
GCCCGGCGGGTGTTCGATGACGTCGTACTCGCGCAGCCGGTAGCGCATCGGTCCGGTGCGCAGGACGGCACAGACGACGATCGGCGCGCCGGTCAGCAGGTGCAGCAGCGCGGGCGTTGCGACCGTGCGCGCCGCGGTGCCCAGGAACGGGGCGACGACCGAACTGTGCTTGCCGCCGCCATCGCCGAGGATGCCGATCACCTGCCGTTCGGCCAGCACCCGCCGCAGCGTCCAGACCACGTTCTTGCGTGCCACGACGGTCTGGCCGGTCCGCGTGCGCAGGCGTTCGATCAAGCGGTTGAGGGCTGCAACCGGGCTCGGCCGGAACACCGAGGTGATCGGCAGGCCGAGCAAGCCGGCGGCGGTGCCAGCGACGTCCCAGACCCCGACGTGCCCGGTGGCGCAGATCAGGCCGCGGCCCTTCTGGTAGGCCTGCTCGAGACGCGGGAACTCGTCGAGGTCGCCGTGTTTGCCGAGGTTGTCGCGGGTCAACCGCGTCATCTTGCAGAAGTCGATCAGGATCCAGGCGATGTGCACCGACCAGCGCCAGAGGTGCGCGCGCGGTCGCTTCGAGCCCAGCGGCGAGCCGGCCCGGAACGCGATGCGCACGTTCCGCCAGTAGCCGCTGCTGCGCCGGCCGCCGCGGTCGCGCAACGACCAGAACAGGAACCACGGCACCGCGAGCAGGTAGCCGAGCCCGTAGGCGATGGGGCGCGGCAAGGCGGCGATCGTGCGGATCGAGACCGCCAAGGCCCCGACCAGCAGACGCTGCCAGAGGGCATCACGCGGCGGGCGGGTCGAGCGGGGGCTTGGGGGCGGTTCGGACATCGGCGGCTGGCGGCGGAATGCGCACGATGCAGAGGCAGGCCAATCCGATCAACAGCTGGATGCCCTGGGCGAGCATCGCCGCGCGCGGGCCGATCCGGTCGTCGACCTCGGCGAACACCACGGCACCGAGCACCGACAGCTTGACGGTGATGCCGTACAGCCCGAAGTACTCACCGACCCGGTCGGGTGGCGCCAGGGCCAGCAGGACCTTGCGACCGGCCGTCCAGATGCCGGCCAGGCCGAAGGCGCCGCCGAGCACCAGCGTCAGCGCATAGCCGAGTGCCGAACTGCCCGCACACGCCGCGCCGCCGAGCAGGGCGACCAGCAGCGCCACGGCCGCCCCGCGCAGCACCCCGAGCGGATGCAGGTCGGTCCAGCGGCCCAGGGCGACACCGAACGCCAGTGCCGCGAGGTTCAGCAGCAGGCCCATGACCTGCAGGAAACGATCGAGGCCGGCCGTGCCGACGAATCTCCAGCCGAGCAGTTGCAGGTCGCCGCGTTCGCTGGCCACTGCGAAGGTCGTCTGCGTGAAGTCCGCGAAGAACAGGATCGCGGTGTTCAGCACGTCGACCAGGCAGAAGTTGGCGACCAGGAACAGCAGCAGATGCCGTTGCTGGGGCAGACTGCGCAGCGTCGCCAGCAGGCTGCGCGCGGCCGCCCGAGCGGTTTCGGACGCACCGGCCGACCGCGCCGCCGGGGGTGGGCCGCCGACCAGCAACATACAGGGCGCGGCGAGCAGCAGGAACATCGCCGCGGCCAGCGCGAAGCGGCTGGCGCCGAGGTCGCGCAACGGCAGCAGCACGACCAGCACCAGGATGGTGCCGAGGTAGCCGACGCCGACGCCCAGTCCGCTGACCGCGCCGGTGCGTTCGGGTGCGGCAACGGTCGGCAGCAGGGCGTTGTAGAACAACAGCCCGAGGTTGTAGGCGACGTTGGCGCAGAAGAAGCAGGCCAGCAACCACCACGGTCCGGCCGGCACGGCCATCGCGGCGGTGGCCAGCACGCACAGCACGGTCGCCGCGGCGAGGTAGCGGTGGGCGCGGCCGGTGCGGTCGGCGATCGCCCCGGCGAACGGCACCAGCACGGCCGCCAACAGCATCGACAGCAGGTTGGTGCGGCCGACCGCGCCGATCTGGTCGCCGAGCACGACGCGCGCATGCGGCGTGAAGAGAAACGTCACGGCCGCCGCGTAGACCGTGTTCGCGAGGTCGTAGACGACCCAGGCGGCAGTCTGCAGGCGCGAGCGCACGGTGGTCACCGCGGCAGTGTGCCGCCGCGGCTCGCGCAAGTCGCGAGGCAACCGGCCGCCGGGCGATCAGCGCAGCACGAACTCGACGCCGCGGCTGGTGGCGACACCGAGCGGCGCGGCCTGGTCGAACGTCCAGGTCTGGAAGTACAGCGCCACGTTGGTCAGGGCCGGGTCGCGCGGGATCGCCAAGCGCCACGTGCCACTCGCCCAGCCACCGGAAGCGGGGTTGCCGGGGTTGGCCAGGGCCAGGATGCGACCGTCGTTGACGTGGATGTTCCACGGCAGCCCACCGAGCATCGCCACCGGTTCGATCGACTGGGTGCCGTAGCCGACGTAGGCGAACTGCGTGCCGCCGGGCGCGGCGACGCCGAGCTTCCATTGGCTGTTGCCGAGGTAGGTCGGCACGGTGTCGATCACGAATGGCTCGGCGCCGCTGGCCTGGCCCTGCCCGAACGCACGCGCCGGCAGGTGTTCGAGGCTGCGCAGGCGCGGATGGTCGAACGGCGGCAGGCCGTTGGCGGCGCGCGGATCGGTCAACGCCGTGGCGACGAAGTGCTGGATGCGGTTCATCTCCATGTTGGTGACG
>DAIMFJ010000178.1:2673-10122 GCA_036724695.1 Planctomycetota bacterium
GGATCGAGGTTGCTGCGATCGACGCCGCCGCCGTTCATGTAGACGTTGAACGTCGAGTCCGGGTCGCTCATCTGCGTCGGGTCGCGCAGTGCCGGGCTCTGGCCGTTGTGGAACAGGCGCGGTCGCAGACCGGCGTTGCGCAGCGTCGGCGTCTTGAACGCGCCGTCCTCGAACGGCACTTGCGTCACCGCGCCGCGGCCGAGGTCCTCGTGGTTCCAGCGCAGTCCCAGGTTCTGGAACTGGTCGTTGTGGAAGAACGGGGCCGGGTGGCACGCGTTGCAGCGGCCGACGCCGTTGAACAGCGACAAGCCCTGCTGCTGCATCGGCGTCATCGCGTTCTGATTGCCCTGCATGAACTCGTCGAACGGCGTCTGGTCGGGGACCAGGGTGCGCTGGTAGCTGGCCAGTGCGAAGGCGATGCGCGCGGCAGTGATCGCCGGGTCGCCGAAGGCTGCCGCGAACAGGTCGGGGTAGGTCGGGTAGGTCTGCAGCGCGGTGTCGATGTCCGGGGTCCGGCTCAGCGCCAGGGCCAGCGGCAGCACCGACTGCAACTTGGTGCGCACGTCCTGCCAGGTGCGGCCTTCGGTGGCCATCTCCACCGGGCTCATGATCGGGCCCACCGCCTGGCTCTCGAGGGCCCCGCCGAACGGGATCAGCACCTGGTTGGTCTCCGGGTCCGTGAACGTCGACGTGGCCCTGCCGTCCCAGAACAGGTCGGCGTGGTAGCCGGCGCCGAGCGTCGTGTTGGCCTGTCGCGGCGTGGCTTGGCGCCGCAGTCCGAACACCGTGTCGGCGACGAAGTTGCCGCTGCTGTCCTGCCGGGTCGTACCCGGCGAGCCGACGATGTCGTCCGCGGTTGCGAACACGCCGTCGGGGCCGGGGTGCAGGCCCAGCGCAAAGCGCGGGTCGGAACCGCCGAACTCGGGCACGTGGCAGGTGCCGCAGGCCGCGCTGTCGTCGCTCGACAGCTGTTCGTCCCAGAACAGGATCTTGCCGAGGATCACCTTCTCGGGGGTCAGCGGGTTCTGTGCCGGAACGGGCATCGGCGGCAGTTGGGCACGCAAGGAACCGAGCAGCGCCGTGGCAGCGAACAGGATTCGAACCGATTGCATAGGGGATGTACCTGCTGGAGCGCGGCAGGCTGGTCTACGATGATACAACGATGACCGCGAACTCGGCGAGTCCGGGACCAGGGCCAGGTGCCGGCGGCGGCGACGTGGCGCTGTGTTGCGTCGATGCGGCAAGCCGCATCGTCGCGACCAATGCACGTTGGCGTGCGGCGATGCGGCGCGCCAGTGGCACTTGGGCGCAGAACGCCGAGGGCCATGCGCTGTGTGCTTCGCCGGCCGTGCTGGCGGTGCTCCGACAGGTGCTGGCGGGCGATCGGTGTCACGGCGAGTTGCCGGCCGCCACCGCCCAGTGGCCGCTGCCCGACACGGGCCCGTTCGTGGTCGTGGGCGGACCGGCCGGCGCAACGATCTCGTTCGCGACGCACGGCTCGTTGGCGATCCCAGGCGAGCGTCCCGACCAGGAACCGGCACCAGCCGCGCTCCCCGACGCCTACACGCTGCTCGGTCGGGCGATCCTGGCCGCGGCCCCGGATGCGGCGTTCGTGCTGGCGGCCGACGGTCCGACCTGCTGGCGCGTGCTCGACGTCAACGCGGCGGCGGCGGCCCTGCACGGCGTGCCTCGCGAGGACTTGCTCGGCACCTCCTTCCTCGCCGCGACGCCGCCGGGCGAGCTGGCCGACGCACGCACCCAACTCGAGTTGCTGCAGCGTACCGGCGCGGTGCGCTTCGCCAGCCAGCGGCAGCGGCAGGGTGGCGGCGCGCTGCCGTGCGAAGTCTCGGCGACGATCCTGCGGCTGGCGGGCCACAGCTATGCGTTCGTGTTCGTGCGCGACTGCACCGAGCAGCAGCGGCGCGAGGCCGAGTTGGCGAATCAGGCGATGCGCCTGGAGATCGCCGTGCGCAGCAGCGGCGTCGGGTTCTGGGACTGGGTGCTCGCCGACGATGCGACGTTCTACAGCCGGGAATGGAAGGCCCAGCTCGGCTACGCACCCGAAGAGGTCGCCGATCGTTTCGACGAATGGCAGCGGCTGTGCCATCCCGACGACGTCGCGCCGACGCTGGAGCTGGTGCGCCACCACCTGGCCGGCCAGACGACGCTGTTCGAGGCGGAGTTCCGGATGCGCCACAAGGACGGCGACTACCGCTGGATCCTGTCGCAGGGCCGCGTGATCCGCGATGCCGACGGCAACGCCGTGCGCCTGGTCGGTTGCCATGTCGACGTGACGGCGCGCCGCCGCGCCGATCAGGAACGGCTGGCGATGCTGGCCCGCATCGAGCAGATGCAGCGCCTCGAGGCGATGGGCACGTTGGCGGGTGGGCTGGCCCACGACTTCAACAACATCCTGACGGTGATCTCGGGCAACGTCGATCTCGCCGAACTGTGCATCGGCGACGCGGCCACCCAACGCGAGGCCTTGGCCGACGTGCGGCGCGGCACGGCGCGGGCGAGGTCGCTGGTGCGGCAGATCCAGGTGTTCAGCCGCAACGACCCGCCCGAACGCAGCGCCGTCGCCGTCCACGAGCTGCTCGCCGAGACGCTGCGCCTGCTGCGGGCGTCGCTGCCCAAGGCGATCGCGCTCGCCAGTTCGGTCGCCAGCGACCTGCCGGAGATCGACGTCGACCCGCAACAGATCCAGCAGCTGCTGCTGAACCTCGGCGCCAACGCGTGGCAGGCGATCGGCAACCGGCCAGGCCGCGTCGAACTGCTCGCCGAGCGCGTCGAGTTGCGGGGGGCGACGGCTGCGGATCTGGATCTGCCGGCTGGCGTCTACGTGCGCATCGTCGTGCGGGACGACGGCTGTGGCATGGCTGCGGCGACCCGCGAGCGGATCTTCGAACCGTTCTTCACGACCCGGCTCGAGCAGGGCGGCACCGGGCTGGGCTTGTCGGTGGTGCACGGCATCGCCCGGCGCCACGGCGGTGCGGTGAGCGTGGCCAGCGAGCCTGGCCAAGGCAGCACGTTCACGGTCCACCTGCCGGCGCACGTCGCCGCCGTGCCCGCGGTGGCGGCGGCGGCGGTGGCCGTTCCGCAAGGCCCGCTGGGCCGGTTGTTGCTGGTGGAGGACGATGCGGCGCTGCTGCGTGTTCTCAAACGCGGCCTCGAACTGCTCGGCCACCGCGTCGCCGCGTTCGACGAACCGGTCGCCGCGTTCGCCGCCGTGCGCAGCGAACCTGCGGCCTTCTCGGCAGTGGTCGCGGACCACGACCTGCCCGGCATGCGCGGCAGCGAGTTCGCGCAAGCCGTGCGCGAACTCTGCCCGACGCTGCCGATCGTGCTGACCTCGGGACTGGTCACCCCGGAGTTGGCGAGCACCGTGCAGCAGCTCGGCGGCGCCAGGCTCCTGCAGAAGCCGTTCGTGCCGCGCGACCTGGCCAACCTGCTGACCAGCCTGTCGGTCGATCGCCGACCGGGTGGGTGACCGGGCCCGCGTTCAGCCGCCGAACATCTGCGTCCACAGGCTCTCGGCGCGCCCCAGGCCGGTGCGGCCGTGGCCACCGAGCAGGTTCTTGTGGTGGCCGGGGCTGTACCACCAGGCGGTGATCGCGCCGTTGCCCGTCGACTGGCCTGCCGCGATGTTCTCCGCGCCGCCGCTGGTGCCGAACCGCGCGGCGCGCTGGCCCGGCGACTGCTTGCCGTCGATCGGCGAGGTGTGGCTGAAGAAACCCAGGCGCAGCATGTCCTGGCTGTGGTCGCGCGCCGCCAGGGTCAATTTCGGGTCGATCGCCAGCAGCGGCAGGCCGAGCGTGTAGCGGATCCGGTTCAGTTCCAGCGTGCCCAGGTACTCCTCGGGCTCGAGTTCGCGACGCTGCTCGGCATTGCCGAGCAGAGCCTTGTGGTCGTGGGCGCTCATCGGCAGGGCCGCGAACCGCCACAGCTCGAGGTCGTTGTCGATCGTGTCGCGGGGCGGCGGTTCGTCGACCGGCTTCTGCGCGTCGACGATGCGGCGCCCGCCGGGCACTTCGTCGAGGGTGTGCACGCCGCCGAGGTAGAGGTCGTAGAACGCGCGCGCTTCGTCGACCCGGAGGTCGGCGTCGCGCCAGGCGGCGGCGAAGGCGGGATCGGCGACCCGCAGCTGCTCGGCGGTGGGCAGCAGCAGTTCGGCGAGTCGGGCGCGGCGCGGGTCGATCTCGTCGACGATCGCCTGCTTGGTCAATTCGGGCCGGCGCGTGACCGCCAGTGCCTCGCTGCGCAGCTTGTCGACCTCGAGCAGCCCCGGCTTGCCGAGCTGCCGGCGTTGCAGTTCGGGGGCCAGCTTGCGGACCAGCTTGTGCAGGCGCTCGCGCTCCTTGTCGATCGCCGGCAGGGTCGAGAGGTAGCGGCGGCGCAGCAGTTCGAGGGCCTGGCCGCGCGCGGCGACCGGGCGATCGGCCAGGCTTGCCCACAGCTCGCGGGCGCTGTCGGCGCGTAGATCCTTGGCGCCGAGCCGCGCCAGCAGAGCGGCGGTGGTCGGCGGCTCGGCGCCGGCCGCGCCTGGGGAACCCGGATCCTGGGCGCGGCCCTCGGCCGGGGCCGACAGCAGGAGCGCGACCACCAGCAGCGGCTTGCGGTGCGGCGACGACATCCGGCGCATCACTTCTTCGGACTCGGCGGCACCGGCCAGTTGGGGTTCTTGTTCAGCCAGCGCTGCCACTCCGGGAACTGCGAGTGCTGCACGCCGGTGAGCCTGGTCAAGGTGCGCTGCCACTTGGCTTCGACCGCCCGCAGGGTGCGGCGCGCGTTCTGTGGCCCGGTGTCGATCGGCGCCGCTGGGTCGGTCGGGTCGGGTTGCGTCGCCTTGGCGTGCAGCGAACCCCACTCGCGCAGCAGCTGCTTGACCACTTCGCGGCGCGGTTTGTCGGCGAGCGACGTGTAGGAACCAAGGGCTTCACCGGCCGCCGCGCGCAGCTCGTCCTGGTGGGCGCGCGTCGCAGTGTCGGCCAGGAACTCGACCTGGGCGGGGTCCTCGGTCTTGCCGAGGCTGACCAGCAGATGGGCCCGCAGCGGCAGCAGGTCGTCGAAGCGTTTGTTCTCGCAGACCTTGCGCAGCTCCTTGGCACCCTCCTCGCCGAACTTGGCGAGGGCGTCGGCGGCCTCGCGGTACAGCAGGTCCTGGTCGGCTGGGCGGACCTTGCCAGTGCGGAACACCTCGCCGATCGCCTTGACGACCTTGTCGCGGTCCTTCGGGTTGCGCTGTTCGGGGTCCTTGGCGAGCACCTGGATCAGGCCGATCGCCTGGAAGTCCATGGCGCCCTTCTTGTCGCCGACCAGATCCTTGAGTTCCTTGAGCAGGCGCGGCAGATCCGGGTTGGGAGCTGGCACCGGATCCTGGGCGCACAGCGTCGCCGCAGCGAGCAGATGCGCCAGGCCGAACGACAACGTGCCGAACGAGATCACGCGGCGGGAGGGGTTCATGCGGTCATGGTAACGGAAAGTCCGGCGCTTGGCCCGCCGCGGCATCGAGGTTCGCGCCAACCTTGGTTGGAAACCGCGGCCGGGTTCTTGTAGCACTCCGGCTCCTCTCTCCCCAGCCACGTGCCAACCGTCCTCGTCACCGGCGGCGCCGGATTCATCGGCTCCAACCTCTGTCTGGCTTTGCTCGGCGGTTCTGCTGCCGGTGGTGGGGCCGCGGCGGCCGGGTCGCGCGTCGTCGTGCTCGACAACCTGGACCCGTTCTACGACGTCGCGCAGAAGCGGCGGAACCTGGCCGAGCTGGCGGCCTTGGGCGGCGACCGGTTCACCTTCGTCGAAGGCGACCTTCGCGACGCCGCCGCTTGCCGCGCGGCGGTCCGCGACGCCGACATCGTCGTGCACCTGGCGGCGCTGGCCGGCGTGCGGCCGTCGATCCAGGAGCCGATCCGCTACTGGGACGTCAACCTGGTCGGCACGCAGACGCTGCTGGCCGCGATCGAACGGCGCGACGTGCGGTTCGTGTTCGGCAGCAGCAGCTCGGTGTACGGTGGCAATACGAAGATCCCGTTCGCCGAGAGCGACCGGGTCGATCATCCGATCTCACCGTATGCCGCGACCAAGAAGGCCGGCGAGGTGCAGTGTTACACCTGGCACCACCTGCATGGCAACCCGGTGACGTGCCTGCGCTTCTTCACCGTCTACGGGCCCCGCCAACGGCCGGAGATGGCGATCCACCAGTTTGCGCGCCGCCTCACGAACGGCCAGCCGATCCCGTTCTTTGGTGACGGAAGTACTCGCAGGGATTACACTTACGTCACCGACATCGCGGCGGGCATCGACGCGGCGATGGGCCGCGAGCGGGGCTATGCGATCTACAACCTCGGCGGCTCGGCGACCACCACGCTGCGCGACCTGGTGGCGATGCTCGAGCAAGCCCTCGGCCAGCGCGCGATCCTCGATCGCCAGCCCGACCAGCCCGGCGACGTGCCGGTGACCTTCGCGGATGCGTCGTTGGCCGAACGCGAACTCGGCTTCCGCAGCCAGGTGCCGATCGCCGAAGGGATCGAGCGCTTCTGCCGGTGGTATGTTGGCGAGAAGCGGGCAGGAAGGCTCGCGTGAGCCCCTGCGCTTTACCGAAAGAAGCACCGTGGCAGCAGCCGAACGCATCCTCGTGACCGGTGGGGCCGGCTTCATCGGGTCGCACCTCTGCGACCTGTTGACGAAGCATGGCCACCAGGTGGTCGTGCTCGACGACCTCAGCACCGGTTGCGTCGCCAACCTGACCGGGATCCCGGTCGAACTGGTACAGGGCTCGGTCGCCGATCGTGATGCCGTCGCCCAGGCGATGCGCGGTGTGCAGCGGGTCGTGCACCTCGCCGCCCTGCCATCGGTGGTGCGCTCGGTGGAGAACCCCCTGGCGACGCACGACGCCTGCGCCACGGGCACGGCCGTGGTGCTCGACGCGGCGCGGCGCAACCAGGCGCGGGTCGTCTACGCCGGCAGCAGTTCGGCCTACGGCGACCAGCCCGTCGCCGTCAAGCACGAGGGCCTGCGCGAGGACCCGCTGTCGCCGTACGCGGCGGCCAAGCTCGCCGGCGAGCTGTACTGCCGCTCGTTCGCGCGCGTCTACGGGCTGCCGGTCGTCGTGACGCGGTTCTTCAACGTGTTCGGGCCGCGGCAGACCGCCGACAGTGCCTACGCCGGCGTCGTCGCGGCGTTCTGCCACCACCTGCTGCGCGGCATGGCGCCGCGGATCGACGGCGACGGCGGCCAGTCGCGCGACTTCACCTACGTCGAGGACGTCGTCGAAGGGGTGCGCCGCTGCCTGTTCGCGCCGACGCCCGGGTGCCACACCGTCAACCTCGCGTACGGGCAGGCGACCACGGTGCGCCAGCTCTACGACCTGTTGGCCGCGCTGGCGCGGCCGCACCTCGGCGGCACCACGCCGCCGGCGCCGGTCCCCGCGCCGCCGCGGCCCGGGGACGTGCG
>DAIMFJ010000179.1:0-7566 GCA_036724695.1 Planctomycetota bacterium
AGCCCGGAGATGCACGATCGCATCCTGCTCGTGCTGAACGACATGCGGCGCTTCGCGACGCCGATCGTGACGATCGACAGCAAGTTCCTGACGATCTCGCGCAACTTCCTGCAGGAGGTCGGCGTCGACTTCCGCGGCCTGGGCGGCTCGGGCAACAAGGGCACCACGGTGGCGCTCGACGACGTCACCAACGGCCTGCAGAACAACGCTTCGCGCGGCCTCGACAACGGCGGCACCGGCGACCCCGCCGGCAACCCGCTGGCCGGCGCGTTCTTCAACGACGGCGGCGACGGCGACGTGCGCGCCCGCACCGAGAACTACTTCGCCAACGACCTCGGCCGCGTGCTGAGCCCGTCCGGCGGCGTGACGTTCGGCTGGACGCTGCTCGGCGACACCGAACTGAACATGATCCTGCGCGCCGTCGAGAAGCAGCAGAACGGCGAGGTCGTCAACAGCCAGATCCTGTCGGTGCTGAACCGCGAACGCGGTCACGTCGCGGTGATCAACCAGACCGCCTACGTGCGCGACTTCGACGTCGAAGTCGCCCAGGCGTCGTTCATCGCCGACCCGAAGGTCGACGTGATCCAGGACGGCTTCGTGCTCGACGTGCAGCCGGTCGTGCAGCACGACCGCAAGTACGTCACGCTGAACCTGAACCCGACGGTCGCCGAGCTGACCCGCCCGATCCCGACGTTCACGACGTCGCTGGCCGGTTCGACGCTGCCGGTGACGCTGCAGCTGCCGAACCTGACGGTCACCAACTTCTCGACGACGGTCAAGGTGCCGGACGGCGGCACGGTGCTGCTTGGCGGTCTGCGCCAGATGCTGACCAAGGAACGCCGCGCCGAGATCCCGTTCCTGTCGAGCCTGCCGATCCTGTCGTTCTTCTTCAAGCAGGAAGGCTCGGTGGACGAGAACCGCAGCCTGATGGTGATGGTCCGCGCGCAGATCACCGACCTGCAGGACACCAAGGTTGCCGGCAAGTAAGGGGTTGCCGGCAAGTAAGGGGTAGCCGGCAAGTAGGGGGTGGCCGGCAAGTAGGGTTGCCGGCTGGTGCGCCTGCGGCGGCCCAGCGGCCCCGCCCGACAGCACCACACGCACCGGGGCCGCCGCAGGCGACTGCAGCGGCCCCGGTTGCGTTCCGCCCCCACGTCGGCCACACCACGCCCTGCCGCCCCCTTGCGCGCACGCGCCCGATCCGCGACAACCTAGGCGTCGTGAAGTCCATCGACGCCATCTTCTTCGACATCGACGACACGCTGTTCTCGACGTCGGAGTTCGCCGAACACGCGCGCGACGCCGCCGTGTCGGCGATGCTCGGCGCCGGCCTGCGCGCCGCCCACGAGGACGCCGCCCGCGAGTTGTCCGAGGTGATCGCCGAGTTCTCGAGCAACTACGGCAACCATTTCGACAAGGTCCTCGACCGCCTCGGCCCCGACGCCACCGCCGGACACAACCGCGCGGTGATCGTCGCCGCGGGGGTCGTCGCCTACCACGACACCAAATGGCGCGAACTGCGGGTGCACGCCGACGTCCCCGACGTCTTGCGCTGGCTCGCCACGACCGGTCTCGTGCGCGGCGTGATCTCCGCGGGCATCACCATCAAGCAGGCCGAGAAGCTGATCCGCCTGGGCATCCTCGAGTACCTGACGCCGTCGGCGATCTTCTTCACCGACCAGGTCGGCTTCAGCAAGCCCAACCCGCGCCTGTACCGACGCGTGCAGCGGCAACTCGGCCTGGAGCCTGGCCGCTGCCTGTACGTGGGCGACAACCCGACGCACGACATCGACCCGTGCAACCGCGAAGGTTGGCACACGGTGCGCGTGCGTCGCAGCGGCCGCTACAGCAAGGAAGAGGGCGCCACGCGCCCCCACTACGAGATCCGCGACTTCGGCGAACTGCAGCGGCTCTTGCGCGCCGACTTCGGGCTGCCCGGCTGAGAAGAGGCGCCCGGTGCGCCCGCCGACTACTTCAGCTGCTCCCAGAACTCCGCCGGCATGTCGTGGGCGATCTTGCGCGCCCCATTGGCGCCGCCGTAGATCGGCTCCTCGATGCGGATCACCTTGCCGCTGCCGAGCCGGGCCTTCATCGCCTTCTCGACCGCCGAGTCGAGGCCCTTGACCATCGAGCCACCGCCGGCGAGCAGCACGCGGCTCTTCAGCTTGTTCTGGAACTCCGGGTCGAACGTGCGGATCAGCTTGGTGATGCCCTCGACGATCGGGTCGATCAGGATCGCGCAGGCGCCACGCACCTCCTCGGTCAGGTCGAACGTGGTCGGTTTGCCGTCGACCGGCAGGTCGACCATGCAACGCTCCGGAGCGTCGCCGACGAAGCCGAAGCGCTCCTTGATGTCCTTGATCATCTGCGTCGTGAACTGCGCCCCCGGGCAGGACGCTTCGATCGCCTTCGCCAACGCCGCGTCGACCGCGTCGCCGGCGATGTCGTACATCACCTGATCGGCCTCCTCGGGCATCGTGCCGTGCATGCGGCACAGGTCGGTGGTGCCAGCGCCGATGTCGACCACCAGCACGTCCTCGAGCCAGTCGAGGCCGTAGGCGACCGAGAACGGTTCGCTGCACAGCATCACCGAGTCGACGTGCTCGCGGGCCGCCTCGATGATCGCCTCACGGTTCTTCACCGACGCCTCGGCCGGCGCGCCGATCACGCAGTAGATCAGCTCGTCCTTGCGCGGCTTGGCGCGGCGGATCGCCTCGCCGATCAGGTCGCGCGCCGCCTGCAGGTTGGCCTTGGCCTCGGCGTCGCGCTCGGCGTCGCCGGTGTACTTCAGCACGCCCTTCTCGAGCGGCTTGTACATCTTCAGCGACAGGCGCTTCTCGAGCGCTTCCTTGCCGAACAGCACGTCCTTCTGCAGCAGCTTCCTGGCGACCACGTCCTTCGGATACCCGACGACGGAGTAGACGGTCTCGCGCACGCCGTTGCTCGCCGACACCGAGGTGCGCGAGGTGCCGAGGTCCATGCCGATGTACAGGACGCCATGGTCCTTCTGGTCTGCGGGCGCTGAATCGCTCATCGAATCGTCTTCCTTGCTTTCTGGTGGATGGGTCGGGGGCGGTCCCGCTCAGCCTGGGCGCTTCTTCTGCAGCGCCAGATTGGCCTTGAACAGGTCCGCCATGAGTTCCTTCTTGCGTTCGACCTGCGAGTCGTCGGCGCGCACGCCCTGGACGTCCCGGTAGATCGACGAGATGCCTTGTTCGACGTTCTTGCTGGCGGCGACGCGCTGCAGGCGTTGCTCGGTGGTCTCCAGCGTCTCGGTCAGCTTCTTGATCCGGCGCTGCAGGTTCTCGACCTCGCGGTCGCGCAGCGCCGAACGCGCCGCCGCCGAGCTGCGGCGCTCCTCGCCGACCAGTCCGATCACCAGCTCGACGATCCGCGCCGGCAGCTGTTGGCCGGCCTCGGGCTGCTGCGCCAGCACCGCCAACACGTCCTGGACCCGCTCGGCGATCGCCCGGTCCTCGCCTTCGTACAAGGCGGCGGTGTCGAGCTCGTGCGACTCGAGCTTGAGCTGCAGCTCCTGCTGGCGCAGGCTCAGTTCGCGGCGCATCAGGTCGAGTTCGTCCTCGACCGCCTCCTTCTGCCGCTCGATCTCGCTCTTCTGCTGCTGCAGGCTCTCGTTGCTCTTCAGCAGCCGCAGGAACTCGGCCTTGGTGGCGTCCTCGATCGCGACGCGCTCGATGCCGACCATGTGCGAACGCAACGCGCGCCCGACCGCCGTCTCGACCAGCGCGACGATGCGGTCCAGGCCCAGCACGTTGACCTCGTGGACGCCGCGCTTCTTGAGGCTGTCCACCGACGTCTTCCTCGACATCTGGCGGACCGCCTGCTTCAGGGTCTCCTTGAAGCTGGCCACGGCTCAGATCTCTTCGACCTCCCGCGGGCCGTAGCCGAGGCGGCGGTCCTGTTCGGGATCGTTGCCGCGCACTTCGTTGACGAACGAACCGAGCACGTTGCCGCCCATGTCGGCGATCGCCCGCATCGCGTCCTTGGTCTGCTTCTTCTGCGAATGCTCGAGCCGCACGACCATCAGCGTGCCGTCGGCACGCGCACTCAGCACGCCGGCGTCGGTGAACGACAGGGCCGGCGGCGTGTCGACGACGATGTACAGGAAGCGCTCCTTGAGCCGTTCGAACAGTTCGTCGATGCGCGACGCCGCCAGGAGCTCGGCGGGGTTCGGCACCCGCGTGCCCGCCCCGAGCAGCATCAGGTTGCGGTACCCGGCCGGGCGCAGGGCCCGGTCGAGCGGCACCCGACCGAGCAGCACGTCGCTGAGGCCGGGCTCGGGATTGAGGTTCAGGTAGCGCTCGCAGCTCGGCCGCCGCAGGTCGGCGTCGACCAGCACGACCCGCTGGCGCTCGAGTTCGCCGAACGCCATCGCCAGGTTCAACGCCGTGACCGTCTTGCCCTCTTCGCGGGCCGCCGACGCGACCACCAGGGTCTTGGGCTCGCCATCGGGATTCAGCGCCATCAACCGGTTGCGCAAGCCACGCACCTGCTCGGCCCGGAAGCCGGTCGGATCGTGGAACAGCACCAGGTACGGATTGACCGTCTGGTCGACGACGACGACCACGTCGTCGCCGGACAGCGCACCGTCGTGCTCCGCTGGATGGACCGCTTTGCGACGAAACATGGCATCTCCGGGGGCGAACTGCCCCACCGCGGCTCTTTTCGGCTCGCCGCGCGGCCGGACTGTGCCCACCTCGCCCAGGACGGCCCACCATGGGCCTCACCCGGTGCCTGGACACCGTCGCCAGACCGACGAACCGCCGCTGCCACCGCCGCGACGCCCTCGGTCGTACCCCCGTTGTAGCAGCCAGACCCGCGACCGGCTACGCCTCGGTACCACCGATCAGCGTGGCCCGCCGAGATCGATGCCCCGTTCGGCAGCGAACCGCCGCGCCGCCGGGTAGCCGGCGTCGGCATGCCGCGCGACCCCGGTGCCGGGATCGCAGGTCAACACGCGCTGCAGCCGCGCCGCGGCGGCCGGGCTGCCGTCGGCGACGGTGACCTGCCCGGAGTGGATCGACTTGCCCATGCCGACCCCGCCGCCGTGGTGCAGGGACACCCAGGTGGCACCGGACGCGACGTTCAGCATCGCGTTGAGCAGCGGCCAGTCGGCGATCGCATCGCTGCCGTCGAGCATCGCCTCGGTCTCGCGGTACGGCGAGGCCACCGAACCGCAGTCCAGGTGGTCGCGGCCGAACACCACCGGCGCCTGCAGTTCGCCGCGGGCGACCAGGTCGTTGACGGCCAGCGCAAACCGGGCCCGCTCGCCGTAGCCCAGCCACAGGATGCGCGCCGGCAGGCCCTGGAAGGCGATCTTCTGCTGCGCCTTCGCCAACCAGGTGCGCAGCGAGGCGTTGTCGCCGAACATCTCCAGCGCCAACTGGTCGGTGCGGGCGATGTCGGCCGGATCCCCGCTGAGGGCGACCCAGCGATACGGACCGCGGCCTTCGCAGAACAGCGGCCGGATGTACTCGGGAATGAAGCCCTTGATGCGGAACGCCTCGGCGACGCCGGCGTCGCGCGCTTCGGTGCGGATGTTGTTGCCGTAGTCGAACGTGATCGCGCCCCGCTCCTGCAGGTCGAGCATCAGCGCGACGTGCTGGGCGACGGTGCGCCGCGACTCGACCAGGTAGGCCTTGGGATCGCGTTCGCGCAGTTCCTTGGCCTGCGCCACGGTCATGCCGTCGGGCACGTAGCCGACCAGCATGTCGTGGGCCGAGGTCTGGTCGGTGAGCAGGTCCGGCACGACGCCGGCGTCGCGCACGACCGCCAGCAGCTCGGTGGCGTTGCAGGCCACGCCGATCGACCAGGGCACGCCGGCGGCCTTCTTCTGCAGGGCCACCTGCAGCGCCACCTTGGGGTCGTCGATGCGTTCGTCGAGGTAGCGGGTCTCGAGCCGCTTGTCGATGCGCCAGCCTTCGACGTCGGCCGCCAGGCACACGCCACCGGCCATCGTCACCGCCAGCGGCTGGGCCCCGCCCATGCCGCCCAGGCCCGCCGTGACCACCAGCCGGCCGCGCAGGTCGCTGCCGAAGTGCTTCTGGCCAGCCGCGACGAACGTCTCGTAGGTGCCCTGCACGATGCCCTGGCTGCCGATGTAGATCCACGACCCGGCGGTCATCTGGCCGTACATGATCAGGCCGAGCTGGTCGAGGCGGCGGAACTCGTCCCAGTTCGCCCAATCGCCGACCAGGTTGCTGTTGGCCAGCAGGACCCGCGGCGCGTCGGCGTGCGTGTCGAACACGCCGACGCACTTGCCGGACTGCACCAGCATCGTCTGCGTCGGCTGTAGCCGCCGCAGCGTCGCCAGGATGCCGGCCAGCGCCTCGGGGTTGCGAGCTGCCTTGCCGAGACCGCCGTAGACGATCAGGCGTTCGGGATCCTCGGCGACGTCGCGATCCAGGTTGTTCTGGATCATGCGGTAGGCCGCTTCGATCTGCCAGTTGGCGCAGGTGAGTTGGGCGCCGCGCGGCGCACGGTAGGATGCCATCGGCGACCGCGTAGGCCGCGGCCGCCGCAGCGCCAACGGCGACCAGCACCCGCCAGCCGACCCGCTCAGCCCGAAAGGGCGCCGACCAGCATCTCGACGGCTGCGACCAGGCTGCCGTCGCGCACCAGCCGCTCGGCGACCGCCAGATCCGGGGCCAGGAAGCGATCGCCTGCCAACTCGGCGACCTGCTTGCGCAGCGCCCGGTAGGCGACGGCAACGCCGCGGCCCGGCCGCAGGCGCTTCTGCGCCAGGTCGAGGCCCTGGCCGGCGCACAACAGCTCGATGCCGAGCACCTTGGCGGTGTTGGCGACGACCCGTTCGGCATGCCGCGCGGCCGTCACGCCCATCGACACGTGGTCCTCGCGGTTGGCCGAGGTCGGAATCGTGTCGACGCTGGCCGGATGCGCCAGCGACTTGTTCTCGCTCGCCAGCGACGCCGCGACCACCTGCGGGATCATGAACCCGCTCTCGAGGCCCGGATTGCGGGCCAGGAACGGCGGCAGCCCGGAGATGTCCGGGTTGACCATCTGTTCGATGCGCCGTTCGCTGATGTTGGCCAGCGTGCTGACGGCGATCGCCAGGAAGTCGAGGGCCTGGCTGACCGGCTGGCCGTGGAAGTTGCCGCCGCTGACCACGTCGCCGCCGGGGAACACCAGCGGGTTGTCGGTGACCGAGTTCGCTTCGGTCACCAACACGTCGAGCGCGTAGCGGATGCCGTCCTTGCTGGCACCGTGCACCTGCGGCGCGCAACGCAGCGAGTACGCGTCCTGGACGCGGGCGCAGTTGGCGTGGTCGGGCATGATCCTGCTGTCGGCCAGCAGCGTGCGCAGGTTGGCCGCCGTGGCCGATTGCCCGACGTGCGGCCGCACGTCGTGCAGGCGCTGCTGGAACGGCTTCTCGCTGCCGCGCAGCGCCTCGACGGTCATCGCGCAGGCGATGTCGGCCGACTTGGCGACCAGGATCGCCTCGTGCACCGCCAGACAGCCGATCGCGGTCATGATCTGCGTGCCGTTGATCAGCGCCAGGCCTTCCTTCTCGGCCAACTGCAGCGGCTG
>DAIMFJ010000179.1:7634-8588 GCA_036724695.1 Planctomycetota bacterium
CCGCCCGAGCCGCGCCAGCGCGGCCTTGCCGCTCAGCGTGCGTTCGCCGTCCCAGACCTCGCCGAAGCCGATCAGCGGCAGCGCCATGTGGCTCAGCGGCGCCAGATCGCCCGACGCCCCGACCGAACCCTGCGACGGGATCACCGGGGTGAGGTCGGCGTTGAACAGCGCCATCGCCTGTTCGAGCAGTTCGATGCGCACCCCCGAGAAGCCGAGCGCCAGGTTGTGGATGCGCAGCGCGAACGCCAGCCGGCTCGGCGCTTGCGCCAGAGGTTCGCCGACGCCGGTCGCGTGGCTCAGCAACAGGTTGCGCTGCAACTGCGCGAGCTGGTCGTCGGCGATGCGCAGCCCGGCCAGCTTGCCGAAGCCGGTGTTGATGCCGTACATCGTCGCCCCCTTGGCGACCGCTCGGTCGACCACCGCGCGGCTCTGCAGGACGCGGCGCCGCGCCGCCGGCACGAGGGCGATGCGCGAGCCGGGGCGGCTCAGCGCGACGAGGGAAGCGAGCGGAAGGGACGGTTCGCCGAGCAGGATCTTGGCCACGGACACCTTCCTAGACGGAAGGCGATTCCACGGTCAAGTTCGGGGCCACCGGAACCAGGAAGAAGCGGCCGATCGCCGCCTCGAACTTGCTGCCGTCGTCGCGCACGAACGTGTACGAACCTTCCATCGTGCCCCACGGGGTCGGCAGCGGGCAGAAGCTCTTGTACGTGTAGCTGTCGCCGGGTTGCAGGTGCGGGTAGGCGCCGACCACACCGCGGCCGCGCACGTCTTCGCGGCGGCCTTCGCCGTCGACGATGATCCAGTGCCGGCCCTGCAGGCGGGCCGGACGGTCGCCGACGTTGGTGAGGGTGACTTCGTAGGCGAACACGTACCGACGCGTGTCGGGAGTGGACTCGCCGGCGAGGAACTGGGCGACCGCCTGGACGCGGATGCCGTGGGTCGTCGTATCCG
>DAIMFJ010000179.1:8598-10054 GCA_036724695.1 Planctomycetota bacterium
CACAATGGCCGAGGGCGCTCCGGGTATCGGCCCGAACCGCCGTCGCCACGACGACCAGGGCTCCCGGCAACCGACGATCAGTGACCCGACGAGCCGCCGCGCGCGAACTTCAGCGTCTGTTCGCCGGCCGAGAGCGTCAACGCATCGCCGTCCTGCTTGCCGGTCCAGCTGCCGGGCCCGGTCTTGCCGGCCAGGGCCGCCTGCACGGTCACCGACCCGGCTTCGAACGTGTAGGTGCCGGAGATGTGGTCGTGGCCACCGTCGGCGCGCGGCGCGGTGTGCGCCAGGAACTTGTTGCTGCCGGCATCGAACTCGACGTGCATGCCGGGCGTGCCGTCGGCGGTCTGCTGGGACCAGCCACCGGCGATCGCACTCTGCGGCTTCCCGCCGCAGGCGGCGAGGGCCAGTGCCAGCAGCCACGGACAACGACGCAACCACGTGCTTTGCATGGCCTTCACTATGGGCCTGGGCCGGCGCCGCGCCAAGGCCTTTGCGGGCCGGGAAACGGGCCGGGAAAATCGCCGCAGGGCACCGGCCGCGCGGCCGGCCCGGCTCACTTCGCGGCGGCGGCCAGGCCGGCCAGCTCGCGCGCCAACGGGCCGAGCTCGGTGCGCTCGAGGTTGCACAGCACGGCCACCACGACCTGCTCGTCCGGCAGCAGGAACCACATCGTGCTGACCCGCGACTGCGCCCCGGAGTGGTAGACCGCGCGGCGATCGCCCAGCGTGCCGATCCGGAACCCCAGGCCGTAGCCGGTCGGCTTGCCGTCGCGGGTCTGCAACGACGTGAACATCGTCGCGCGGGTGTCCGGACGCAGCAACCGGTCGCCGAGCAGGGCACTGCCGAGCTGGGCCAGATCCAGCGCCGACGCGACGAACCCGCCGCCGCCCAGCTTGTAGCTGCTGTCCATCAAGGCGCTGTTCTGCAACTCGCCCCGCACCCGGACATAGCCGGCGGCGCGGTGCTTGACGATCCGGCGCAAGTGGTCGGCCTGCAGCGACGTGGCCCCGGCGGGCGCCGCGACGCGCTCGCGGACCTGGGCTTCGAGGTGCTGGCCGCCGACCTGTTCGACCACCGCCCCCACCAGGTTGTACCCGAACGTGCTGTACAGGTACTTGCTGCCGGGTTCGTGCAGGAGTTCGTCGTCGCGGAAGCGGCGCAACCCGGCGGTCTGGTTCGGCAGCCACTCCGTCGACTCGGCTTCGCCGGCCCGGTAGTGCCGCACCCCGCCGAGGTGGCCGAGCAACTGGCGCGTCGTCACCGGCCAGGCCCGCTCCGGCCAGTCGGCCACCAGCGTCGCGACGTCGGCGTCGAGGTCGAGCTGGCCTTGCTCGGCCAGCTGCAACGCCGCGATCGCCGTGATCGGCTTGCTGATCGACGCCAGCCGGTACACGGTCTGGCTGGTGGCGGGCACGTCCTGTTCGAGGTCGGCCCGGCCGACCCCGCCGCTGGCCAG
>DAIMFJ010000180.1:0-1786 GCA_036724695.1 Planctomycetota bacterium
CCGATCGGTACTCCCCGTTCGACTCCACGCCGGTGCCCAGGCACCGAACGCCGTCCACCAATGGCACATACGCATCGCTTTCCGACGTGTAGTAGCTGGCTGCCGAAAGGGCGCTGGGGGCCGCCGCGCCCTCCTCGACGGCGACGAGCCGTTTGGCGAATTCGACCTGCTTCTCCCAATCGCCATCCTTCTCGAACTCGCGTTGGCATTGCTCGAGTTGCTCGCGCCAGAACTTCTCCAGGTCCGTGAACGTACCCTGCAGTTGCGCGACGGCCTCCGCCGACAGCGGCCCGGTGCCGCGCAAGGCCGCCAGGGTGGTGCCCGACGCGGGGTCCGAGCTGCCTACCGAGACCCTTCGGAACTCGACTTCCGTCGTGCCGTGGTGCAGCGTTTCGACCCAGTCCGGCACACTCGGCTCGATGCGCTCGTGGCTCGGTTGGGATGCTGGCGACAGCTCGCCGAGGACTGCTGGCTCGGTGGTGCTGTTCAGCCAGAGGGCGGCGGCAACGGCAGTGAGGACCAGGGCTCCGCAAAGGGCTGCCAGTGAATGGGGGCTCTGAAGGCCGGTCTGCGATCGAAACGTTTCGAGTGAGCTCATGAGGTCGTTCGACTTGCGTGTGCAAGCCGCGTGTCAGTGATGGGGGTCCATGACCGTCATGTTGCAGGAGAGGGTGCGGGCCCCTGGCTCTGCTTCATGGGCCATCACCAGGAGGTTCCTCAGGATGCATGCAACGTGGAACGAGCTCGTGGCGACGATGCGCCGATCCATAAGCGAGTGTCCATCTGTTGCAATGACGACGGTCGCGTGGCTGTCCCTGGTCAGGGAGACGATCCGACCAATCGGGGCAGTGATTGCGGCGATGGGGTCGCTGGCGGTTCGCGGGTCCATTGGCTCGATCCTCGTGCCGACGAGGCGGCCGAAGGTGGACAGTGGCACTTGGGAGGTCCCGCGCCAGGGCACTCGATGATCGCCTTCGACGAGCCACGACACGTGCACCATGTCGTCGGCCACCGGAGGTCGTTTGGTGATGCGGAAGTAGGGCCCTTCGACTCGTTCGACGGACCCCATCGGTTCGATGGGGTCGCCTGCCAGGTAGGGACCGACAGGGAAGATCGCGGCCGCGAGCATGTCGCTCAGCTCGGGGCGACACCGCCACGCAAAGGTGATTTCGAGAGGGGACGGTTCGCCGAGCACGATACACATCGCACTCGTGTCGTCTTCCCAGAAGACTCTTGCCAGAGAGCCGGTACCTTTCGCGATCTGACTGGCGGCATTGCTGAGCGATGCGCCCGCGAGATGTACGACAGGACCTCGTGAATGCCACCGGCCGCCACTGCGCGTCGTGTCCGACAGGGTGGCCGACGACCGGACGGCGAACTTGGCCCAGTCAAGGCCATCGGTGGCCTCGACGTCGACGAGTCGCTCGAGGATTCCGGGTGCACGATCATGCTCGGCAATCAGGCAGCCGATCAGTCCTTCGGGGGCTCTCTTCTGCCACGATCTCGGCAATCGCGCAGATGCCGTTCCCGGCTCGACGACATGGAGGTCGGCGATCGGGGCTGGATGGAACCGATCGATGGGGCCGGAAGTCTGGCAAGCCGGACTTGCGAGTGCTGCACACGCCAAGAGCAGTGCTGCGAGCGACGGAGATTTCATCGTAGGTGACCCACATCGGGCCAACGGGGGTGCAGGCTGTCTCGGGTCGACAAGGCGTTCACTGCGGTGTGTCAAGTGCTTCCTGATGGGTTGGCCGAAACTCCGGGTTGGTGAGCGCCAGGTTGGCAC
>DAIMFJ010000180.1:1796-5522 GCA_036724695.1 Planctomycetota bacterium
TGGCACGCTTCAGCCAGCGCGGGTTGGCATCGTTCGTGGTGGGGGCCGGTCGGCGTTCCTCGCGATCTCAGGGCGTCGGTGTTCAGGATCTTGCCATGGTGCTCATCGGGTCCGGCCTTGGTCGTGATGGAAATCGCTCGGCTTGGCGATGATCACGTAAGGTCGGTCCACGAATGCCACCGTGCCGGCGATCTCGGGCTGGTGTGAGGATGGCTGGGGTCGCGTCGCGGCAATGTAGACCGGCGTACCGTGGGCCATTTGCGAATACCGTGGATAGTTTGCTTCGAACATCGCACCCTCGCCGGTTGCCATGATGGCGATCAAGTGAGTCTTGCTCTCGGCGATGATTCGCACCGCCTCGGTGGAAGCGATCTGTCCGCCAGGCGCTGCGGTCACCCACCGGTCCGATGCGTAGGTTCGTGGTGCTGCCTTGGGTACTGCTACTGCCGCGTACGCTGCGTGGTCGGGTCTGGTGTCCAGCCTTCCAATGTACTCCTCCAAGAGGAAGTCCCCGTCGTCGGTTGAGGCCAGACATCCGACGTTGCGTCGCCAGGACAGCGGGTGTCCTGCGTCGTCCATCCTGGCGATCAGGATGTGTTGGCCGGGTACGGTCGCCTTGACGCGTCGGTGGCCAGCCACCGTCGCGGGAATGTGTGGTGAGCTCAGTGCAGGGACGGAGCCTTGTCGCTCCGGTCGGTTGGCGATGGAGATGTCCGGGATCGTGATGTCGATGGACTTGGCCCTGGATCCCAAGGTCAGAGCTTCTGCCAGAAGGTTCTCGAGGTCCTCGAGGTCGCAGCGGAAGTCGGTGAGACTCCCGTCGTGGTGGTGCACCGCCACGGAGAGTGTGCCACGGGGATCGACCATGGCCCTCGAGACATGCGTCAGGATCGGTGCTGAGGCCTCATGCGTCATCTCGGTTGGCTGCAGGGCCGCGCTGCACGTCGTCAGATGATCCGTGGTGGAGGGGCGCCACCAGCGGTTCGATCCCCGGATTCGGATGACTGCCGCTGGGGGCGGCTCGCCCAGGGAGCCCAGGATTCCATTGGCACTGTGCAGCTCGGTCGAGCCGAGTGTCGCGCGGGCCTCCAGGTGTATGTCTGGCATACGGTCCGGGAACTCTCGGGTCACGAACATCCTTCGGGCGGCGATGACTGCGAGACGCAGATTGCCCGGCGCGGATTCTTTGAAGGCGGTATGTCCGAACATCATCAGCTGCGTGTCGGTTGACCGGCACACCGTGCCCGAGACTCCTGCCACTATGTCTCCCCATACGAAGGCAGTCGTCACCATGCTGCCTGCAAGTGGGTCGCGTGGCGATCCGCCAGGGTTCGTTCCGGCGACCGTGGTTCGGTCGGGTCCGACTTGCAGGATCGACTGCCACCAATCGTTCACCTCCTTGGTGGTGATGAAGCCAAGGGTGTTCGTGTTCGACATGTCTGCTCGCAGCCAGTTGAGGTAGCCGACATGGGATCCATCCACGACGACCGGTGCTCCGGAAGTCCCTTTCCACATCGAGCCGTACCCGTCGGCGCGCATCGCGGCATTGTCGAGCACCACGGTCTGGGTCTCGCGATCGAAAGCAAGGATCGGGATCTGGAAGGGGGAATCGTGCCGATCGCGGAGCAGGACGTGTGGTGGCTCCGCGTTGCAGGCCGCCAGCAGAAGCGCAGTCACCAAGTGCAACGGCATCGCGGCTGCAAGCGGTGGATGGGACCTGGGGCATCCGCCTGCGGGCTTGGGAGTGTCACCTTGGTTGCACTGCATGCGGGTGTGGGGGGGGCGTGTTCGGGTGGGGCAGCCGTCGCGGGTGCGATGGCGTGGTGGCGACAAGGCTCTTCGTGTCCGATGCGGGCACCTGGAGGGGTCGCTCGGCATTGGCTCGCAATGGTGCGCAAGGAGGGGGCCGGATTCTCGGGCGTCGCTCGGATGTCTGGGCACGTTGGCAGGCCTCGTCCTGGTGCTGGGCGACTCAGGCGTCACGTGATGTCATGCTGCGGTTGCCTTCCGGGGCTGGGGTCCCCCAAGGATCTTTGGGCTCTTGTGCCCCATGGTCGCTCCCGGTAAGCGGCAGGGGCAAGTGGAGTCTACGCAGTCGGAGACTCTTGCTGGTGCATTTCGTGGTCCCGAGGGCTGATTGGCTCTCCGGTGCGTTCGGCGAGGGGGAGCCGGATTCCCAGCCGTGCCTGGAACGACAGCCACCCAAAATGCATCCGTCCCACGCGGGTGGTGCGAGCGAGTTCCTCCTTCCGACCTGCAACTCGTCGACGGGGTCCGCCGGGCGTTTGTCGCAAGTCTCTGAGCAGTCCACACCTGCGGCAACTCTTCGCCTCCACCGTCCCACCCGCTACAGCTCGATCGTGCGCCCTTCGCGCGCCGCCCGATCGGCCGCCAGCACGATGCGCAGGCTGTTGACCGCGTCGTCGAGGTGCTCGCCCAGGTCGAGGTCCTGCCGGATCGCCGCCAGCAGGTACTGCTGCTCGCGCAGGCACAGGCCATCGTGGTCGGGTTCGTCGCGGGTGTCGAGCCATTCGTCCGGCCGCACGAACTCGTCGTTGCGGTCGCGGTCCTGCCAGTGCACGCGCAGCGTGTTGGTCTTGGTGTGCGAGTCGACGTCGGCGCTGCCGGTCTGCCGCTCGCCCTGTTTGTCGACGATCGACACGCAGCCTTTGGGGCCGACCACGTCCTTCACGAAGTACGCGACCTCGCTCATCATCGGCCCCCAGCCGGCTTCGTACCAGCCGACCGAGCCGTCGGCGAACGTCACCTGCAGTTGCCCGTAGTTGTACATGCCGGGTTTGAGCTCGTCGGACAGCCGCGCCTGGATCGCGCTGACCCGCACCGGCTTGCTGCGCGTCATCTGGCACATCACGTCGACGTAGTGCACGCCGCAGTCGACGATCGGCGACAGCGAGTCCATCAGCGCCTTGTGCGTCGCCCAGTCCTTGCCGCGGCTCTGCTGGTTGAGGTTCATGCGCATCACCAGCGGCTTGCCGAGCGTACGCGCCACCTCGATGAAACGCTGCCAGGCCGGATGCACGCGCAGGATGTAGCCGACCACGACCTTGCGCCGGTGCTCGCGCGCCAGATCGACGATCTCCTGCGCTTCTTCGACGGTCTCGGCGAGCGGTTTCTCGACGAACAGGTGCGAACCGCCGCGCAGGGCCGTGCGGGCGATCGCCGCGTGCGTGTCCGGGTAGGTGTTGATCGACACCACGTCGGGCCGGGTCGCCGCGTAGGCCTGCTCGAAGTCGGCGAACGTCGGCACGCCGCCGAGTTCCGCGGCCAGCCGGTCGCGCGAGGCGGGGCCGCGGCTGACGAGGCCGACGATCGTGAAATCGGCGGCGAGACGATGGTAGGCGCGGGCGTGGGACGAGCCCATGTTGCCGCAGCCGACGACGAGGACGCGCAGGCGGGTCATGGGCCCGTTCTAGCAAGCCTGTGGCCGTCGCCCAACCGGAATGCGCCGATCAGCCGGCGCGCGGGGTCGTGCGCAGCAGCAGGAACCCGACGGCGCCGGCCAGGAACGACGCGCCCAGGATCGCCACCTTGGCGGCTTCGAACGCCTCGGGCTGGTTGGCGAACGCCAGTCCGTCGATGAACAGCGACATCGTGAAGCCGATGCCGGCCAGCCAGGCGACGCCGTGCACGTGTCGCCAGGTGGCCCCGGCCGGCAGTTCGGCGCCGACAAGCTTGTGGCACAGCCAGACCGACACGAGGAAGCCG
>DAIMFJ010000180.1:5532-10029 GCA_036724695.1 Planctomycetota bacterium
ATGCAGACCGGCTTGCCGACCACCAGGCCGAGGAACACGCCGTGCGCCGCCGCGTGGTCGAGCGCGATCGCCAGGCCGCCGCCGATGTCGACGCCGGCGTTGGCCAAGGCGAACACCGGCACGATCAGGAACGCGATCAGCCCGTGCAGCCCGTGCACCATGCGCTGCAGCGGCGCCTGCACGGCCTGGGTGTGGCGGTGCAGCTCGTGCACCTTCAGCAACTGGCTGTGGTTGGTGCGCGGCGTCGGGTCCATCGCGTGCTCGAAGTCGTCGAGCAGTTGTCGGCCGCGGACCACGAATTCGCGTTCGTCGAGCTTGCGGCGCGCCGGCACGGTCAGCGCCAACGCCACGCCGGCGATCGTCGCGTGCACGCCCGACTGCAGGAAGTTCAGCCAGATCACCAGCCCGAACACGACGTACGGCCAGGTCTTGCGCACGCCGAGCCGGTTGGCCGCATACGACAGGCCGAGCACGATGCCGCCGATGCCGAGATAGCTCCAGGCGATCTGCTCGGTGTAGAACAACGCGATCACCAGCACCGCGCCGAGGTCGTCGACGATCGCCAGGCTGGCCAGGAACACCTTCAGCGTCGGCGGCACCCGGTTGCCGAGCAGCGCCAGCACGCCGAGCGCGAAGGCGATGTCGGTCGCCATCGGGATGCCCCAGCCGTTCGCCGCGCTCGGGTCGCCGTGCGCCTGCACCGTCAACGCATAGATGCCGGCCGGCACGAACATGCCGCCCAGCGCCGCCGCGAACGGCAGGGCCGCCTGGCGCAACGACTGCAATTGGCCGTCGAGCACCTCGTGTTTGATCTCGAGGCCGACGAAGAAGAAGAACAGCACCATCAGCCCGTCGTTGATCCAATGCGCGACGGACTTCTCGAGCCGCTGGCCGCCGAGTTCGATCGCGAAGTCGACGTGCCACAGGTGCAACCAGGACTCCGACCAAGGCGAATTGGCGATGCCGATCGCCAGTGCCGCGCACGCCACCAGCAGGATGCTGGGGAACGCCTCGGAACGGACCATGCGCACGAGCGGCGACAGGGACGGGTCGACTGCGGGGGCGGGGGCCATGGCGCCGGTTCTAGGCTCTGGATCGGCCCGTTTCACGGCCAACCGGCCGATTCCGGCCGGTTGCTTCGCGCCTGCCGGCGGCTAGCCTTCCAGCCTGCCAACCATGCCCTTGTTCCGCCGTATCCTGGTCGCCAACCGAGGTGAGATCGCGCTGCGCGTGATCCGCACCGCCCAGGAGATGGGCATCGAGGCGGTGGCCGTCTACTCCGACGCCGATCGCAATGCGCTGCACGTGCGGCGCGCCGACTGCGCGGTGCACCTCGGCGGCAGCAAGCCGTCGGAGAGCTACCTCGACATCGAGAAGATCGTCGCCGCCGCCAAGGCGAGCGGCTGCGACGCGCTGCACCCCGGCTACGGCTTCCTCAGCGAGAAGGCGCCGGCCGCCGAAGCCTGCCTGGCGGCGGGCATCGAGTTCCTGGGTCCGCCGCCATCGGCGATCCGGGCGATGGGCGACAAGGTCGAGGCGCGCCGGATCGCGATGCAGGCCGGCGTGCCGCTGGTGCCGGGTCTGCAGGACGACGTCGACGCCGCCGGGCTGGTCGCCGCCGCCCGCCAGGTCGGGTTCCCGGTGATGCTCAAGGCCGCCGCCGGTGGTGGTGGCAAGGGCATCCGCATCGTGCGCGACGAGAAGGGCCTCGTCGAGGCATTCGAACTGGCGCGCAACGAGGCCCGCGGCGCGTTCGGCGACGACCGCGTGTACCTGGAGAAGTTCGTGACCCGGCCGCGGCACGTCGAGATCCAGGTGATGGCCGACAAGCACGGCAACGTCGTGCACTACGGCGAACGCGAATGCTCGGTGCAGCGCCGCCACCAGAAGCTCGTCGAGGAGTCGCCGTGTGCGGCGCTGACCCCCGAACTGCGGGCGGCGATGGGCAAGGCGGCCTGCGATCTGGCGCGCGCGGTCGGCTACGTCGGGGCTGGCACCGTCGAGTTCCTGTACTCGCAGGGTGCATTCTACTTCCTGGAGATGAACACCCGCCTGCAGGTCGAGCATCCGGTCACCGAGATGCGCTACGGCGTCGACCTGGTGCGCGAGCAGATCCGCGTCGGGGCTGGCGAGAAGCTGGCGCCGGTCGGCGAACCGCGCGGGCATTCGATCGAGGTGCGCGTCAACGCCGAGGATCCGGTCACGTACTTCCCGTCGCTCGGCCGCATCACCCGCATCAACCTGGCCGGTGGGCCCGGCGTGCGGCTCGACAGCGGCATGTACCGCGGTCTGGAGGTGACGCCGTACTACGACAGCATGCTGGCCAAGCTGGTCGTGCACGCCGAGGACCGCGCCCAGGCGATCGAGCGCTGCGAGCGTGCGATCCGCGAACTGCGCATCGTCGGCGTGTCGACGTCGCTGCCGGTGGCGCTGCGCGTGCTGCGCAATGCCGAGTTCCGGGCCGGCGACTACGACACCGGCATCCTCGAGCGCATCGACCGCAGCCACGACGAAGCCTCGCTCGAACGGGCGATGCTGGCCGCGGCGCTGGCCCGTTTCCTGGTCACCGAACGCGCCGGTGCTGCCGCGGCGCAGACGGCCGCGGCGGCGCACGACGCGCCGCCGGCGTGGTCGATGCTCGGTCGTCGCGATCGTCTGTGGAGGAGCCGTCCGTGAAGTACTTCGCAACGTTGGCTGGGCTCGAGCGCGAGATCGTCATCGAACGCAAGGGCGGCAAGCTGGTCGCCCGCTGCGGGGATCGGGTCTGCGACCTCGACGTGTCGCTGGTCGGCGACGGCGCCACGTTCTCGCTGCTGGTCGACGGCAAGAGCTACGACGTGGTCGCCGACGTCGGCAAGGAGCAGGTCGCGGTGCAGCTGGTCGGCGAGCAGTTCGTCGTCAAGATCGAGGACGAGCGCGAACGCACCGCGCACAACGTCGCCGGCAACCGCGCCGGTGGCCGCCGCGAACTGCGCGCGGCGATGCCCGGCATCGTCGTCGACGTGCGGGTCGGCGAGGGGGATGCGGTCGAGGAGGGCCAGACGCTGGTCGTCCTCGAGGCGATGAAGATGCAGAATCCGCTGCTCGCCGAAGGTGGCGGCAAGGTCGTCAAGGTCGCCTGCAAGAAGGGCGACGCGGTCGCCGCCGGTGCGCTGCTGCTCGAGATCGAGTGAGCGGCGCCGCCTGGGTGGTTCAGTGGTTGGCGCAAGCGAGCCGCAGCTCGAGCGTGTGCGAGGCACCCGGCGCCAGTTCGCGCGCGTGCGGACCGATGTTCGCCGACTCGATGCAGACGAAACGCTGCCAGTCGTCACCCTGGAGTTGCGGCAGGCGCGCGGCCTTCGCGGGCCACGGCGTCCAGACCACCGCCGAGCCAGCACCGCGGGTCGTCAACTCGATGCGGCGGCCGAGGGCGGGCGCGTGCAGTTCGAGGCGTGCGGGCACGTCCTGGAAGACGCGGTCGGTCTCGGCGCGAAAGCGCAGCGGGGCCTGTGCGTCCCAGACCCCCTCCGGGGCCGCGGCATGCTCCGTGCACGGCACACCCTGCAGGCCGTGCACGCTGGCGGTCTGCACGTCGCCGACCGCGAAGTAGGTGTGCAGGGCCTGTTCGAAGCGCCACGGCACCTCGCTCGGATTCCGCACGGTCCAGCGCAGCACGGGGGCCGGATCCAGCGCCACCTCGAACTGCATGCAGAATGCATGCGGCCAGAGCGCAGCGTCGGCGGCGTGGTTGGCGAGGGTCAGGGCGACGCCGTTCGCCGGCTGGTGCGGCGCGAGCTGCCAGACCCGGCTGCGTGCGAAGCCGTGCGCCGGCCGGCCGCGGCGTTCGGGATCGTCGCCGAACCACGGGAACACCAGCGGCACCCCGCCGCGCACCGGCTTGCCCGGCGCGAACTCGGCGCCGCTGGCCTGCCAGAGCACGTCCTCGCCGCGCCAGCGCCACAAGAGGCACTGCGCCCCGTCGCGGGCGACCAGCAGTTCGTGTTCGTCGTTGGCGATCGTGACGGCCTCGCGGCCACCAGGGTCGCGGCAGGGCTGCAGGCGGGTGGGGTGGTTCATGGCTCGGTCGGGAGGGCAGCGCGGTCCGGGCCGTTCGGCGCGGCACAGCTGGCGCAGACACAGGCCACGCCCCGCTGCGCTTGGGGAATGCGGTCCAAGAGTGCGGCGGAGAACCTCACCGACGTGCACCAGCAGGCCGACGCGTCGGTGCCACCCGCGGCCATCGCGCAGCGGTTGGGGCCGGCGCACAGGGGGCAGCGGTCGGGGGCGAGGTCGGTCATCGCAGCAGCGTAGCCGACCGTCGGGCCCGGCTCAGGTCTTCATCTGCTTGAGCTTCTGGATCGCGCCGAGCACGTTCTTGCCGGAGGTGCTGCGCGCGCCGGTCTGGTAGCCACCGGCTTCGCCGCCGGCGGGTGCGGGCGACGTCGGTGCCGCCGCGGCCGGTGCGGGAGTCGCTGGCGCTGCCGGTGCCGCGGTGGCCGCCGGTGCCGCGTTGGCTCC
>DAIMFJ010000181.1:0-9997 GCA_036724695.1 Planctomycetota bacterium
CGCCTGGCGCGTGCGCATCGACTTGACCTCGCCGGCGGCGTTCGTCGGCGCGGGCGAGGTCGAGCCCGGAAGTGACGACCCTGCCGCCGTCGGCGAGGTCGATGCCGGCGATCAGGTTCAGCAGCGTCGACTTGCCCGAACCGCTGCGGCCGAGGATCGCCACCGCTTCGCCCGCGGCCACCTGCAGATCGACGCCGGCGAGCACCTGGCGCGCGGTGCGGCCTTCGTGCACCGACTTGGACACGCTGGCGAGTTCGACGACCACTTGAGCGGGCGGCATGTGCGGCCATCTTCGCACGACCGGGTGGTCCGGGATGCACGGGATCGGGTGGGTTCGGCGGCGGCGCGCCGGCGAGCCGGCGGTGGCAGCGAGAAGTCCGCGCGCGGGCGGACGAGGCTGCTTGACCGTGCCGCGGCAGCCACCGATGCTCGCCCCGCCGATGCCGCAGCCCGACCATGCCGAGTACCTGCGCCGCCGCACGTTCGCGAACCTGGACGGGCTGCGCTGCGCCAGCATCCTGGCGGTGCTGTGGTACCACGTGCCGCGGCAGGGCAAGTTGCCGGGGGCGCTGGAACGGGGGTTCCTCGGCGTCGCCCTGTTCTTCGTGCTGAGCGGCTTCCTGTTCACGACGCTGCTGCTGCGCGAACAGGATCGCCACGGCCGCATCGCGCTCGGCGCGTTCTACATGCGCCGCACGCTGCGGATCTTTCCGATCTACTACCTGGCGCTGGGTGGTTACTGGCTCTGGACGGCCTGGTCCGAGACGGCGGGCCGGCTGCACATCCGCCAGCCGTTTGCCGATTCGCTGCCGTACTACGCCACCTACCTGGCCAACTTCGTCGACACCGAACTGACCTGGCGGCACACCTGGTCGCTGGCGACCGAGGAGCAGTTCTACCTGCTGTGGCCACCGCTGCTGGCCCTGCTCGGCGCGCGGCTGTCGGTGTGGGTGCTGGTCGGGGCGTTCCTCCTGATGCAGGCGGTGTCGTTCGGCCGGCTCGACTGGCTGCTCGACAGCGGCCTCCGGCCCAATCCGGCCTTCTGGGGCACCACCTTTGCGCCGATCCTGCTTGGCGTCCTGTTGGCAATCGTCCTGCATGCGCGGCGCGGCTTCGATCTGCTCGCGCGTTTGCTGGGTGCGTCCTGGCTCGGCCCCCTGCTGCTCCTGGCGACCCTCGCTGCCGCCAGCCTGCCTGAGGGTGCAGCCCTGCGTCTGCCGAGCGGCGAGGTGCACTTCCGTGGCCTGCCGCGCCTCGCGACCCACCTCGCGATGGCGCTGCTCCTCGCCCACTGCGTCCTCCAGGAACGCACCTGGCTGCGCCCCCTGCTGACCACGCCGCCAGCCGTCTACCTCGGCCGCATCAGCTACGGCATCTACCTGCTGCACGCCCCGGTCTTCCTCGCCTGGTACGCCGGCGGCTACCGCTGGTTCGATCTGCCGCTGCCCCAACTCCCGACCGTTCCAGCCCTCTGGCTCTTCCTCGGCGCCAGCACCCTCACCGTCCTGGTCGCAGCCCTCAGCTTCCACCTCTTCGAGCAGCCCTTCCTCCGCATGAAGCAGCGCTTCGAGCGCCGCTGACCCCTGCCCCTGCGCATACCTCACCCGGTCCCAAATGCGCACGCGGACTCGCAACACGCTGCTGCGACTTCCCTTACAGGAACGCCCCTCGAAACTACTTGCAGCGGATCCGGCTCGCAGGGAGTCACAGCACGGGACTAGAGCCGCGAGTTCGCCCTTCCGTCTCCGTTCGCCGAACTCTCCCTTGCCAGGCGCACTACGCTTCGCGTCCTCGATTCATAACTCACTTAATTTCGACACCTTGCGTCAGCGCGTGCGCATTTGGGACCGGGTGAGGTATGCGCAGGGAGGTCAGGACGGGGTGCGGCGGAAGCTGCGCAGGGCGACGGCGCCGACGATCAGGGTGCCGCCGAGCCAGACGAGCCAGTGGGGCCGCTCGCCGTGGACGGCGAGGGCGATCAGGGGGTTGAGGGCGGGCTCGATCATCAGCAGCAGGGAAACTTGGACGGCGGGCACGAACGGGATGGCGCGGGCCAGCAGCGCGTAGGCGCAGCCGACCTGGAAGACGCCGAGGACGAGGATGACGAGCCAGTCACTGGTGGTGCCAAGGTCGGGAGTCTGGCCCACGAGGGGCATCAGGGCGAAGCAGATCGGCACGTTGCAGAGGTTGCCCCAGGCTGCGATCTGGCTGGCTGCGCCGCCGCCGCCGCGGGTCAGCCAGCGCATGCCGAGGAGGAGGGCGGCGTAGCCGACTCCGGAGGCCAGGGCGATCCAATCGCCGAGGGGCTGGTCTGGGGCAGTGGCGGCGACCGTCGGCGGGGCGAGGAAGCAGAGGGTCATGCCGCCGGCGATGCCGAGCAGGGTCAGTTTGTCGCGCGGGGTCGAGCGTTCGCCGAGCAGCCAGGGGCCCAGCAAGACGATCCACAGAGGTGCGGTCGACTGCAGGAAGATGGCGTTGGCGGCGGTCGTCAGCGCGTTGGCGATCACGAACAGCGACGTCGCGGCGAAGTAGGCCGGCACCAGGGCCCAGACGCGCCAGGACGGCAAGCGCCGCGCTTCCGGCAACAGCGCGAAGAGCGTCAGCGCAGCGATTGCGCCACGCAGGGCGGCGCGCTGCAGGGAGGGGAACTCGCAGCCCTTGATCAGAGCGCCGCCGGTCGCGAACAGGACGCCGGCGAAGACGACGCGCAGGGCTGGGGCCACGGTGCCGCGGTTGTCCCACGAGCGCCGTTCCGGATCCAGCGAGGAACCCCGCCCGCCGCCATCTGATCGACGCAACAGCAAGCGGGACAAGCACCTGCGAAGTCCGCCGCGCACCGTTCCTGGCGCGGGATCGAGGCTTTGCCGGGGGTGGCTGAAAGACTAATCTCCCGGCCCCGTTCCCGAGCCAGCACCATGACCGCCTACGCGCACCTCGACGAGTCCCTCGCCACCCGCCTGATCGAACGCGCCGGCCTCGGCGACATCGATGCCAAGGTCCGCGCCGGCGAACGGCTGTCTTTCGAGGACGGCGTGCGCCTGTACGAGACCCCGCACCTCGCCGCTGTCGGCCTGATGGCCCACCGCGTGCGCACGCGCATGCACGGCAAGAAGACGTACTTCAACATCAACCAGCACGTCAACTACACGAACATCTGCATCTACTCGTGCAAGTTCTGCGCGTTCGCCGCCAAGGAAGGCGAAGAGCGCGGGTACCTGATGACGCCGGCGATCGTCGAGCAGAAGGTGCGCGAACAACTGCACCGCCCGGTCACCGAGGTGCACATGGTCGCCGGCATCCACCCGACGATGCCGTACGAGTACTACCTCGACGTCGTGCGCGCCGCGAAACGGGCCCGCCCGGACATCCACGTCAAGGCCTTCACGATGGTCGAGATCGACCACATGCTGAAGATCTCCGGCAAGAGCGAGGACGAGGTGTTCGCCGATCTGCGCGAAGCCGGGCTCGGCAGCTGCCCAGGCGGCGGCGCCGAGGTGTTGGTCGACCGCGTGCACAAGGCGGTGTTCCGCGAGAAGCAGGGCCCGCAGGGTTGGCTCGACACCGCGCGCAAGGTGCAGAAGGCCGGCTTCAAGATGAACGCGACGATGCTGTACGGCCACATCGAGCGCGTCGACGAACGCGTCACGCACCTGATCAAGCTGCGGGAACTGCAGGACGAATGCGGCGGCTTCATGGCCTACATCCCGCTGGCCTTCTGGCCGTACCACACCGACCTCGAGAACTTCGGCCACGTGACGACCGGCCACCTCGACCAGCGCTCGATCGCCGTCGGCCGCCTGATGCTGGACAATTTCCCGCACGTCAAGGCGTACTGGATCATGCTGACCCAGGAGTCGGCGCAGACGGCCCTCAGCTTCGGCGCCAACGACATCGACGGCACGGTGACCGAGGAGAAGATCACCCACGACGCCGGCACGACCGAGCCGCAGGCGCTGAACCCGGCGCAACTGTCGCACCTGATCCGCGAAGCCGGTTACGAACCGGTGCAGCGCACGACCGTCTACGAGGAAGTCGGCGCGGCCGCGGGCTGATCCGCGGCCACGCAGCGCGGCCCGCTCACTGCACGTCGATCGTCAAGCGCACGCCGTTCGAGGTGATCGCCCCAGCCGCGGTGTAGCCCGGCACCAGCGCCAGCCCTTGCGACCGGAGCACCACGCCAGCGAACGCCGGGTTGTTCGGCACTGCCAGCTGCACCGTGGCCAGACCACCGCTCGGCAGCAGGAACTGCGACGCGTCGACCGACGTGTACTGATGGCAGCCGGCCATGCCGAGCGCGGTCAGATCGATGCCGGGCAGGAACTCGGTGAACCCGAACACGTTCGCACCGAGCAACGTGCCCGCCGGCATGCCGCCCGTCAGCAGCGTCGCCGTGCCACCGACCACCGGCCGCGAGTCGCCGCGGTGCCAGATCGCGTCCTTGTCGGGCGACGTGACGATCACGCCGGCGAGCGCCGACAGGTCCGTCGAACCCGGATCCTTGGCGCCACCACCCGGCGTCCAGCCGGTGAGCACCTGTCGCGTCAGCGGCGCACAGTTGCCGAAACGCAACTCGACCATGCCCGACGCGAAGAACGCCACCTGGAACGTCTGCGTGCTGCCGAGGCCGTACTCGGGCACACCGAGCCAGGTCACGTAGGCCGCGCCGTTCGCCGGATCGACGTCGAAGTGCGTCGAACCACCAGCCGCCGGATTGAGGTCGCACCACGAACCCGAGAAGCGCGGCAGACCGTCCAGGAACAGCTGCACGTTGCCGGCGCAGCATTCACTGTTGCCACCCGCGACCAGGCGCACGAAGCCGTTGCTGCTCATCTGCACGTCGGTCGTGCTGCCACCCGGATACGGGAACGCGAACCCCAGCGGCAGCGGCGCCGACACCGTGTCGTCGCCGAGGCCGAGGTTCGCCGACGTCGGCGTGAACCACTGCGGCGCCGTCGGCAACACTGCGTAGCCGTTGCCGGTCGGCAGGAACTGCAGCGTCAGGTTCGCCATGTCGAACGTGTTCGGCGCGAACAGCTCGTACAAGCTCGCCGACGCCGCATCGATGCAGCCTTCGCCATAGGCGATCGCCGTCGCGAAGCCTGGCTGGGCCGGCGTCTGGTAGACCCAGGTGTCGTTGCGGTTGTCGCCACCGAACATCACGACCTGCCCACGCCGCAAGTCGTACGCCATGTAGTCGTCGTAGCGCCCGGGCGGCAGAGTGGCCGGCGTGCGTTGGAGCCAATCGACACCGTCGAACTCCCAGGTGTCGGCCGTGTTCGACCCGCCGAACAACACGATGCGGCCGCGGATCGGATCGGTGGCCAGCGTGTGGTCCCATCGCCCGGGCGGCGCATTGACCGTCGTGCGCTGGGTCCAGTTCACGCCGTCGAAGTACCACGTGTCCGGCAGCGCACCCGGATACCCACTGAACAGCACCAACCCGTTGCCGACCGCGTCGTAGGCCATGTCGGCGGCGTACCGCAGCGGCAACGGATGGTTGGCGGTCGGGATCTGCACCCAATCGACGCCGTTCCACTCCCAGGTGTCCGTCAGCGTGCCCGCCAGGCTGTTGCCACCGTGCATGACGCAGGTGCCCCGCCCCGGATGGTAGCCGAGCGGGTGCGACAGCCGGCCCGGCGGAACGGTCGCCGGCGTCATCTGCTGCCAGGTCACGCCATCCCACTCCCAGGTGTCGTTCAAGGCGCCACCTACGCCGACGCCGCCGAACAGCACGCCGCGCTGGCGACCGAGGTCGTAGGCCATCGGGTGGCCAGCGCGCGCCGGCGGCGAGCTCGCCGGCGTCGCCTGCGACCAGGTGATGCCGTCGAACAGCCAGGTCGTGTTCACCCGGCCAGTGGCCGTCGCACCGCCGAACAACACCAGACGATCGCGCGCGACGTCGTAGGCCGTGGCATGGCCGCCGACGCCGGGCGGCGAGGTCGGCGTGACGATCTGCTGCCAATCCTGCGCCACGGCGGGCGCGACGAAGACGGCGCAGGCGGCGCCGAACGACCAACGGATGCGTTGCATGGGGTGCCTCGAGAGGAGCAATGGTCGCGACGAGCCGCGACCTCCCCATGCTACCGCGGCGACGGCCGATTGCGCCGCCGGCAATCGCCGGTCAGCGCGTTCCGCCGGTGTAGCGCTCGCCGTCGTACGCCACACCGTCGACGACGACCCCGACACAGCGGGTCGTGTACTCGAACGGATCCCCCGAGTAGAGCGCCAGATCGGCATCCTTGCCGACCTCGAGCGAACCGATCCGGTCGGCGACCCCCAGCAACCGCGCCGCCTCGATCGTCAGCGCTCGCAGCGCCGCGTCGGCAGGCAGGCCGCGCCCCACCGCGACGCCGGCCTCGAACAGCACGACGCGCGTCTTCGGCACGTAGCCTTCGTAGCCGCTCTGCAGACCGAACGGCACCTTCGCGTCGAGCAACAGCTTCGGCAACTCCATCGTGCCATTGGCCAAGTCGCCGCCGGTGCGCGCCATCGCCGGATGCGGCAACACCCAGACCTTGCGCTCGCGCAATTGCGGCAGCACCGCGTACGCCTCGGCGCCACCGTCGATCACGACCCGCACCCCGAACTCCTCGCCGACGCGCAGCGCCGACAGGATGTCGTGGCTGCGGTGCGCGGCGACCAACAACGCCGCGTCGCCGGCCAACACGCGCGCGAACGCCTCGAGACCGAGGTCGAGCGGTGCGTCGGCGTCGCGTTGCCGCTTGGCGACGTACTCGCGCGCCTTCTGCAGGTGTTCGCGCAACATCGCCACCGACTTCGCCCGCGTGCCGGGCGCCTTGCCACCACCGCTGCGCGCGCCATCCGTCAACGACACGCTGAGCATCGCGAACGGCACCAGCACGTCGGCATCCGCCGAACGGCCGTGCGTCTTGACGACCATCGTCTGCCCCGAGACCAGCGCCCCTGGCGAATGGCCGGTGTGCAGCGTCGTGATGCCGAAACCTCGCACCCAGCCGACCAAGGAAGTGCTGGCCGCTGGCGCCGTGGCCAACGACCAGTTCCTCACCGGCATGGAATGCGTCGAGCGCCCGCAACTCCGGCTGCACGGGCGCGGACTTGTCGAGGTGGTCCTGGTCGTGCGGCACGTTGTAGACCCCGGTCAACCCGACGGTCGCCCGCGCGTCGATCAATCCGGGCACCACGACCGCCGCGGTGCGCACCGGCGTGCCGGCCGGCAACACGAACTCGCCGGCCTTGCCGATCCTGGCGATCTTGCCGTTCTCGACCAGCACGACGCCGTCGGCGAGCGGCGCCCCGGCCATCGTGTGCACCACTTCGCCACGCACCGCGAACGTGCTGGCCGTCGGCGCCTGCAGCCGAGTATCCGGCGCCTGCGGCAGTGCCAACGCCACCAGCACACCCATCGTGAACATCGCCATCATTGGCCTCCCTGCCCGTAGCAGCACAGCGAGATCGCCTGGTCGACACTGGCGCCGTAGCCGCCGTTCGCGAACAGCCGATCCTGCGGATCGTCCAGATCGAACACCTTCGCCCCGTCCACCCAGGTCTGCAGGACCCGCGTGTGCACCGACAGCGGGTCGCCGGACAACACCACGAAGTCGGCGTCCTTGCCGGCCGTCAACGTGCCGATGCGGTCGCCGAGGTCGAGCATGCGGGCATTGGCGATCGTCACCGCCTCCAGTGCCTTCTGCCGATCCATGCCGGCGCGCACCGCCAACGCCGCCGAGCGCAGGAACAGCCGGCTGTCGGTGATGCCGTCGTCGGTGTGGAAGCCGACCAACGCGCCGGCGCGATCGAGGATCGCGCCGGTCTCCAGCGACAAGCGGGTCGCCTCGAGCTTGCCGCCCGGCGAATCGATGACGATCACCGAACACGGCGCCTGCGCGGCGGCGATCTGTTCGGCGACCAGCCAGCCCTCGCTGACATGGTGCAGCACGACGCGGAACCCGAATTCCTCGGCTAATCGCAGCACGGTCAGGATGTCGTCCTGCCGGTGCGTGTGGTGGTGCACGACGCGCTTCCTCTCGAGCACTTCGACCAGCGCCTCGAGGCCGAGGCTGCGCTCGGGCATCTTGCTGGCGTCACCCGCCGCCGCGGCGATCTTCTTCTGGTAGTCGCGGGCGCGGTGGAACTGCGCGCGCACCAGTGCTGCGGCCTTGCCGCGCGTCCCCGGGAACGGCGCGTCTCTCTGCGGATTGGTGCCGTTCGCCATCTTGATGCCACCGGCGATGCTGCCGTCGGCGTTGCGGACCGCCAGTTCGTCGACGGTGTGCACGTCGCGCAACTTGACGTAGATCGTCTGTCCGGACAGCAGGTGCCCCGAGCCGGGCATGATGTTGACGGTCGTCAGCCCCCCCGCCTGGGCCTTCTGGATGCCAGGGTCGCGCGGATTGATCGAATCGAGCGCGCGCACCTCCGGTTGGATCGGCCCACTGCCGTCGGCCCCGGCGACCGAGCCGATGTGCGAGTGCGAGCACACCAGCCCCGGCATCACGGTCTTGCCGGTCAGGTCGACGACGGTCGCACCCGCCGGGACGGCGACGGCGTCCTTCGCCCCGACCGCGACGATGCGGCCGCCGGCGACCAGCAACGTACCGCGCTCGATCGGCGGGCCGTCGATCGGCAACAACGTGGCACCGACGAAGGCCACGGGCGGCGCCGCAGCCGGCGCTGGCGCCTGGGGCACGGCGGCACACGCTCCTGCGTTGGCCGCCGCGAACATGGACAAGACGAGCCGCAACATGGCCGGGAGCGTACGCGGCGGCCCGCCGAAAGCGCAGCGCGAAGCCGGGCGCCGCTACTTCACGGCGCTGCGCTGGTGCCAGGCCGCCAGCAGTTCGCGCTCGCGCTCGGCCGGCAAACCGGTCCGCGCGAACGGCTTGTCGCCGCGTTCGGTGCGGATCCACTGCAAGGTGTCGCGCACGGTGTCGGCGATCGGCCGGTAGCGCATGCCCTGGGCGATGCCCTTCTGGTTGGCGACCACGCTGCGGCCCTCGCGCGGGATCCACAGCGGCATCTGCATGTACGCGCCGACCTTGTTCTCCTTCAAGAACTCCTCGGCGACGAACGTCAACGTCACCGGCTCGCTGGTCGCCGCCTTGCACGCCGACAGCACGTCGCGCATGTCGACCCGGCCGTGGAACCCGGTCACGTTGTAGACCCCGGCGATGCGCTGCTCGGCGCAATGCAGCATCCAATCGGCCAGATCGCGCACGTCGACGAACTGCACGTGCCCGTCCTGGTCGCCCGGACACAGCACCTCACCACCCTTGGCGATGCGCCACGGCCAATACGTGAAGCGATCGCTGTTGTCGCCGGGGCCGACGATCAGCCCCGGCCGCAGGTTGGCGACCCGGCCCGGCATCGCCGCCTCGGCGGCGGCTTCGCAACGGGCCTTCATGGCCCCGTAGAACGGCATCGACTGGCGGATCGTGTTGACCTTGGCGACGTCGTCCTCGCCGACCTCGGCGACCGGCGTCGACTCGTCGATCGTGTCGGGGCGCTCGCCGAAGCTGCCGTACACCGAGATCGTGCTGATCAGCTGGTAGTGCGCACAGTTGTCGGCTAACAGCTTCGCGGTCGCCGTGGCGTGGGCCGGCACGTACGCCGAGGTGTCGATCACCGCGTCGAACTTGCGGCCCTCCAGGGCCTTCAGATCGCCTTGTTCACGATCGCCGCGCAATTGTTCCAGATTCTGGAACAATCCCGGATTGGTCCGGCCGCGGTTGAACAACGTCACCTCGTGGCCCTTGGCCAGCGCAGCGCGCACGAAGTGCGGGCCGAGGAAGCCGGTGCCGCCGAGCACCAGGATGCGTTGCTGGCGCGTCGGCAGCGGTGCCGGGGTGGGCGCGGCGGCCGCCAGGGCGCCGGCGGCGAACGGCGCCGCGGCCGCAGCCGTCGCGCAGGAGGTCAGGAACGAACGGCGGGACGAAGTGGTCATCGTGGCTCCAGTGGCCCATCGCAGCGGCGATACGTCGCCGCGGGGCGAGTGTCGAGACTACCGCCACCCGACCGC
>DAIMFJ010000182.1:0-9953 GCA_036724695.1 Planctomycetota bacterium
ACTGGACTGCCGAAGAGCTCCACAGGCCGCCCCCGCAGCCCAAGGAGCCTTGCCATGAGCAGTTCGTCGATCGTCACCCCCAACCCATCGAGCGCCGCGCGCACGCGGCCGGCCACGACCGACTCGACCACGACTCACGACGCCTACCGGCGCATCGCCGGCGGCATCGAGGGCTGGTTCTTCGACGGGGCGATCGCGGTCTGGGACTCGCTGCTGGCCTGGCAACAACGCCGCCGGATCGGCGGCAACCTGCTGGAGATCGGCGTGCACCACGGCAAGTCCGCGGCCCTGATGGCGATGCACGCCGAACCCGGCCAGAAGGTCGTGCTGGTCGACTACGAGCTGAAGCCGGGCCCGATCGAGCAGGCGCTGCAGGCCGCGCAACCGGCCCCAGGCGTCGAATTCGTGACCGTGCACGGCGATTCGCGCGACCTGCCCACGAGCCCCCTGGCGAACGCGACCCGCCGTTCCTACCGCTGGATCCACATCGACGGCGAGCACACCGGCGGTGCGGTGAGCAGCGATCTCGCCACCGCCAACCAGTTGCTGGCCAAGGACGGGGTCGTCGTCGTCGACGACTTCTTCTCGTGGCTGTATCCGCAGGTCACCGAGAGCGTGCTGCGCCACGTGCGCGAGCATCCCGACGACCTCGCCCTGTTCTTGTGCGGCTTCAACAAGGCCTACCTGGCGCGCCCGCACTTCGTGCACGAGTACCTGCGCTTCTGCGCCGAGGAACTGCCGAACGCGCTGGCCGCACGTGGCCAGCAGGCGACCGTCGGCAAGACCACGTTCCCGGCCGAGATGAACACGTTCGGTGTCGGACCACGCTTCCAGGACAAGGCGCTGCGCGGTCCGGACTGGGACGACTCGACCATCCGGTACTGAGCCGCCCCGGCGCTGTTCAGCCGCCGCGCGCGAACTTCGCCAACCCCGCCTTGGCGGCCAGCAACGCCTTCTGCAGCTCGGCGACCGCCGGGCCGGTTGGCCCGTTGCCACGCAACGCCACCAGCAACTGCCGATGCGCGCTCTGCACCTGCGCATCCCCCCCGTCGAGCACGTACGCGACCAGCAGCCCGGCCTCGTGGATCAGCTGCGTCGAGCCCTTGGCGTCGGCAAGCGAGATCTTGAACTCGAAGACCTTCTGGATGTCGCGCAGGCCACCATCCCGCTGCAGGCTGGCGAGCGCCCAGTCGCGCGACCACCGCGGGTCGCCGTCCGCCTTGACGGTGTTGTCGAGGAAGTACCGCTCGACGTACGAAGCCGCGCCGTAGCGCAACCAGCGCGGGATGCGCTTCTCGGCCCAGAAGGCGGCCGTCGACTTCGCCTGGGTGCCCATCGCCGCATCGCCGAGCGCCTTCCACGACGGGTCGATCGCCTCGACGAACGACAACGCCGCGGCGTGGCGGATCGAATGCTGACCGAACGCCGCCAGGGCCGGGACGCCGGCGTCCCAGAACGCGCAGCCGACTGCCGCGTAGGCCGCCGGCTGCACCGAGTCGTCCACCAGGGCATCGGCGAAGAACGCATAGTGGAGCGACGACAAGCCGTCGTTCTCCGAACCGCTGGCGAACTTGTTGTATTGCGCCAGGCTGTTCCAGACGACCACTTCGGGCTTGTCGCCGTTCGGCCCGAGCAGGTCGATCGCGCTGGGCCGCGCGCCCGGGGCGATGCCGAACAACCGCACCAGGTCCGCGTAGGTCTGGTCGGCGTACCACTTGCACCACTCGACCCGTTCGCGGTCGACGGTCGTGTAGATCACGAAGTGCTCGCTCGGCACGTACCAACCTTGCTTGGGATCGGCGTGGTAGGCATTGGCCGCGGCGGTGTCGAGCCATTGCTCGCCGCACTTCCACAGCCCCTGCCGCCATTGCTCGAACTCGGCCGGATCCACCCACTCGAGATCCTGCAACTGGCAGCCCTTGGCGAGCATCTCCTGGTCGCGCTGCTGCCGCACCTTCGCCAAGGGATGCTGCCACGCACCATTGGCGTCCTTGCCCCAACCGAGCCGCAGGAACGGCGCGTCGGCGATCGGCACCCAGGTGTCGCGCAACCGCGCCAGCCCCTTCCTGGCCATGCGTTCGTCCTCGGCGCGTTTGTAGTCGAACAACGCCGTGTGTCCCTCGAACCACTTGCCGTCGTAGAACTGGTGGTTGAGACCGGCGCGCGCAGCCGCATTGGCCGGATCGAGTTCCACGACCCGCTTCCACGCGATCCGCGCGGCGTCCGGCCGCTGCTGCTCGGTGTAGGTCGCGGCCAGCGCGAGCAACTTGCCGACGTCGGCGCCGGCGGCCTTCACCGCCGCACCCGGGTTGTCCTTCGGGGCGGGCCGCTGGACAGGCTTCTGCGCGGTGACCGTCGCACCGACGAGCGTGACCAGCAACAGGCACAAGGGGATCTTCATGGCAGGTTCGCGTGTCGTTCGAAGGAATCGGGGGCGGTGAGGTTCACCTGGCCAGAGCGGCTTCGGCGGCCGTGCGCCACCGCTGCACGTCGGAGTCGCGCCACGCCGTGGCGTCGTCGCCGACCAGCGTGTCCCAGCCTTCCAGGCCGCGTTCGTAGCATTCGCGCGCGGTTTCGGGCCGGCCGAGCTTCTGGTGCAGCAGTGCGCGCAGGAACGGCAGGCACAGCGGAGTCAGGATCAGGTAGTCCGTCTTGACGTCGAAGCGCCCCAGCGCGTCGAGGGCCCCTTGCCAGTCCTCGAGCCGCACCTTGGCGATGGCTTCGATCAGGGCCCCGGCCCGGGAGTACTCCTCGGCGAACGCCGGGTCCTTGATCGTGCGCACGGCGAGCTCCGGGTCGCGCCGCGCCGGATCCGGACAGTCGGCGAGCGCCATGCAGTAGTTGATCGCCTGCCCAGGGGACAGCACGTGGGCCATCTCCCGCTGCATCGCCTCCCGACTCAACGTGCCGGCGTAGTACTGCGCGGTCAGCAGGTCCGAACGCCATTGCGGCGTGTCCTGCAGTTCGACCGCGCGCTGCATGCTGGCCGCTGCACCCGCGAAGTCGCCGAGCTGGAACAGGGTCCAACCCAAACCGATGTGCGACGGCGCATGCTGCGGATTGCGCGCCGTGCAGGCCCGGAACACCCCCAGCGCGTCGATCATCCGCCCGGCGAAGTACAAGGCATCCGCCAGGTCGTAGCGCGCCTGCTGGTTGTCCGGCTGCAACCCGAACGCCGCGTTGCGGCACGCCAGCGCAGCACCGTTGCGACCGGCCATCCGGTAGATGTTGGCGCCGATCGACTGCAGCACGTAGTCGCCCGGGTACAGGTACAAGGCCTGGTCGTACATGCGGTAGACCGCCGGGCGATGTTCGGGGTGGCGATCCCACAACGTCGCGCTGAGCACCCAGATCGAACCCGGCGGCAGCTTGGCGAGGCCGTCCCGGGCCGCCAGTTCGAGCATCGTCGACAGGTCGTCGTCGAGGATCGCCTTGCGCAGGCGCAGGCGCTCGGGATCCGCGTCGAGGTCCATCGCCAGCACGGCGGTGCGCTGGAACTGCTCGGCGTGCTCGCCGAACAGGTTGCGGCGCAGCCGGCCGAGGTCGTCGAGCGCCAGTGCGACCGCCTCGGCGATGTGGCGTTCGCGGATCCGCTCGAGGGCCGGGGTGATCTGGGCGGCGTCGAGATCGACCCCGTAGTCGCGGAACGCCGCCAGGAACTCGGCGTGCAGCTCGGCCTCGCGTTCGCGGTTGCCGATCGTGGTGATCTGCGCCAGGCGCAGTTCGATCAGGCGCTGCTGCAGGATCTCGTCCTGCTGCAGCAGCTGCTGCTCCTGGTCGGCGCTGGCGGCCGCCGCCGCGGCCTGTGCGACGAACTGCCCCGCCCGATCGCGCAACGCCGGTTCGACCTCACCGGCCGCCGCCAGCGTCTGCGCCCGTCGCGCCGCCTCGAGGGCCTCGTGCACCAGCCCCTCCTGGGCGGCCTGCAACGACGCCGAGAACTCCGCCTCGACGGCGGCGCGCACCTGCTCCGACCGCTGGGCCCGTTCGCTCTGCATCCACCACCAACCACCGCCGCCGAGCAACACCGTGGCCAGCACCGACACCGCGAGCGCCAGGGTGAGCCGGAAGCGCCGCCGTTGTTCGCCGGCCTTGATGCGGGCCGAGGTGGCGGCGAGTTCCGCCTGGTGCGCGCGGTCCTCGACCGACGACAGGTAGTCGTGCACCGCGCGGGCCACGGCCTCGGCGTCGCGCGGCCGCGCGTCGCGAGCCGGCAGCAGGCATTCCAGACACAGCTTCTTCAGCAGCGGATCGGCGTCGCAGGCGTCGATCCGGGCCCGCGCCGGGTCGAGCCGGGCGCGCGCGGCCAGCATCAGCGTCGGCTCGGCGTCGGTGCCCTCGTACGGCGGCCGACCGGTCAGGATCTCGCACAGCGTCGCGCCGAGCGCGAACACGTCGGCCCGCTCGTCGAGTTTCTCGAGCTCGCCCTGCGCCTGTTCGGGCGACATGTACGCCGGCGTGCCCATCACCGAACCCATCATCGAGTCGGTTCCCGAAGAACCCGGCCCGCTGCGCACCGTCTCGATGACGGTGAACATGCTGCTGTGCTTGGCGCGCTGCTCGTCCGCGACGCCACCGCGGTGCAGCACCTTGGCGAGCCCCCAGTCGACCACCTGCACCTCGCCGAACGCGCCGACCATGATGTTCGCCGGTTTGACGTCGCGGTGCAGCACGCCCTTGCTGTGCGCATAGGCGAGGGTCTGGCAGACCGAGCCGAAGATCGACAGCAGGCGGGTGCGGTTGTCGGCGGTCGACTTGCGTTGCGACAGCAACGCCGACAAGGTGCGCCCCTTGACCAGCTTCATCGTGAAGTACGGCGACTGGTCGGCCATCAGCCCGAGCTCGTACACCGGCACGATGCCCGGGTGCTGCAGCTGACCGCCGATCTGCGCCTCTTCGACGAACCGCGACACCACCGCCGGGTTCTTGGCCAGTTCGGGATCGAGCACCTTCAAGGCGACGTCGCGGCCGAGGTCGGTGTCGTGGCCCTTCAAGATCACGCCCATGCCGCCGCGGGCGATCTCGCCGACCAGCTGGTACTTCTTGCGCCCCTGGGGTACCAGCTTGGCTGCCGTCGAGCCGGGGGCGAGGATCGGCGAGGCGCCGTGCTCGGAACCCGAATCGGGCAGCAGGAGTTTGCCGACCTTGCCGGTGCGCTCGCCGAGCAGTTCGAGGACGGTGCGGCGCAGGTTCGGGTCTTCGTTGGGCTGGGCAGGCATGGGGAGCTCGGCCGACCAAGCGGCGGATGCGCCGGCGGCGGATCAGGAATCCGTGGCTTGCAAGACCTGCCCCACTGCGACCCGCCCACCCACGACCCAGCGAGGCGGTCGATCGCACGGACATTTACTGCACTCCGCAATTCGCGGAAGCCGCCATGCCGTGGGTCGCAACAAACTCGTCCCAACGCTCCTACCCCGGTTGCGCAGAGCGCCCGACGTGGGACGTTGGAATCTTAACTCGACGATCCGTCGGGTCTTCAGTCCTTAACCGCCAGGCCCCAGCACCGATGCAACTCTCGCTCACTCTGCTCGCCGCGGCTGCGCTCGTCGCCGCCCTCCCCGCCCAGGAAACCTACTGGATCGCCAACCGCGCCTCGCAGGACATCATGGAGGTGTCGCCGTGGGGTTCGATCCGCGACCGCATCGCGATGGGCACCGCACTGCGCAGCGCCCACGTCGCCCCGGACGGCAAGGTCTGGGTGGTGCGCTTCATCCAGGGCACGTTCGACATCGTCGATCCGGCCACCCGTTCGATCACGCCGATCCTGGCGCAAGGCAATCCGTACAGCGTCGCCTTCGACGCGCAAGGCACCGCGTGGATGACCTCGGGCACCGTGGTCGCCAACTACGACGCCAACGGCACGCTGATCCAGACCTACACGCTGGGCGCTTCCGCACCGCTCGGCATCACGATCGACACCGCCGGCAACAAGTGGATCGCGCACCGCGCGAACCCGGCTTCGGTGTCGAAGATCGACGCGCAGGGCGTCGTCACCAACCACCAGCTGGTCGGCGCGCCGTCGACGTTCCTGCCGGTGCGCATCGTCGCCGACTTCCGCGGACTGCTGCAACCGAGCCACATCTGGGTGGTCGGCGACGGCCCCTCGCACCTGTTCGAGGTCGACGAGAACGGCAACACGCTGAACATGTACGTGCCGCCCGGCACCGGTCTGTCGCAACTCGTCGTCGCGCCGGACGGCAACCTGTGGCTCGGCAACAGTGGCGGCACCCTGCTCGAGGTCGACTCCAGCAACGGCAGTGTGCTGTCGACCTACCTGCAATCGCCGAGCAGCGTGCTCGGCCTCGCGTTCGACCTCGGCGGCAAGCTGTGGGCGACCCAGCGGCTGACCTTCTCGGGTGTCGGTCCGCCTTGCGAGGTGCGCCGCATCGATCCCGACACCGGTGCGATCGAGGTCCCCGGCGTGCTGCGCTTCGGCGGCAACGACGGCATCGGCACGCAATCGTCGCTGAGCACGCCGTACGAGTACGCGCTGGTGGTGGCGCCGTTCGCCGACGACGACGGCGACGGCGAGGTCAACTACGCCGAGGTCCTGCAGGCCAGCAACGCCCGCGACCCGTTGTCGAACAGCACGTTCCACGCCCAGAGCACCGGGGTGACCCAGGTCGGCAACACGCCGACCATCGACGTGACGACCCCGGCCAGCACGTTCTGGCTGATGGCGTTCGGCTTCGGCCTCGTGCCGCGGGGCAGTGGCTACACGAACCCGGCGATCACCGGCGAATTCACCCTGAACCCGACGCAGATCCTGCCGGTCAACCTGTCGGGCATCGGCAACACCAGCATCCCGTTCCCGATCCCGAACTCGACCGCGTTCGCCGGCCTGGAGTTCTTCATGCAAGGCGTGCACATCGGCACCGGCGGGACCGGCTTCACGAACGTCACCGGCCTGCTGATCTGGTGAGACCGTAGGCGGGGATTCAAGCCCCGCAAGCCCTGCGCCGATAGCCCCTTGGCAAGGACGGGTCCAAAGACCCGGCGGCGCATGACGAACAGGACTCTCCCCGAGCCAGGCATCCGACCCGTCGATCCTCAGGTCGCGATCCCGCGCCCTGACGGGCGACTCGACCCGCTTGCCGGGGCGGCCCGGCAGCTGCTCGAGGCAGCGCCGGATCCGGTGTTCCTGATCGCCATCGACGGGGAGGACGTCGGTCGCATCCTGGACACCAACGAACTGGCGGCATCGAGCCACGGCTACAGCAAGGCCGAATTGCTGACGATGCGCATCGGCGACCTCGACGTCGAGGAGGATGCCGCGGCAGTGCCTCGCCGGATGTCCGTCCTGGTGCACTACGGCGAGGTGCGCTTCGATTGCCAGCATCGGCGCAAGGACGGCAGCACGTTCCCGGTCGAGGTTTCGGCTCGCCTTGGCTCGGTGAACGGCCGTCGCTGCGCGGTGTCGTTCAACCGCGACATCTCCGAGCGCGTCACCACGCGGCGACAGCTCGAGGAGGACCGGGCTCGCCTGCAGATGGCTGCCAAGGCCGGCCAGATCGGCTTCTGGGACTGGGATCTGACCAGCAACCGGGTGTTCTATTCCGACGAGTGGAAGGCCCAACTCGGTCACGCCCCTCACGAGATCGGCAACGAGTACATGGAATGGGAATCGCGCTTGCACCCCGACGATCGCAGTCGGGCGCTGGCGGCGGTCCGCGACCACCTGGAAGGGCGCCGCGCCGGCGTGGACCTCGAGTTCCGCATGCGACACAAGGACGGCAGCTGGCACTGGATCCACGCCCGTGGGCAATGCGTGGCCGGCGGCCACGGCCGACCGACGCGCATGGTCGGTTGCCACATCGACGTCAGCGAACGCATCCGCATCGAGGCCGCCAAGCTCGAGACCGAGAACCTGCTGCGGCAGTTCTACGACAGTCCCGGCGTGATGCGCGGCATCGTCGATCTGCTCGACGACGACATCCGCCACGTCAGCGACAACGCCGAGACCCACCGCTTCTTCGGCGTCGCACCCGGCTCGATGAGCCACAGGACCTGCACCGAACTCGGCTTGCCGCGGCCCACGATCGAGTTCTGGCTCGAACAGTACCGGCGCTGCGAGCGCGAAGGGCGCCCGACCAGTTTCGACTACGAACACGTGACCGCCGACGGCCCCCACCGACTGTTCTGCACCGTCGTCCCGATCCCCAATCCGGACGGCCACCGCCGGTTCGCGTATGCCGCGTTCGACCGCAGTGCCAAGGAGCGCGCCGAAGCCGAACGCGAAGCCCTGGTCGAGCGCATGCGGTTGTACTTCGAGACCGATCCGGAGTGCATCAAGACGATGTCGCCGGACGGCCGGCTGCTCGACATGAACCCGGCCGGCCTGCGCTTCATCGAAGCCAAGGACCTCGACAGCGTGCGCGGCCAGAACCTGCTGCACCTGATCCACGAGGACGAGCGGCAGGCATTCCTCGACCTGCACAACCATGCCGTCGCCGGCGGCACCGGCACGCTGACCTACCGGTTGCGCGGCATGGCAGGCACCGAACGGTGGATGGAGACGCACGCCGTGCCGCTGCGCGACCGCGACGGCATGGTCGAGGCGGTGTTCAGCATCTCGCGGGACATCACCGAACGGCGCGAGATGGCGCGCCAGCGCGAGGAGATCCAGAAGCGCCTCGAACAGCAGCAACGCATCGAAGCCCTCGGCACGCTGGCCGGCGGCATCGCCCACGACTTCAACAACCTGTTGGCGTCGATCACCGGCAACGTGCACCTGGCCTTGATCCTGCACGAGCAGGCTCAGGACGTCGGCGAGTTCCTCGGCGAGATCGACAAGGCGGCGGCGCGCGCCAAGGCCCTGGTGCAACAGATCCTGTCGTTCTCGCGCCAGAAGGAACCGGACCTGCAGGCCACCGCGCTGGCCCCGCTGGTGACCGATGCAGCGCGGTTCCTGCGCAGCACGACCCCGGCGTCGATCGTGATCCGCGTCGAACTGCCGACCGACCTGCCGACGGTGCTCGGCGACGCGACCCAACTGCACCAGGTGCTGATCAACCTCGGCACCAACGCCTGCCACGCGATGGAAGAGCGCGGCGGCATGGTGCGGATCGCCGCCGAGACCGTGTACTTCCAGGCCGACGATCCGCGACGGCCGACGGGTCTGGCGGCGGGTGAATACGTCCGACTCACCGTTGCGGACAACGGTGTCGGCATGCCTGCGGCGACCCTGCAGCACATCTTCGAGCCGTTCTTCACCACCAAACCGGTCGGCAAGGGCACTGGGCTAGGACTCTCCGTCGTGCACGGCATCGTGCAGAGCCACGGCGGCGCGATCACCGTGCACAGCGAGCCAGGGGTCGGCACCACCTTCGAGGTCTACCTGCTGGTGGAACGGTCCGAGGCCGCGGCGGCCGCGCCGCCGGTCCCGGTCGAACCGGGCAGCGGCCAGCGCCTGCTGGTGGTCGACGACGAGGAAGCGCTGCTGCGCAGCACCCGGCGCTGGCTCGAACACCTCGGCTACCGCGTGACCACCTGCTCGTCGCCGCGCCGGGCCCTGGCCAAGCTGCGTGCCGCGCCGGCGTCGTTCGACCTGTTGTTGACCGACCAGGAGATGCCCGGCATGACCGGCATGCAACTGGCGCAGGCCGCGCACGAAGTCGCCCCCACGATGCCGGTCCTGCTGTACTCAGGGTTCCTGCGCCACGACCTGATGCAATCCGCCGAGTCGTCCGGGATCTGCCGCGTCCTGCAGAAGCCGATCGATCCGCCCGAACTGGCAGCGGTGCTGGCCAGCGTGCTCGCGCCGGCCTGAGGTCGGCGGACCGGCCGACGAGCCGTCCACCGGCTCCGCAGAACCACCGCACCGCACCGGCGACCTGGCAGATCCACCGTGGCGCGGCTCGCCACCACGGGTCAGTGCGACCAGCGCAGAGGGGTTCGGACCCCAATGGCGTTAACCTCGCGGGAGCTCCGATGGCAGGTTCCATCGACCGGCT
>DAIMFJ010000183.1:0-4353 GCA_036724695.1 Planctomycetota bacterium
CGCCGTCCTCGACGCCCGGGCCGCCAAGGTGCGCGGTCGCTGAGGCTCGCGGTGGTCGCCGGCAAGGTGCCAAGAGCCATCGTGCCTGCAAGTCAAGGGCTGGTTGGCTGGCAAATCCACGCTTGGGTCGACTCGCACCGACCTGTCCCCGCTGCTCGTGGGTCGCGGCGCATGGAAGTACACCGGCAGCCCGGCAAGCGATCACTGGGCCGTGAGGACTACCGGCTCACCCGCCGCCTCGCCGACGACGAACGTGACCTTCGTGCCGTCGCCGCGGTGCTGCGTCACCGTGTACTCCCCGGGCACGAGCCGCACGTCGCAGATCGCCGCGTCGGGGCTGTCCTTGTTGGTGGCATGCAGCACCGCGAGCATCCTGCCGGCCTGGTGCAGCCGCAACGAGACGCTGCGCGGCGTCGCCTGACCAGGGGCCGGCCGCACCTCGATGCGCTGCACGACGCCGACGGGCAAGTCCAGCCGCAGTTCGGTCTCTGCGTTCGCGGCGATCGTGAACGGCAACCGCACCGCAGCGCGGCTCGCGCTGCCTGTCAGCAGCACGTAGTCGCCGGGCGCGAGCAGCTGCGAACGCAACGGCAGCGATGGGGAATACACGCCGCATACGAACTCGTCGGCGGGAGTCATCACGCGGCAGTCGAGCCGTTCGTCGGTGGGTGGGTGCAGCACGAGCGTGCCGCCTTGTACGAGCGCCAGCGTGCCGACGTCGCGGCTCTCACCGGGACCAACCACCAGGCCCGAACGCTGGATCGGCGGGAAGCCGGGTTCCTGCATGCGCAGGGTCCAGTCCGCGGGCGCGACCTCGATCGAGAACGAGCCGTCGGGCTGGTCGATGCGGTGGTCGAGGTATTGCTGTGGCCGCTGGCTGATCAGTTCGAACGTCTTGCCGACGGGACTGCTGCCGTCGCCGAGCACGACGCGGCCGGTGATGCGCGCACGCGGCCTCGTATCGCGTTGCAGCCGCACCTCGAGCGGTCCTTGCGACGGATCGACGCCCGTCAGCGTCGTGGGCAGATGCTCGAGCGCCTTCACCTCCACCGCGAGGGTTCGCCCTTGCGGACACTCCGGCACGCGGAACGTGCCGTCGGCGCGGCCGTGCGCGGTCTGGTACCACTCGTCGCCAGGTCCTTCCGACCGCAGGATGAACTCGACGTGCGGCACGGGCTTGCCGGAGTCGTCGACGACCGTGCCGCGCAGTGACAGGCCGAACGTCAGGGTGAGGTCGCACCGAGCCGGCGCGTTCGCGTCGCCGAGGACCGTCGCGGTTGCGCGCCCGTGGTCTTGGTGGACCGCCTTCAGGACCGACTCACCGATCGGCAGACCGGTGAGCGTGAACGACCCGTCCTCTGCCGTGCGTGTCGACAACGGCATGAGATCGCCGAGCGGTTGGGTCACCACCTGCACGGCGGCGACGCCACGGCCTTGTTCGTCGCGAACGGAACCGTTGCAGATCGCACCCGCGGTCAATCTCACCCGCACCGGCACGGTCGCAGCAGCGGCGACCAGGCACGTCCCCCGCCACGGCGCGTGCCCGGGAGCGAGCACGACGACGGGTTGGTCGCCGACCGGCACGCCGATCGCCTCGAAGCGACCTGCGTCATCGGTCTGCCCATGTGCAGGCAGTGGCGGCGCGCCCTGATCGGTGCTCATGATCCCGGTCACCTTGCCGGGGCCGATCACGACCAGGGCACCAGCGACGGCAACGCCGCGTTCGTCGACGACGGTCGCGGCCACGTTGCCCCCCGGCTCGGTCAACACCAGGCGCGCGTCCCGCCGCGAGCCGGGTTCACCCGTGACGTAGTAGAGCTGCGACGCGGCATGGTTCGCGGTGCGCGCACCGAGCAGAAGATGGACCGTGCAGCCGCGCAGGACGAACGTGCCGTCGACGCCACTCGTCGCGATGTGCGTGACGATGTCGTCGCGGCTGGCAGGCGAGATCGTCTCGATCGCTGCGCCAGGCACCGGAGCGCCGGTCGCGTCGACGACGATGCCGTGCACGGTCATCGCCGGTTCGAGAACGAGCTCGCACTCGCGTCGTTCCCCGGCGACCACCTCCGCACGGGTGATGCGCCAGTTCAGGCCGCAGCGCGCGATGGTCTTGCCGGGCGGCAGTGCGGCGAAATGTGCGGCTCCCGATGCGTCGGTCGTCGCCGTCACCCAGGGCTCGAGCAAAGGGTTGTCCAGGCGTTGGCCCGCGCGCACCACGATCCCGGCCGCAGGAAACGGCTCCTCCGCGTAGCGCACACGCACGATCAGTTCGCCCGTCGTCGCCACCGGCGGAGTCTCGGACGCGGTCCGCTCGCTCGGCGCATCCGATGTGCGCTCGCCCTGGTGCCCTTCGTCGGCGAACGGTGCGCTCGCCGCGGTCGTCGCCCCCACGTCGACACCGGTACCGGATCCCGGCTGCTCCGGCTGTGCCCACCACGGTGCCCACACGAACGCGAGCACGGCGAGCGTCGCCGCGGCCACGAGCAACTTGGTCTTCGTCGTCATCAGCATCACCCCGAAACTCGCGCCGGCGACTCCGACGGCAGCAGGAAGCAGTTCGCCCCACGGCAGCGGCCGCGGCGCGGCGGCCAACGGCACGAGCGGCAACAACCATGCGCGGCGGCCGCCATCACGCTCGTCGTCGAGCGCGCGGCGCAGGACGTTCAAACCGGCGTGCAGGCGGTTCCACACGGTCTTCGTCGGCAGCCCCAGCCGCGCCGCGATGTGCCGCGGCGCGAGCCCTTCGTAGTAGCGCAGCAAGACGACGGTGCGCAGATGCCCGGGCAGCGCGTCGACGGCGGTGATGAGCGCCCGGCGGGCCTCCTCGACGGCCAGCAGCTCTGCCGACGAAGGCACTTCGGGGATGGCGACCGACGCCTCGCGACGTTCGCGGCGCATGCGGCGCCGGCGCCAGTCGGCCACGAGGTTGCGCACCACGGCAGACAGCCACGTGCGCGGATCGCGAATGCTGGCCGTGGCCTGCTGCAGCGCGTGCAGGTAGGCCTGCTGCACGACGTCGTCCGCGTCGTCGCCGACGAGGCTGCGCGCGAGCCGATGCACGAACGGCGCTTCGGCGAGCAGGCGCTCGAGCAACGGAGGATTGTTCATCGTCGAAGAAGACGTCACGGCACGGGAATCCACTCGTCAGTGTCGGTGATTCGAGCCGGTTTGTCCCGCCCGCGGCACGAGGCAACCACCAACCTGCTCTGGTCGTTGCGATCTGGACAGGGAACCGTCGCCGACGACGAGCGACACGAGTCCTGTTGCGGCAGCTTGGCCGTTGCGCTCGCAGCCTAGGAAGTCCCGCTCAACGCCGGCGATGCATCGCCGGATCCAGCGCACTTGCCAGCCTCCGGTCAGCCTCTTCCACCGGTGAACACCTCACCCCCCGCCGCGAGCGTGGCCACTCGCAGATCACTGTCCTTGGTGGCGAGAGGCAGTCCATGCTCCAGCGCCAGGGCCAAGTACACCGCGTCGTAGCTCGTCAAGCCGTGGGCCCGGATCAACGCATCGAGTTCGTCGCCGAGCCCCGGCGGCGTGGTGACGGTGACGCGAGGCATGCGCCCCAGCAAGAGTCGCCGCTCCTCCGCCTGCGGCGGCGTCAACCGCCGCCGCCGAACCGCACCGCGCAGCGCGTTGCGAACTTCGAGTCCCCACAGCACGGCGGGCACGTCGAAGGAGTCCCCGTTCGACAACCGGCCGAGGAGCTCATCCGCGATCGTGTCCCGCTCGTCCTCGAAAACCCACGCCAGGGCGAACGAGCAGTCCACGACGCAAAGTCTCATCGCCGCCCGTCGTCCCGCAGGTCCTTCCACGGCAGATCGGGCCCGAGCGTCGTCCCCTCGCGCAACTGCAGCAAACGCTGCATCGCCGCTCGCGCCTCGGAGCGGTCGATCTCACGCTCCTGCAGGTCGAGCAGGGAAGGCACCTCGTCGACCGAACCTGCCGTTCGAGCGGCAAACCAGCGCAACGCCTCCCGCACCACCTCACTGGCTGAGGCATAGGCACCACTCTCCACACGAAGTCGAACGAACTTCGCGAGTTGCGGCGACAGGCTGATGTTCAGGGTATCTGCCATTTATGGCGGTATCGGCCAAATCTTGGCCGAAGCGTAGCCTTGACGCAGCATCTGTCAACCTCCGAAGCCGGTGCCAAGGCGCGGCTGCCCAGGTTGCTCACGCTCCAGGCCCATGCTGGATCCGAGCCGGCAGGAGCCGGCAGTCACTGCCAGAGCGACCCCGGTCGATGCCGTAGGCGACCTGGTACGGCTGGACGACCCGCCTGGCGCGTAGCCCCCCTACGCGCGCACGTGCAGTTCGTCCGCCGCGAACGTGACCCCGAGCGGTTCGATCA
>DAIMFJ010000183.1:4389-9922 GCA_036724695.1 Planctomycetota bacterium
CCTGTTTGGGCCCGGCTTCGCCGGTGCCGGCGACCCACGCCGGCACCCCGGCGGCGATCGCGACCTCGACGACGCGCTGCGCCTCGCCCGCCGCCACGTACAGCGCGAAACCGGCTCCCATGTTCAGGTTGCCGTACGCCTCGCGCGCGTCGTTGCCGGCCGCGTCGGTCAAGAAGCGCAACACCTCGGGCACCGGCGGCAGCGTGTGCAGACGGTACGTGAACGCACTCGCGTGCCGCATCAACTTGCGCCAGCCGTGGCCGGTGACGTTCGCGGCGTAGTGCGGCACGAGGCCCGCCGCGAACAACGCCTCGGTGACCGGCGAGTACAGGGTCGTCGGCGCCAGCAGGGCTTCGCCGTACATCGCGCCATCGGCCATGCGCGTCGCATAACCAGCCGGCAGCCGTTCGGCGACCTTGCGCGCCAGCGACAGACCGTTGGCGTGGATGCCGCTCGAGGCCAGCAAGACGATCGCATCGCCGGCCGCCAGGCGGTCGCCGAGCGTCAGACGCGACTTCGGCCGCACGAGGCCGACACACGACGAAGCCAGGTCGATGCGGTCGTCGCAGACGACCCCGGCCAGGGCCGGCGTCTCACCGCCACCCCAGGCGACCCCGCAGCGGTCGCATGCGGCCCGCCAGCCCTCGACGAGGTCGCGCGCGCGCTGTTCGTCGCCGAACCACGCACTGCCGCCGGTCGCCCAGTAGGCGTGCACCGACACCGGCGTCGCACCGACCGTGATCAGGTCGTTGATCGCCATCGCCAGCGTGTCCTGCGCGATCTGGTCGTAGTAGGTCTTACCGGTCACCTGCCGCATCGCGTCGGCGACCAGTGCCTTGGTGCCCAGGCACTCGGTGATCGACGCCAGCAGGAACTCGCCGCAGTCGATCACGTACGCCGATTCGCCGCGCGAGGCGGCGATCTCGACGAGCCCGTGCCGGGCCAGGTTGCCAGCGGTCGCCGCGGCGGCCTGCTGGGCGAGGATCTTCAGCGGGTCGATCTTGCCGTAGTCGACGCCGGCCTGCTTGTAGTCGATGCGGGTCATGGGCCGGCCGTCAGGATGGCAGCAGCACCGCCCGAATGCGAGCGCTTGTTGCCCCACCGCCTGCCGGCCAGGAAGATCCTGACCGGCCGGCCGTCGAATCGGCGACCTGCGGCCCCCTGCGGCCGTTCGCCATGGACCAATCCGCCTCGTTCCACCAGCGCACCCTGTTCCGGATCGGTGCGGTCCTCGCCACGCTGCTGCTGCTCGGCCTCGGCGCCGTCTGGCAACAGCGCAGCATGGCCGCGCAGCGGGAGGCCCTGGTCGCCGAATTGGCGGCCGACCATGCCGCATACCTGGCCCTGGACGACCGCCGCGAGGTGCTCTACGGGCAAGCGCAGCCCGGCAACGCCTGGGAGGCGTACGCCAAGGCGATCGGCCTCGCCGCCGATCCGGCCATGCCGTTGCGCGAAGACCGGCTCGAAGAGGCCTTGCGAGGCAGCCACACGCCGAGCGATGCCGAGTTGGCCGCGTGGCACGAGCCCTTGCAGGCGCTGCGTTCCGGCACCCACTGCCAGAGCGCCCGTTCCCTGATCGACCTGCGCGCCGGCTACGACGCCGCCTTGCCGAACGTCCGGGCCACGCTCGACCTCGGCCACGCCGCGGTGGTGACGGCGCGCCACGCACTCGCCAGCGGCGCGGCGCGGGCCGGCCTCGAGCAGATGCTCGACGCGCTGACCTTCGCCGTCGACCTGCTGCGTTCGCCGGTGCTGCTCGAACAGATGCTCGGCGCGGTGCTGCTGCAGGCCATCACCACCCAAGGCCTGACCGACCCGGTCCTGGTTGGACTCGCGCCGAGCGAACTCACCCTGCTCGCCAACGCCTTGGCCAGCGCCGACGCGCAGTCGCCGCGCCCGGTCAACCCCCACGGCGAAGCGCTGTTGACCGGCAGCCTGCTGCTCGATTTCCAGCCCGGCGCCCACCTGCCCGGCGTCTCGCTCTGGCACACCTGGCGACACGGCTTCTCCGCGCAACGACTGGCGCTCGACGCCTTGCAGGAGGTGCGCCAGCTCGCCCAGGCGGTCGCCGCCGAGCGCAGCACCGATTGGCCGCAGCGCGAAGTTCGACTGCGTGAGTTCGCCAGCGCCGTCCAGAGCAGCGACAACGCGCTGCTGCGCATGGTCGCCACCAACCACCTCGAAGCCGAGCGCGACCTGCGGCGCGCCATCGCCGACCTGCGGCTGCTGCGGCTCTGCGTCGCCGAACGGCTGGGCCAGGGCCTCGAACTGCAGGACCCGCTCGGCAGCGGCAACCTGCAGCGCACCACCGGGACTGCCGAGGATCGCCCGACGGTGCAGTTCGCCAGCGTTGGTTCCAGCAGCGAACGGGTGCTGGTCCGCACCGTGGTGAAGTGAATCACCCGCGCAACGCGCTGTCCGGTGGCTAGCCGGGCCGGGGTGGATACCATGGAGCAACCATGGGCGACCCCGTTCGTTCCAGCTACTACACCTCCCCCGCGGACTACCTCGCCGCCGAGCGCACCCGCACCGAGCGTCACGAGTACCTGGCGGGTGTCGTCTACCAGATGGCCGGAGCAAGCGCCGGCCACAGCCGCATCGTCGGCAACCTGTTCGCCGCCTTGCGGGCCCAACTTGCCAACGGCCCGTGCGAGGCGTTTGCCACCGAACTCAAGGTCCGGATCCGCACTCATACCGCGGAGTTCCACTACTACCCCGATCTGACCGTCGACTGCGCCGGTATCGCCAACCACGCGTCGTTCGCCGAGCAGCCGCGGGTCGTCGTCGAGGTCCTGTCGCCGGAGACCGAACGCATCGACCGCGGCGAGAAGCTGCGCAACTACCTGGCGCTGCCGTCACTCGAGGCCTACGTGCTCGTCGACCCGCTGCATTGGGCGGTGACCGTCTACGAGCGCCATGAAGGCGGATGGAATCGTGAGTTGCTGACCGCTGCCGACGCGCAGTTGCGCTTGCCATGCATCGGCTGTGCGATCCCGCTGGCCGTCGTCTACGAACGCACCGGCCTGACCGCAAGCTGATGCAGCGAAGCCCGCGCGGCCATGCCGCCGCTATTTGCCGGCAGCAGCCAGCTTCTCCAGCGCCGCCCGGATCTCGTCCGGCGACAACTGCACGGTGATCGGCGCCAGGTTGTCGCCACCGACGATTTCGCTCGGCGCGACCGACTGGAGCGAGATGGTCCGCCCATCGCGGGCGTTGCGAAGGTACGCGCCGACCCGATACGTGGCGTCGCCGAGCGACACCGTGACCCGCTCTTCCTTCATTTGGCCGCCATTGCTGACACACATGAACAACCTGTCCAGGTCACCACTGACGCCCAAGGCCGCGAAGCGCCGCGTGACAGGAGCATTCACATACGGCAGGCTGCAGTACACACTCAGTGTGACGCCCGTCGGCAGATCCGGCACGTCGGGCACCAGCAGTTCGACCGTCGGCCAGGGCCGCAGGTCGACCGACACCTGGCCTGAAGCCACTTGTTCGGCCGAGAACTGCCATCGCTGCGGCCGGCTGTCGCCACCGAGCACCATCAGTTCGAGTGGCCCTGGTACCACCGGCAACTGCAATTTGCCGTCGTGGAACTGCAAGCCTTGCCACAGTTGGTCGTCCGCTTGCGGCATCGAGAACACCAGGACTGGGGGTTGCCCACGGCCGTCAACCCGCTCGGGGACGTTGCCGAGCCGCACCAGGAGCATCTGCAGCTTCCCGCGCAGGTCGATCTCCAAGAGCCGCGGATCGCCACCCTCGGGCAGCGGCAACGCGACATCGTCGATGCTCGCGAGCGGTGTCCCCAGCCCCACTGCGGTCAGGTGCACCGTGTAGGTGCCCGGCGGCAGCCCGTTCCAACGCAGCTGGCAACGTCCTGCCATGGTGCCCCAACCCTCCGCCTCGTAGCGGTTGCCACGACCGAACCGGTCGATTTCGCCCGGGTGGTGTTCCATCGGCGGGTCGAATCCGGGCACGAACACCCCACGCAGGAAGTCCTTCGGCAACTCGTCGGGGATCAGGCATGTCGCCTGGACTACGTTGCCGACCACCACCGAGATCTCGACGTCTTCCTGCCCGATCCGGAACTCGACTGGAGCGATCGGCAAGTGCAGCGTCGACGGAAACGTCAGCCGATGCCGCGCCGGCGTGGCATGGCCGCGCACTTCGAACCGGCCGTCGCGCTGCTGCGAAACCGTCAGTGATGCCGCCTGGCTCCAGCGCTCTTCCGCCTTGCCGCCGCGTCGCTCGTCCAGCGATTCGACCTGGAACCAGATGCGCTGTTCCGTTGGCGGCACGTCGAAGCGCATCCGGCCAGACACCACCAGTGCCTCCGGCTCGAGGACCAAGACGCCAAGGTCGGTGGTACCCGGCTGGATCTCGCGCGGCGTCACGGTCGTACTGCGTGGCGGGCCGTCGATCGGCCGCTGCGAGAAGACCAGGCGCTTGATCTGTGGAGTCGCCCGGTGGCGATTGGTGAGCAACCACAGGAACCTACCCTGCGCGTCGGTCGTCACCAGACCACCGCCGCTCGCGACCACGAGATCGAAGTTGGACTCCACCGTGGCGTTGGCCAGCGGTTGGCGATCTGGCCCCAAGAACCGCCCGGTCAACGCCAACAGTTCCGCGGTCGAGAGCTCGACGCGCACCCCCTGGCCCTCTCCGAGCGGTGCAGCGACCACCTTGCTTGTTTCGCCATGCCCGGTGCGCGCCACCACCACCAGTTCGCCTCCGAGCCCGACATACGGGATCCGCGCCCAACCATCGGCGTCGACCTCATGTCTCGCGGAAGCACCGGCCCTGTCGTTGCCGCGTTGGACTTGGAAGGTCACGCCATCGATCAGGACCTGACCCTCGTGCAGCAGACGAGCGGCGATGCGGCCCGTCGGCGGCAAACGCAACTCCATCGGCTCGCGCGGTGGCTGGTCGACGTCGAAATCGACGCCACTCGTACCTGGCCCTGCATGGTCGACCCCGGGTACCTCCAGGGCGATTCGCCAGCGGGCGACCTCGAGTTCGCGCTTGCTGCTGCCCTGCTTCAACCAAGTCTGCAGATGCCGGAACTCGACCATCGCCTCGGGTCCCTTCGCCAGCAGTGGCCGGATCCCGCCGCGGTTGGGCACCGGCTGGTCATCCTTGCCGAACATGCGGATGCCGACCTGCGCACCGACGGCCGGCCGCCCCTGCGCGTCGAGCACCCTGGCGCGTAGCGTGTGATCGGCTTCCAGCAGGAGCACCCAACCGCCGGCAGGAGCCACCTGTGACCCACCAACGTGGATTTCCGCGTAGCGGCCCTCGCTGGTCGCGAACACATGGGCGCCGTGGGAAGTCGCGGCCACGCGCGCCTTGCCATCGCCGTCGGTGCGCGTCGACCACCCGAAGCGTCGCGCTGTCGCTTCTCGATCACCGGAGTACTCCTTTCGTTCCGCTGCCGGCAGTAAGGCGACCTGCTGATAGCTCACCGAAGTCGCCCAGCGAACCTCCGCCCCCGCCACCGGTTGCCTGGTCCCGCCATCGATCACCCGCACGTCGA
>DAIMFJ010000184.1:0-8918 GCA_036724695.1 Planctomycetota bacterium
CGTCGTAGTCCGGGTGCTTGACGCGCACGTAGGCATTGGCCATGTAGCCACCTTCGACCGGCTGGGTCGGCGTGCCCGGCGGCGGCAGGTGCATGTCGAGCAGCCATTCGCCACAGCGCCGCTGCACCTGGTCGAGGCCTTCGTAGTGACCGAGCACGCCGTCGCGGTCGGGTCGCAAGGCGATCATGCCGGCGGCGAACTTGCGCGACGGCCGGAACGGCACCTTCTCGTGGACGATCGCATGCGCCCACGCCGCGTACAGGTCGATCTCGTTGGCGGCCGTGTACAGATCCCAGACGCCGACGCCCGGCGGCCGGCAGCCGATCTCGGAGAACTTCAGCCCCTTCTCGCCGGCGAACCACTCCATGTGCGTCGCCGACGTCCAGACGCCGAGTGCGTCGACGACCTGTTGGCCCATCTGCTTCAAGGGTGCGTACTCCGGCACCGTGTCGAGCCGGTTGGTGCAGACGATCTGCGGCGAGATCCAGCGGGTCCGCATCGCCTCGAGCACGTTCGGGTAGTAGTGGCTGGCGAAGTCCAGCACGACCTTGCCGCAGACCGTCAAGGTGTCGTAGAAGCCCTCGTGGCCCGTGAGGAACTCCTCGAGCGCCACTTCGCGGCCCTTCTGGACCTGCAGCGCCTCCAGCGCCGCCCGCAGTCCGGCCTCGTCGGCGACCTTGTGCGTTCCCGAGGCGCCTGCTCCGTCGAGCGGCTTGGCGATCAGCGGGAAGCCCGTGCGGTTCGCGAAGGCCAGCGCGTCGTCGACCGAACGCACGCGCGTGCTGGCCGCGCAGGCGATGCCGGCCTTGCGCACCGCGTCCTTCATCGCCGGTTTGTCGCGGCACAACCACGCGGTCTGCGAAGTGGTGCCGTGGATGTGCAGGCGTTCGCGGACGTGCGCCGCCGCCATCACGTGGGCTTCGACCGTCGCTTCGAGGCGGTCGATCTTGACCCGTTGTCCGAGGCGCTTGCAGGCTTCGGCGAGCGCGTGTTCGTCGACCACCGACCGCACGCGTTCGTGCATGAACAGGTTCTCGCGCAGGTTGGCCGGCAAGGCGTCGATCGGCCGTTCGCTGATCGCCGACACGCGGGCGCCGGTGCTGAGCAGGCCGCGCAGGAACTCGCGCTGGTTGGTGGGGAACGCAGGCTCGACGAGGACGACGTGCATCACCGCATGATGCCGGATCGGCGCGCGATCCTCCAGCGCATCAGCGCAGCATCGCGCGATACAGGGCTACGTACTCCGGCCCCTGCTTCTGCCACGAGAAGTCCTGTCGCATGCCGTTCTGCACCAGCTTCCGCCAGCCGCGCTGGTCGCGCCAGTTGCGGAACACCCAGTCGAGCGTGCCGGCCAGCGCGTGGCTGGTGAAGTCCGCGAACAGGAACCCGGTGCCGGTGCCGGTCTCGGGGTTCCACGGCTGCACGGTGTCGGCCAGTCCGCCGGTGTTGCGCACCACCGGCGGCGTGCCGTAGCGCAGGCTGTACATCTGGTTCAGACCGCACGGTTCGAAGCGGCTGGGCATCAAGAACACGTCGCTGCCGGCTTCGATCCAGTGGGCCAGCTCGTCGTGGAAGCCGCGGTAGATGCCGACCTTCTCCGGCCAGGTGTCGCGCAGCCACTGGAAGTACTTCTCGTGCTTGTCCTCGCCCGAACCGAGGATCACCAGCCGCATGTCCTCGCGCTGCAGGAACACCGGGATCGAGTCGCTGAACAGTTCGAAGCCCTTCTGCGCGGTCAACCGCGACACCACGCCGAACACCGGCGCGCGCGGGTGGTGAGGCAGTTGCATGCGCTGCAGCAGCGCGGCCTTCATCTTCGCCTTGCCCGACAGGTCCTCGGCCGAGAACCTGTGCGGCAGCAGCGGGTCGGTGGCGGGATCCCAGTCGCCGTAGTCGACGCCGTTGACGATGCCGACCAGGTCCTGGCTGCGGGTGCGCAACAGGTCGTCGACGCCCATGCCGAACTCGGCGGTCTGGATCTCCTTGGCGTAGGTCACCGACACCGTCGCCAGCCGGGTGGCGTGCAGGATGCCGGTCTTCAGGCACGAGAAGCGGCCTTCGCGCAGGTCGCCGTGGTGCAGGTGCGCGCGTTGTTCGCCGAGACCGAGCCCGTCGAGCTGGCTGTCCGCGAACACGCCCTGGTAGCCGATGTTGTGGATCGCCAGCAGGGTCTTGGTGCCGGCGAACAGCTTGTCCCAGGTGTAGACCGTGCGCAGGTACAGCGGCAGCAACGCGGTGTGCCAGTCGTTGCAGTGGATCACGTCCGGCGCCCACTGCAGGCGCTGGCAGAGTTCGAGGACGGCCCGCGACAGGAACGCGAAGCGCAGCGCCTCGTCGCCGTCGTCGGTGTAGATCTCGGAGCTCTCCTAAACATAAAAACAAACAACGAACAGCACCGGCACCTGGCTTTGCGGCAGGGCCGCGGTGCGCACCGAGAAGCGGATCGTGCGGTTGGGGAAGCGCACGTCGATCTGCTGCGCGCCGGCCAGCGGCTGGGTGACCAGCGCGCTGTCGGCGATGCGCTTGTAGTACGGCAGCACGACCCGCACGTCGTGGCCGACCGAGCCCAGGTAGCGAGCCAGGCCGGCGGTCACGTCGGCGAGGCCGCCGGTCTTCGCGAACGGGGTGACTTCGGAGGCAGTGAGCAACAGGCGCAGCGGGCGCATCCCGGCAGCGTAGGGGCCGGGCGCGCCGCGTCCATGCCCGTGGGATCGAATCCCCCGATGGCATGGGCGGCCCGGGTCAGGTAGCCTGCGCCGGCTCATGGTGCACGTCGTCTTCGCGATTCCCTTCGCCAAGGAGAACACGCTGCGGTTCGCGCGGGCGGCCGCCGCGCTGCCGGAGGTGCGCCTGTCGGTGGTCAGCCAGGATAAGAAGAGCCGTTTCCCGGCCGAGTTCCTCGCCGGGTTGGCAGCGTTCCAGCAGGTCGAGGACGCGATGGACGCCGAGCGTCTGCAGGCCGGGGTCCACGCGATCGTGCAGGCCGCCGGTCCGGTCGACCGGCTGCTCGGCATCCTCGAGCCCTTGCAGGAACCGTTGGCGCTGGTCCGCGAACGGCTGCGCATCCGCGGCATGGACGGCAACACGGCGCGCAACTTCCGCGACAAGGCGCGCATGAAGGACCTGTTCGTGGCCAACGACATCGGCTGTGCGCGCCACCACCTGGCCACCTCGACCGACGACGCGGTCGCCGCCGCGCGCCGGATCGGTCTGCCCCTGGTGGTCAAACCGCCGGCCGGGGCCGGTGCGAAGGCCACCGTGCGCTGCGCCGACCTCGCCGAGTTGCGCGCCGCCCTCGCCGCGACCCCGCCGACGGCCGCCCGGCCGGTGCTGCTGGAGGAGTTCGTGCAAGGCCGCGAGTACTCGTTCGACACGATCACGCTGCACGGCCAGCCGGTGTTCCACAACATCTGCAGCTACCACCCGACGCCGCTGCAGGTGCTCGAGAACGACTGGATCCAGTGGTGCGTGGTGCTGCCGCGCGACCTGTCGGCGCCCGAGTTCGCGCCGATCTTCCGCGCCGGCCCGCGCGCGCTGAGCGTGCTCGGCATGTGGACCGGCATGTCGCACATGGAGTGGTTCCTGCGCGCCGACGGTTCGATCGCGATCGGCGAGGTCGCAGCACGGCCACCGGGGGCGCAGTTCACGTCGCTGATCGGCTACGCCCACGACCGCGACATGTACCGCGCCTACGCCGAACTGATGGTCTTCGAACGCTTCGTGCCGACCGAGCGCCGCTACGCGGCCGGCGCCGCCTACCTGCGTGCGCAGGGGGGTGGGGCCAAGATCACCGCCGTGCGCGGCCTCGACGAGGTGCGGCGCGAACTCGGCGCGGCGATCGTCGAACTGCAGGCCCCGCAGGTCGGCGCGCCGGTGGCGAGCACCTACGAAGGCGACGGGTTCGTGATCGTGCGGCATCCCGACACCCGCTTCGTCCAGCAGGCGACGCAGCGCATCGTCGCGCACGTGCGCGTCGAAGCGGCCCGCTGATCGCCGCGCGGTCCGCCGGCCGCGACCCACTTCCCGCTCCTCTCGTCCTGCGCCCCGGCCCCACGCCATGCACGTCCTCTTCCTGAGCCCAGGTTTCCCTGCCGAGATGCCCCTCTTCGTGCGCGGCCTCGCCCAGGTGGGTGCGAAGGTGTTCGGCGTCGGCGACCAGCCGGCCCAGGCCCTGCCCGCCGAAGCCCGCGAGCACCTCGCCGACTACCTGCAGGTGCGTTCGTTCGACGACGAAGCGGCGATCGCCGCCGAACTGCGGCGCTGGCTCGCCGGCCGCACGCTCGACCGCGTCGAGTGCTCGTGGGAGCGGTTGATGTACCTGGCCGCGAACCTGCGCGCCGAATTCGGCCTGCCCGGCATGACGCCCGAGCAGACGCTGGTGGTGCGCGACAAGGAGCGCATGAAGCAGGCCGTCGAAGCCGCCGGGCTGCGGGTGCCGCGGCACGGCCGGGCGCGCACCCAGAAGGAAGCCTGGGCGGTCGCCGAGCGGGTCGGCTATCCGGCGATCGTCAAGCCGATCGACGGGGCCGGCAGCCAGAACACGTTCCGCTGCAACGACGCGCAGGAATTCCAGCAGGCACTGGAGAAGACCCGCGCCGTACCGGAACTGTCGGTCGAGGAGTTCGTCGAAGGCGAAGAGCTGACCTACGACACCGTCTGCGCCGACGGGCGGATCCTGTTCGAGGACGTCTCCTGGTACAAACCCAAGCCGATGATCCTGGCCCAGAACGCCTGGATCTCGATGCAGAACATCGTGTTGAAGGACATCCACGCCGAACTGCCGCGGCCCGGCGTGCTGCTCGGCCGGCAGGTGCTGAAGGCGCTCGGGTTCCAATCCGGCTTCACGCACATGGAGTGGTTCCGCACCGCCAGCGGCGAAGCGGTGTTCGGCGAGATCGGCGGCCGGCCGCCCGGCGCACGGCTGGTGCACGCGATGAACTACGCGTACGACCTCGACCTCTTCAAGGGCTGGGCCGAGGCGGTCTGTTACGGCCGGCTGAGCCAGGACACGTCGCCGAAGTACAACGCGTCGATGGTGTTCAAGCGCGCCCAGGGGCCGGGCGAAGTGGTCACCGAGCATCGCGGCCTGCGCGAACTGCTGGCCCGCTACGGCCGCCACATCGCCACGATCGAGCTGACCCCGGTCGGCGAGCACAAGAAGGACTGGCGCAAGGTGGTGGTCGGCGACGGCTGGATCGTCGTGCGGCATGCCGATCTGGCGACCACGCTTGAGATGTCCGAGGCGTTCGTGCGCGACTTGACGGTGGTCGCGGGCTGAGCGGCAACCGCTCCGGAATCCTGCCCGAATCCGGGCGGTCGTGGGTGCGAGGTCCGTTTTGGGTGCGTAGACTGACCGCCCGAATCCGGACACCATGACGCAATCCACTTCGTTTTCCCCCGTGCTGGCCCGCGCGGCCGGCGTCCTGTTCCTGTCCGCAGCCCTGCTCGCGCCTGCCAGCGCCCAGGAACGCAAGGAACTCGGCCGCATGTGGACCTTCGAGCACGCGCCGCTCGGCTGGTTCCAGCAGGCCTACGACTTCACGCCGACGCAGGAATGGCTCGACAAGGCGCGGCTGTCGTCGCTGCGTTTCGGCCGCATGCAGGGCGGTGACTACCGCTTCTTCTGCTCGGCGTCGTTCGTCAGCCCGTACGGGCTGGTGATGACCAACCACCACTGCGCGCGCGACGCGATCGTCAGCGTGCAAGGCGACGCCGATTGGCTCAAGGACGGCTACTACGCCGGGGACTACGCCGGCGAGGTCAAGCTGCCCGGCTTCGTGATGAGCCAGCTGCTGGCCCAGCGCGACGTCACCAAGGAGGTCGCCGCCGAAGGCGAAGGCGCAGTGCTCGCCAAGGCCAAGGCGGCCCAGCCCGAGTACCGCCACGAGGTGATCGCGCTGTACCAGGGTGGCAACTACCAGTTGTACACCTTCAAGCTGTACGACGACCTGCGGCTGGTCAGTGCCCCGCACGGCCAGATCGCGCACTTCGGTGGCGATCCGGACAACTTCACGTACCCGCGCTTCGGGCTCGACTACACGTTCGTGCGCGCGTACGAGAACGACCAGCCGGTCGACAGCAGCAAGCACTTCTTCACCTGGAAGACCGAGGGTGCGCAGGAGAACGAACTGGTGTTCGTGACCGGCAACCCCGGCCGCACGGGTCGCCTGCAGACCTACGCGCAATGCGAGTTCCTGCGCGACCACCTGTTGCCCAACCGTCTGGCCGGCATCAAGAAGGCGCTGGCGGATCTGGTCGCGAAGTCGAAGACGAGCGCCGAAGAGGAGCGCAAGCTGCGCTCGCAGATCCTCAGCCAGGAGAACAGCCGCAAGGCGATCCAGGGCTACCTGGACGGCCTGCTGAACCCGCGCATCATGGCGATCAAGCAGAAGGCCGAGGCCGACCTGCGCGCCGCCGTGGCGAAGAACGCCGCGGTGCAGCAGAAGTACGGCGACACCTGGGACAAGATCGCCGCGCTGCAGCAGCAGAAGGTCACGGCGATGGCCGACCCGAAGCAGATGGCCGAGCTGCAGCGCACAGAAGCCGCGCTGAACAAGATGGTGGGTGAGGCGTGCTTCGCGGTGTACGGCACCTCGATCCCGCCGGACGCGACGATGTCGCTGCGGATCAGCGACGGCCTCGTCAAGGGCTTCGCGATGAACGGCACGCTGGCGCCGTTCAAGACGACGCTGTACGGCCTGTTCGCACGCTTCCACGAGTTCGGCGGCAAGTACCCGTTCGACCTGCCGCAGGTCTGGATCGACAAGGAGAAGGAGCTCGACCTGACGACGCCGTTCAACTTCGTCAGCACCAACGACATCATCGGCGGCAACTCGGGCTCGCCGGTCGTCGACAAGGCGCTGAACGTGGTCGGGTTGATCTTCGACGGCAACATCGAGATGCTCGGCAACAACTACGTGTTCGACGACGAGGTGTCGCGCTCGGTGAGCGTGCACACGGCGATCATCGTCGAGGCGCTGCGCAAGGTGTACGGGGCCGGCAAGCTGGCGGACGAGCTCGAGCGCAAGTGAGTTGGGAGCGGGGGCTGTCCTGCGGCATTGGGCTGCGGGTTGCCCCAGGATTGCGCTGGTCCACGCCTTGGCCAGCCGCGGTGTAGTTCGCGCTCGCTGATTGTCCCATTGCCGTAACGGTGAGAGGGCAAGCGCGACAAGCGGCTAATCGAACTGAGGTGCGATGCTCACCATGGCATGGCGCCTATAGGTCGATTCGATTTGGCTGCGTGTCACAATCGCATCCCAGCATGGCGTGTTGGCGATTGCTGGGGATTGGCAGATCGGCGGATCGTGGCATGCTCCAGTCGGTTGGGAGGGACTGGAGTTGCCATGTCCACGATCGACGACTGCGAAGTCCGCGAGGCTGCGCCCCTGGGCTTGTTGCCGGTGCGCATGCTCAACGAGTACGCCTACTGCCCGCGACTGTTCCATTTCATGCACGTCGAGGGGCGGTGGGCGGACAATCACTTCACCGAGGAAGGGCGTGCAGTCCACCGGCGGGTCGACCAGCTCGACCATGTGCTGCCGGACCCCGCAGCTTCGGGGGCCACAGCGACGCCGAAGGAAGAGGATGCCGAGGGCGGCGACGACCCACCGACGATCCGGCGGTCGGTGAGTCTGTCCAGCGAGCTGCTTGGGATCACCGCGAAGCTGGACCTGGTATCGACGGATGGAGACGAGGCCGTTCCGGTCGAGACCAAGCGTGGGCGCGTTCCAGACCGTCCGGAGCGGTCCTGGGAGCCCGAGCGCGTGCAGCTGATGGCGCAAGGCCTGCTGCTGCGAGAACACGGCTTTTCGTGTACGCATGGTTTCCTGTACTACCGCGGCTCGCGCACGAGGGTTGAGATCCCGTTCACCGCCGAGCTCGAGGCGGCAACCAGGGAGTGGATCGCACGCGCCAGGGCGGCCCAGTCGGCCACGGAACTCCCTCCGCCGCTGGAGGACAGTCCGAAGTGCAACGGGTGCTCGTTGAGCGGGATCTGCCTGCCGGACGAAACGCTGGCCCTCGCAGCAGGTGCACCCAGGGAGGGCGCCGACGAGCCTCGGCGGTTGTACCCCGTGCGTGACGAGGCGATGCCGTTGTACGTGCAGGAGCAGGGTGCCACGGTCGGCAAGAGCGGCGGGTTGCTCATCGTGCGCAACCGCAATGGGGAAATCGGCCGGTTCCGGATCGTCGACGTCGCGCAGTTGGTGCTCTGCGGGAACGTGCAGTGCACGACGCAGACGGTGCATACGCTCCTGGAAGCCGGCGTGCCGGTGGTGTACCTGTCGCGCGGCCATTGGTTCTACGGCGTTGCGCACGGGATCAACCTGCGCAATGCCTACGATCGCGCTGCGCAGTTCGTGGCTGCAGCCGATCCCGTGCGGGCCCTGGCCTTCGCGAAGCAGATCGTCGCTGCGAAGGTGAGCAACCAGCGTACGCTGTTGCGCCGCAATTCGCAGGACCTGCCGGAGCGGGCACTCGAGGAGTTCGAGCAAGTGTTGCGTGACGTGGACACGGCTGCGGACGTCGGACAGCTGCTGGGTTGCGAAGGCAACGGTGCAGCGACGTACTTCCGGAACTTCGGTCGGATGCTGAAACCGCGCGATCTTGGCACGGAGTGGGACTTTGCGAGTCGCAATCGGCGACCGCCCAAGGACCCGATCAACGCGATGCTGTCGTTCGTGTACGCGTTGTTGGCGAAGGACCTGACGGCGGCGATCCTCGCCGAGGGGCTCGATCCATGGTGGGGGATGTACCATCGACCTCGGCACGGACGGCCGGCATTGGCGCTGGATCTGATGGAGGAGTTCCGGCCGCTGGTAGCCGACAGCGCGGTGTTGTCTGCGGTCAACACGGGAATGGTCGCGGCCAAGGACTTCCAGGTGTCGCTGGCTGGCTGCGTGATGCTGCCGGAAGGTCGG
>DAIMFJ010000184.1:8928-9920 GCA_036724695.1 Planctomycetota bacterium
CTTCGAAGCCAGGATGGAGCAACTCGTGACGCACCCGCTGTTCGGCTACAAGCTGTCGTGGCGGTCGGTGGTGCGAGTGCAGGTGCGCTTGTTCGCCAGGTGGCTGCGCGGCGACGTGCCCTCGTACACGGGGATGGTGACGCGATGAACAGGATCACGAATCGCCGAAACTACTTCGTCTCGTACGACATCGCCGACGACAAGCGGCGGACGCAGGTGTTCAAGATCTGCGAGGCGTTCGGGAATCATGTGCAGTACAGCGTGTTCCTGTGCGAACTCGACCGCCGCGAGGTCGTGCGAATGCGAGATCAGCTGGCGCAGGTGATCCACCACGGCGACGATCAGGTGTTGTTCGTGGATGTGGGCCCGGCGGTGGTGGACGTGATGGCGAACATCGATGTTCTTGGTCAGTCGTATTCGCCGCCGGGGCGGAGGTTCGTGGTATGATCGGCGGGGCGGTAGTGGTCCGGTGTAGGCCGCCGCGGTGTGCGAGCGGTCCGGTGGTGCGCTGGTGCCGGGGGTCGCTCGAAGGCTCTGTGGCAACTTGGGTTGCGTTTTGAAGTCGTGGTGGGTAGGATCCTCGTGATGTGCGGATTTGCTTGCTTGCTCGCAGTTTGGTCTCGATGTGCCAGTGGCATCGGGAGCAGGGTGCGGGCCCCTTCCGCGCGCTCCGGCGCGCGGCCCCGTTGAAGCCAGGCCGTCCTGGCCGATGTCGAGCGTGGTGCCCTGCCTTCCGCGCGCTCCGGCGCGCGGCCCCGTTGAAGCGATCCACATGACCGAGGCTGGCTGCGATTTGTCGTCCCTTCCGCGCGCTCCGGCGCGCGGCCCCGTTGAAGCAGGTCGCGGACGATTGCCACCAAGGTTGCCTCCGTCCTTCCGCGCGCTCCGGCGCGCGGCCCCGTTGAAGCGACGTCGGAGTGCTGTTCAGTCGGAGTCTTTCGACGTCCTTCCGCGCGCTCCGGCGCGCGGCCCCGTTGAAGCCTTGCGATGCG
>DAIMFJ010000185.1:0-1376 GCA_036724695.1 Planctomycetota bacterium
GTCTCGCACGACAAGCACGATAAACGGGCTTCCCGGAGACTGCAGAACATCGCTCAGGTCAAACATTACCACGTCACCCCTGTCCGCAAGATCGCAAATGCATAATGATGATCGCCATTATAACCCTTATGAAAGCCGCCATCTTTTCATGCAACGGAACCAATCGCATCACCCTGGCCGTCAACCCTGGAGCCCCCATGTACACCTTGCCTTGATTCTACGCGACCGAGAACGACAATCGGTGGAGATAGTGACCGCCTTGGATGGACGGGATTTGGCACTGGATGAGCGCCCACTCGGCGGCCACGCGTCCGAGCGAGCGGCGGATAGCATTCCCCAAACCCATTCCGAGCGCAAGCCCCCGGTCTGCGGCGTCCCGGGCGAACGATTCGCGCAGGCGGCCGGACTTGGCTCATGGTGGTGACGGACCGACGAGTGCAAGAAGGCGGCGCAGCGGATCAGGATCCCTGGGGCGGCGAGAAGCCGTGGACCTGGCCAAGACCGGCGGCGAGGCCGAACCTGGAGCCGAAGAGCGGCACAACGCCGCACTCCGGGGGCCATGACATCTCCGGGCGGCGTGCGTTGACGACCGCGAGCGGGGTCGAGCCGGTCCCACCAGGCGCCCGGGCGCGGAGGCCTACCATGCAGACAGGACCTGGCGCCGGGTCGGGCACTCACCAAGGGGGCTCGCCTCATTGCGCCGACCTGTTGGCGCACGCACCCACCTCTGGGGGATTCCAGATGGCGGATCGGCCACCCGCCCACAAATGTGCGAACCGGACAACCGACTCCCTCGCCCGCAACGCGCTCGTCGAACAAAGGCAATAGAATCAAACATGCAAGTACTTGATCCAATGGCAATCGATCGCCTTCGCCGCCTCTCGGGTAGACCCATACGAATCATCCTCGGCAACGAGACGCAGGAACGCCAGCACGGCCGCTCCCTGGTTGCGATCGAGCACGCCAAACTTCTCGATTCGATGCTCGACCTCTGGTGGATGCAAACCGAGCTCATACATCAGAGTGCAAGCAGCCATGGACCCAGGATCGCTGCGCGAGGAGCCGAGAAACCACACCATGTACGCCGGCAGGTAATACCGCCAGCTCACTGGATCCAGGAATGTCAATGCCGCAGCACACTCCTCGAGACTCGAATCAGGAACCTCCTCCCATCGCCTTTCCCGATCCCGCTTCCGAGCCAACGCCTGCTCGGACTTGTAGGCGTAGAAGGCGATGGCTTCCGCTTCGTGCAACGTCAGCCGACCGCGGGGCACGCCGCCGAAGGCCTTCCGGATGACGGCCACCACTTTGGCAGCCTCGCTCATGACTGTGCGACCAGCTTCCGAGGAACTCGATCGCTCGGGCAGCGCCAAGGC
>DAIMFJ010000185.1:1445-9843 GCA_036724695.1 Planctomycetota bacterium
GACCTTCCCGACCAGAGTCCCCCCCCGCTACCCACCCCGCACCTCCACCCCCCAAACCCCATCGCGCGGTTCGATTGCGATCGACACCGGCAAGAACCCCTCGACGATCCGCGCATTGGTGCGCAGATGCTCGCTCGGCGCGCACGTCGCGAACGAGCCACCCCCGGCCAATGCCATCGGCACCAACAACTGGTCGGCCAGATGCTCGCCGACCGGCGCGCGATGGCCAACGTGGTGCAGGGCGGCGCGCACGGCCCGTTCGGCGACGGCTTCGGCCGAGAGCGTACGTTCGGCCAATGCGGCGACGACGTCGACGACGCCACCGCAGTCCACCACCACCAGCACCGCATTGCCCGGCCCGCGGCCCTGCCAGCGTTCGATCGCGACGTCTTGCGGACCCAGGCGCAGACGCTTGCGCAGCACCTCGGCTTCGCGTTCGGCGACGTGCGGCGGCAGGCCCGAGTCGACGATCTGGGCGCGCAGCACGGGCGCGTGGTCGGTGCGCGGCAGGTCGAGGCGCCGCCACTGCGGCGCCTGCACCGTCGCGCGCACCAGGCCGCCGCCGGCGGGGTAGAAGCCCGGCCGCACCAGTTCGAGTGCGAGTGGCGCACCCAGCCGGTGCAGCAACGGGGCCCAGGCCCAGGCCAAGAACTCGAACGGCGGCGCCTGCGGATTGTGCGTGCCACCTTCGATCTCGACCGTGGCGTCGCCACCCGCCGCCCACAGGGCCGGCAGGACCGTCTGCAGGACCAGCGACGTGCTGCCGGCGGTGCCGATCGCGAACTTGAACGTGCCCGCGCGCGGTGCGCCGGGCACGAACTCGAGCCGCTCGGAGCCGAGTTCGGCGCCGACCACCTGCGCCTGGCCGACCTCGGCGGCGGCCAGCACCGCGGTGAGGTGCTGCCGCTGCAGCCCCGGCTTCTTGCGGCCCCTGCGGATCCGTTCGATGACGAACGGCGTGCCGGTCGCGACCGACAGACCCAGCGCCGTGCGCAGGATCTGCCCGCCGCCCTCGCCTTGCGACCCGTCGATGGTGTGCATCGTCAGCCCTTCACGCAGACGAACTGCTTGAGAGTGTGCACGACCTCGACGAGGTCCTGCTGGGCCGCCATCACCGCGTCGATGTCCTTGTAGGCCATCGGCGTCTCGTCGAGCACCGCACCGTCCTTGCGGCATTCGACGCCTTCGGTCGCGGCGATGTGGTCGTCGACCGTGTAGCGCCGGAACGCCTCGCCGCGCGACATCGACCGCCCGGCCCCGTGGCTGCACGAGTGGAAGCTGTGCGGATTGCCCTTGCCGCGCACGATGTAGCTGCGCGTGCCCATCGAGCCCGGGATGATGCCGAGTTCGCCGGGGCCGGCGCGCACCGCGCCCTTGCGGGTCACGAACACCGACGCACCGAAGTGCTCCTCCTGCTGCACGTAGTTGTGGTGGCAGTTCACCGCCACCTCGCCGTGCGTGAACTTCGGCAGGTCGTCGCGCGTCGCCAGCGTCTCCAGGATCGCCGCCATCATCAGGTCGCGGTTGGTGCGCGCGAACCGCTGCGCCCAACCGACCGCGAACACGTAATCGTCGAAGTGCTCGGCCCCTTCGGTGAAGTAGGCGAGATCCTTGTCCGGCAGGTTGGCCAGGTGCTGCCGCATGTCCTTCTTGGCCAGGTCGATGAAGTGCGTGCCGATCCGGTTGCCGACCCCGCGCGAGCCGCTGTGCAGCATCACCCAGACGCGCTGGCTCTCGTCGAGACACAGTTCGATGAAGTGGTTGCCGGTGCCGAGCGTGCCGAGATGTTCGGCGGTGGCGCCGCGGTCGAGCTTCTGGTGCCGCGCGAGGATGCGCTCGTAGTCGCCACGCAAGCGCTTCCAGGCGTCCTCGGCGCGGGCCGGCAGGTCGGACCAGGCGCCGCGGTCGCCGCGCCGGCCGCCGTTGGTGCGGCCGTGCGGCACCGCGCGCTCGATCGCGCTGCGCAGCCCCTTGCAGTCGTCGGGCAGGTCGGCGGCGGTCAGCGACGTGCGCACCGCCATCATCCCGCAGCCGATGTCGACGCCGACCGCGGCCGGGATGATCGCGCCCTTGGTCGGGATCACGCTGCCGACCGTGGCCCCGATGCCCCAGTGCACGTCGGGCATCGCCGCGACGTGGCTGTGCACGATCGGCAGCCGCGCGACGTTGCGCAGCTGCGCCAACGCGTTCGGATCGGCGTGCACGCCGTCGATCCAGGCCTTGATGGGGACACCGGCGGTGTCGAGGGAGACGAAACGGTCCATGGGATGCTGGCAGTAGAAGGGGTCGGAGATGTGTAGGGAAGGTGGTCAGAGCGGGAACAGTCCGCGGCCGACGACCTGCGGGTCGCGGCGCTGCAGGGCTTGCCAGAAGTCGGTGCCGCCGGCAACGAACGCGGCGACGTCGAGGCGCAGGCCACGCTCGTCGAGGATCTCGAGGTCGTCGAACCACAGGCAGAGGTCGAGGTGCCGCGTCGGGCCCTCCTGGAACAGCTCCAGCGTGTGCCGGGCCAGCGCAGGTTCGGTGGCCCGCCAATCGAGGCTCAGCCGCTCGGCCCACGACGCCCGCGCGCTCGCGGGTTGGTCGAAGAACTCCCAGCCGTGGATCGGCTGGCCGCCGAACGTGCGCACGACCGCCGACAGATCGCCGAGGTCGAACGGCTGGGTCGCGGCGCGTTCGTCGTTCCAGGCGCCAAGGCGCAGCGATGCGGCGACCCGCACCACCGGCGAGAGCAGCAACTGGATCGTGCGCCACCCACCGTCGGCGGGCAGATGCGGTGCCAGCAGCGTCACGGTCGCCGTGCGGCGCTCGGCGTCGACGGCGACGTCGACGAGATCGGCTTCGTTGAGGGCGACCCCGAGGCCGCAACAGGTGGCTTGGTCGAGTTCCATGGTGGACCTGCTTGGGCAGATTGCGTGCCAACCGACGGTGGTTTCGCGAGAATCTCCATAAACACCTGCAGTACAGTTCCTTGCGATGTTCTCGCGCAGCATCCCGCCAAACCCGTTTGCGTCGCTTATATCTTTTCGGCTAGTCTTCTATCCCCATGTCTAGCCCCCGCGGCTACACCGTCGTGTCCTTCCTGGGCACCCAACTCGACCGCGGCGCCGGCCCGGACCGCTGGTCGCATTGGCGGCCGAACGTCGCGATGTGCCAGCACGAGGACCTGCTGATCCGCCGGCTGCTGCTGCTGACCGAACGCCGCTACCACAAGCTGTACGAGCAGGTCGCCGCCGACATCGCCAGCGTGTCGCCCGAGACGACCGTCGAACGCATCGACTTCGGCCCGCGCGATCCGTGGGACTTCGAGGAGATGTTCGACCGCCTGTACCGGCTGGCGGCGGAACTGGCCTTCGATCCCGAACGCGACGACCTGCTGGTGCACATGACCACCGGCACGCACGTGGCGCAGATCTGCCTGTTCCTGCTGGCCGAGACCCGGCAGCTGCCGGGCCGCCTGCTGCAGACCGGGCCACCGCGCAAGCACGACGCACCGACCGGCACCTGGCAGCTCATCGACCTCGACCTGTCGCGCTTCGACCGCCTGGCGCAGCGCTTCGCGCAAGAACGCCAGGTCGGCGCCGACCTCTTGAAGTCGGGCATCGCGACCCGCAACGCCGGGTTCAACCGGGTGATCGCCCAACTCGAGCAGATCGCGCCGCGTTCGACGGCGCCGATCCTGCTGATGGGGCCGACCGGAGCGGGCAAGTCGCAACTGGCCCGGCGCATCCACGAATTGAAGAAGCAGCGGCACCGCATGCCCGGCCCGTTCGTCGAGGTCAACTGCGCGACGATCCGCGGCGACGCCGCGCATTCGACGCTGTTCGGCCACCAGAAGGGCGCGTTCACCGGCGCGGTCGCCGACCGCGCCGGCCTGCTGCGCGCCGCCGACGGCGGCGTGTTGTTCCTCGACGAGATCGGCGAACTCGGCCAGGACGAGCAGGCGATGCTGCTACGCGCGCTCGAGGAGCAGCGTTTCCTGCCGCTCGGCAGTGACCGCGAGGTCGGCAGCAACTTCCAACTGCTCGCCGGCACCAACCGCGACCTCGGGCACGAGGTCGCCGCCGGCCGTTTCCGCGAGGACCTGCTGGCGCGCATCAACCTGTGGACCTTCCGGCTGCCGGGGTTGGCGGAGCGCCGCGAGGACCTCGAACCGAACCTCGACTACGAACTCGAACGGCTGTCGGCGTTGCTCGGCCGGCGCGTGCACTTCAACGTGCAGGCCCGCGCACGCTACCTGGCGTTCGCGCACCTGCCGACGTCGACCTGGCGCGGCAACTTCCGCGACCTCAACGCCAGCGTCACGCGGCTGGCGACGCTGGCCGAGCACGGCCGTATCACCGAGGCGCTGGTCGCGACCGAGATCGAGCGTTTGACCGCCGATTGGGCGCGCGGCGACGGCGTGGACGACACGGATCCCACCGAACGCGGGCCCCGCGGCGACGACGAGCTGCTCGGTGGACTGCTCGCTGCCGACCAGCTCGCCGCACTCGACCGCTTCGACCGCGTGCAGCTCGCCGAGGTGGTGCGCGTCTGCCAGCGCAGCCCGACCTTGGCGGCGGCCGGCCGCGAACTGTTCGCGGCGTCGCGCCAGCAGCGCAGCGCGCCGAACGACGCCGACCGGGTCCGCAAGTACCTGCTGCGATTTGGCATCGAGCCAACCCGGCTCGGCCTGGGCCGGCCCGCGGCGAGCCAGGGCGGCGCGCGCGGCGGCTGACCGTCAGTTGCCGGTGCCGGGCCAGCGCAGCAGGTCGAACGCGCGCAGCGGCAGCTGGTCGGCCGGCCGTTCGCCGGTGGCCTGGCGCTCGTAGACGACCAGCAGCGCGTCGCGGCCGTCCCCGGCACAGTCGCCGACCAGCAGGTCGACGACCTGCCACGCGGCGGGGTCGCGTAGCGGCAGCGTGGCGACCGGGGCGGCGTCGCCGACCAGTTCGCCGGCGCGTTCCTCGAGCAGGCCCGAGACGACGCCGAGGATGCGGTCGAGGTCGAACAACGGGTTGGGATCCTCGAACAGCAGCTTGCGCATCAGCCGGCGGCCGCCGGCGGACGACAGCGTCGGGCCGTCGGTGGCGCGCGGGTGCAGTTCGACACTGCGCGCGTCGGCGGCGAGCAGCACGAGGTCGCGGCGGCCGGCAGCGGTGAACGCGCCACGCACGCCGAGCCGGGCCTTGCTGACCACGCTGGTGAACTTCTGCAGCAGCTCCTCCTGCTTGCCGAGCAGCGACAAGAGCGGCGGGATCCGCAGCGTCAAGGTGCGCCGCCAGTGCGGCGCGCCGGCGAACGCGCCGGCTTCGCTGCGGTAGCCGACCGCGCGGATGTCGATGTCGATCGACTGCACCAACCCGAGCAGCAACGCGGCGACGCCGGGCAACTGCACCTGGAACGTCAACAAGTCGGCCTTGCCGTCGTCGTCGAGGTCGACGACCAGGAAGGCGCTGACGTCCTCGGCGACCGCCTGCACCTTGGCCTTGGTGAACTGCGGCCCCTGCTTGCCGGCCAGGAAGGTCCAGACCTTGCGGCGGTGCGCGATCACGAAGTCGGGGATGCCGTCGCCGTCGACGTCGCCGCGCTGCAACATCTGCCGGTCGCCGAGCACGATCGTCTGGCCGGGTGCGACGGCGGCCTTCGGCGTCGAATCCTCGAATTCGTCGAGTTGCAGTTCGATCGGCGCCCCGAACGTGCCGTCCGCCTGTTGCAGGTGGAAACCGCGGCGGTTGCCGTCGCGGGTCAACAGGTCGGGGCGCCCGTCGCCGTCGAGGTCGGCGGTGGTGACCTGCGCGATGCGCAGCGTGCTCTGCAGCTCGGCGCCCGCACCTTGGCCGGCGACCTCGACCTGGGCGCGCGCCGGCAGCACCGGCAAGGCCCGGAACCGCGGCTCCTGACCCGCTTCCGTGGGTTCCTGCAGGAATGGCTGCACACCGCCGGCGGCCGGCACCAGCAGGTCGGCGAGCCCGTCGCGGTTCAGGTCGTCGACGAAGCCGGCCAACGTCGGCCGATCGACGCGGATCGTGTTGCGGGCGCGGCGGACCAGCGGCTGCAGGTCGGCGGCGGGCGCTTCGGCAACCGCCGCGTCCCTGGCGGCGGTCGGCCAACGCACGTAGCTGGCGCCGCGGCCGTCGACGACGACCACTTCGACGCCGGCCGCCGGGGCGAGATCCGCGGTTGCCCACAGCGTGTGGGCCGGATCCGGCAGGAGCACGGTGTGCCGCGGCTGCCAGGCACCGTCGGTGCCGATCGTGTAGCTGGTCAACCGGCCGTCGGCGAACGCGACCACCAGTTCGGCCCGGCCGTCGCCGTCGAGGTCGGCGAGGGCAGCACTGGCGACCGGCTGGGTCGGTTCGAGCGCGGCGAGCGGCGGGACCGGCGCGGTCGGTTGCTGGCCGGGCAGCCACGCGAGCAGTGCGAAGGCGATCGCCGCGCCGGCCCTGCCGAAGGTCGAGAGCGGGCTCATCGGCGGATCCTCGCCACCAGCAGTTCGCCGTCGCCGACGACGGCCAAGAGGCCGGTCGCCGCGTCGAGCAGTTCGAGCTGGCTCTTCGGCGGCAGCTTCAGCACCGGCTGCGGGTCGCCGAACGCCGCGCTGCCCGCCGCACCGGTGCACGGCAGCAGGACCAGCGTGTCGCCGTCGCGGTGCAGCAGCCCGGCGCGCGCGCCGTCGCGGCCGGGCAACATGTGCACGAACGCGCCGCCGCCGTCGCGACGCACCGGCACCTGCAGCACGCGCGCCAGCATCGCCGGCTGCACGAAGCGCTCGCCGGTGCCGCGGAACACGTTGCACTGCGCCTGCAGCGTCACGTCGTCGCCGCCGGTCAGCGCGCGGAGCGCGTCGACGCGCAGCGTGACGACCACCAGGACCAGCTTGCCGTCGCCGTCGACGTCGACCAGCTGCGGCGACCGGGCGTGCGCCTGGGTCCGCAAACGCGTGTCCGGCTTCTGGTTGCTGGCCGCGTCGGCGCTCCGCGCGGCGAAGCCGCGGTGGAAGTCGGTGCGCACCTCGATCTCGTCGTCGCGGCTGGCCGAGGACGCCAGCACCAGGTCGAGCTTGCCGTCGCCGTCGACGTCGGCCAGCTGCGCGTCGAACGACGGATCGAACAGCTTCAGGCGGTCGGCCGGCATCGGCAACGGTCGGGCGACCACGGCCCCGCCGGCGACCGGCAGCGTCCACAGCGTGCGGTTGCGTTCGGCGACCAGTTCGAGCGTGCCGTCGCCGTCGGTGTCGAGCAGCCGGACGACCGGCGCCCTGGACTCGAGTTCGAGCAGGGCACCGCCGCTGCGGCGGCGATCGCTGTCGCCTTCGTCGTCGCCGGGCTGGAACTCGAGCTTGAGGCGGTTGATCAGGTACTGCGAACCGCCATTGGCGGCGTCGCTGGCCGGATTGCGCCACGGCGGCAGCACGAGTTCGCGGCGCACCGCCGCGGCGCCGGCGGCGGCGTCGAGCACCAACAGGGCCCCGTCGGGCTGCGGCAGCAGCAGGTCGTCCTTGCCGTCGCCGTCGGCATCGACGCAGGCGTCGATCAAGGGCAGTGCCAACAGGCGGTCGGCAGCGCGCCACAGCAGGCGGCACGCGAACAGCGGCACGTAGTCGACGCTGCCGCCGTCGCCGCGCACGACCGCCACCGCGCGTTCGGGGGTCAGCAGCACCAGTTCGCGGCCCGGGGCGGCGTGCACGTCGGCGAACGTGAACGCCACCACGTCGGCCTCGAGCGGGTACGGCGGCCAGTGGGTCTCGGCGCGGAACGGCACGGCGCCGCGCTGCTGCAGGTGCACCTGCACGGTGCGCTGCCGCTGGCCGCGGTCGACGGCGACGACGACCAGGTCGGCCAGACCGTCGCGGTCGACGTCGGCGCTGGTCGCCGCGGCGACGACCTGGGGTTTGGGCAGTTGGATGGTCGCGACCGCTGGATCCGCCTGGGCGGCGAGGTGGGCCGCGAAGGGCACCAACCACGCCAAGGCCGCACCGCCGCGTTGCAGGCTCTCGCTCATCCGTCGACCTCCAGCAGCTGGTTGGCGTCGCCGCCACCGAACGTGATCAACCACAACAGCCGGAACCGCCACGCCGCGGCGGTGCTCTCGTAGCCGCACAGGCCGTACAGCACCGACCAGTCGAGCTTGCCGCGGTCGCGTTCGTAACCGAACAACACCGGGACGTGGAACTCGCGCAACGTCGAACGCCGCGCCGACAACGCCACCGGCACGTCGCGGTTGCTGCCGTCGCGCCGCAGGCGCAGCGTCGCCCGGTCGCGGCCGGTGTCGCGCAACGCGTCGAGCAGCACCTGCGGGTGCGTGATCGGCACCGCGTCGATCGCCGTCAGGAGGTCGCCGAAGCGCACCCCGGCCGACCGCCACGGGCTGGCGTGCGACAGGCCGATCACGACGGCGCCGCCACCCGGCCCGAGCC
>DAIMFJ010000186.1:0-9835 GCA_036724695.1 Planctomycetota bacterium
CCGTGCCGACCCGCGCGTTGGCCTGCGGATCCGGCACCGGCATCAGCTGCGTCTGGCAGACCTGCGCACTCAAGGACAGTGACGAGAAGACCACGGGAACGACGTTTCGGAGCATGGCGGTTGGGGCGACCGGGTTGTCGGCCGTGCCCTCCCAAGCGCCGTTGCCGACCATGCTCCATCACGATTTCGTCGCCCCACCCCGATCCCGACGATGGAGCCCGGCCGGATCCGACGCTTCTGCAGGGGCACCGATGGTCCCGTTATGCTCCACCCGATGGCCGTTCCTGCCGCCAACCCTCCGGAGGGCGAGGTGACCCGCTGCCTGCACCGCCTTCGCGCCGGCGACACCGCCGCCGCCAGCGAACTGCTCGACCTCGTCTATGCCGAATTGCGCCGCACCGCCGCGGCCGCGATGCGCGGCGAACGCGCCGCCCACACGCTCGACCCGACCGCGCTGGTCCACGAAGCCTGGCTGCGCCTGCTCGGCCGCGAAGCCCGACCGTTCGCCGACCGCCAGCACTTCCTGCGCGCCGCCGCACGCGCGATGCGTCGCATCCTGATCGACCACGCGCGCGCCCGCCGCCGCCAGAAGCGCGGCGGCACCCTGGATCCGCACGAGCCGACCGCCGAATGGCTGCTGGTCGCCGAGGTCCGCCAGCTGGACCTGCTCGCCCTCGATCAGGCCCTCGACCAACTCGCCCTGGCCGCTCCCGACCTCGCCGAACTCGTCGAACTGCGCTTCTTCGGCGGTCTGTCGATCGCCGAGACCGCCGCCGCGACCAACCGCTCGACCGCCAGCGTCGAACGCGACTGGCGCTGCGCCCGCGCCTTGCTGCGGCGCCTGATCGACGGAGACGCCGAGTGAACCGCGAACAACTGCAACGACTGCGCGAGGCCCTCGACGAAGCCCTCCGTCTGGCCGACGACGCGCGCGCGGACCACCTGCAAGACCTGCGCCGGCGCGATCCTGCCCTCGCCGCCGCCGTCGCGACCGCGCTCGCCGAGTGCGAACGCGACGACCCTACGTTCGAACCGCTGCTCGCGGCACCGCCGCTGGCGGATCCACCCGCCGCTCCGGCGGCCGGCGACCGCCTCGGCCCGTGGCGCCTCTGCCAACCTCTCGGGACCGGCGGCATGGGCGAAGTCTGGCTCGCCGAACGGGCCGACGGCGCCTACCGACAACGGGTCGCGATCAAGTTCCCGCACGGCACCGCCCAGACTGCCGCCGGCATCGCCCGCTTCGAGCGCGAGCGCAACCTGCTCGCCGAACTCGACCTGCCGGGCGTCGCCCGCCTCGTCGACGGCGGCTGGACCAGTCCAGGCCAACCGTGGTTGGCGATGGAGTTCGTACCCGGGCAACGCATCGACACCTTCGCAGCGGCGCGTGGTCTCGACACCCGCGCCCGCGCGCGCCTGCTGCGCGACGCAGCCCGCACGCTCGCCGCCGCCCACGACCGCCGCATCGTGCACCGCGACCTCAAACCGCAGAACCTGCTGGTCCGCGACGACGGCAGCGTCGCCCTCGTCGATTTCGGCATCGCCACGGTGCTCGGCGAACCGGGGCAGGGACTCGCCTCCTACCTCGCCACGCCGAAGTACGCCGCCCCCGAGCAACTGCGTGGCGAATCGGCCAGCGCCGCGGCCGACGTGTACTCCCTGGCGCTGGTCGGCCGCGAACTGCTTGCCGATGCCGACGGCGACCTCGCGGCCGTGCTCGCGCAAGCTGCCCACCAGGACCATCGACGGCGCATCGCGACCGCCGCCGCGTTCGCCGACGAACTCGACCGCTGGCTCACGCACCAGCCGGTGCTCGCGCGCCCGCCGGGCCTCGCCCGCCGCGCGAAGCTGTTGTGGCGGCGCGACCCGCGCACCGCCCTGCTGCTGGCGAGCGCCGCGAGTGCCGCATTGACCCTGTTCGCCGCCTCCCTGTGGCTGTGGCGCGGCGAGCACCGCCAACGCCAGCGCGCCGACGCAGCCCTGCTCGCCGAAGCCAGCCAACACGCCCAGGTTCGCCGACTGGTCGGCGAGCTGGTCACCGGTGTGCACGACCGCGTGCGCACGCTCGCCGGGGCCGTGCCGGTGCGCAACTTCGTGCTCGAACGCGCCGACGAACACCTGACGCTGCTGCTGCCGCGCGCCACCGAAGACGCCTCGCTCGCCGCCGAACTGGTCGGCGTGCAGCTGCGCCTGGCCGAAGTGCGCGGCGCGCGCACGTTCGGCCACAGTGGCGACCCCGAGGGCGCGATGCGGCCGGTCGTCTCGGCCATCGCCCTCGCTCGCCGCGGGGCGGCGATGCACGATCGTGAGCTGCATTGGCGCCGCAGCCAGGCGGATGCACTGCGCTTGCGGGGCGACCTGTGGCGCAACCGTGGTGAACACGCCGCGGCCCGCCGCGACTACCGCGCTGCCGAGACACTGCTCGCCGGCTCGACCACGCGGGACGACCGGCGCCTGCTGGCGGTGCTGGCGCTGCAGCTAGGCAAGCTCGACGTCCTGGCCGGCGACCCGGGCGCCGGTGCCGACGGCATCGCGGCCGCCGCCGACGCGTTCGAGGCCCTGCTGGGCGCTGCGCCTTCCGACCCGCAACTGCGCCGCGATCTCGCCCACGCCTACTCGGAACTCGGCTACGCCGCCACCTCGCTGGGCGATCACGAGCGTTCCTCGGCGGCCTGGCAGCGCGCCCGCGCCGAACTGGCGACCCTGTGCAAGGCCCGTCCGGACGATGCCCAGTTGGCCCGCGATCGCATCGAGATCGACCTCGAACTGGCCCTCGATCACGGCCACGCCGGCCGGCGCGACACCGCCATCGCCGAGTACGCGACGGCGCTCGCCGCGGCCCGAGCGCTCGCCGACACCGACCGCGACAACCTGCTTGCCGCGCGTCTCTTCGATCAAGCCCTGCTGCGCGGCGCCCGCCTGTACACGGTGCTCGGCGACCACGCCCAGGCCGCGACCAGCTACCGGCAAGCCGAACCCCGACTGCGCGCAGCCGCCGAACGTGCCCCGAGCGACCTGGCGCTGCGCCGCGACCTCGCCGAAGCCCTCGCCGGCCGCGCCGAAGCCGAACGCCTGCTCGGCCAGACCGACGGCCTGGCCGCCGTGTACGAAGACGCGCTGGCCCTCCTGCCGCACGACGACGCGCTGGCGCGCCGCGACCATCTCGCCGGCAACCTGATCACCCTGGCCTGGGTCGGCCTCGGCAACCTCTGCCTCGCCCGACAGCAGCCCGAGCACAGCCGCCGAACACTGCTCGCCGCCAGCCCACAAGCCACGGCCTGGGCCGAGCAGTTCGCCCACCTGCATTGGCCCCTGCGCCACCTAGGCGCCCTCGAGTACGCGCTCGGCACCGCCTGCGAGACCCTCGCGAACGACCCCCAACTCCCCAACCCCGAGCGCCACCAGTTCCTCACCGAAGCCGAAGCCGCCTTCCAACGCGGCCTCGCCGCCGCCAACCAACTCGCCGCCGCCAACCGCCTCCACCGCGCCGAACGCGCCCTGCCCACCCTCTTCGCCAAGGACGTCGCCCGCATCCAAGCCACCCGCGCCACCCTCCCCCGCTGACCCCCCTGCGCATACCTCACCCGGTCCCAAATGCGCACCCGCCCGCGCAAACACCTACCCCACATACACTTCCGAACCTCGCACCCAAATCGTAGTCCCCGCACCCCGCCCGCATGCCAACCCCCTGGATCGTCGCCGGCGCCACCCTGCTGGCGGCACCGCTGCTGCTGCTCGGCGCCGCGCGTCTCGCCGCCACCATCCCCGCCACCCGCACCCCCCGCACCGCGAACCTGCCCGCGCGCCTCTGGTTGCTCGGCACGTTCGGCCTGATCGCTGCCTCGCTGCACCTCCTCGGCAGCCCGAACCTGCACACGTCGGCCATCCTTGCCGGCCCGCTGTTCGCTCTCCAGCCCGACGAATTCCCCGCCACCGCCTGGCTGGGGCTCGCCGCCGCACTCCTGGCTGCGCTGCTGTCCCACCCGCTCTGGCCGTGCCGCGCCACCGCCCTGCTGGCCCTCACCAGCGCCACCCTCTGGGCACTGTCCGGCCTCGCCATCCTCGGCATCGGCTGCTGACCCTCTCGGCGCGCAGCATTCCGCACCCCTGCCCACGACCACCCCACTTCCCCCTCCGCCCGCCGCACCTCGCGGCTACGCTGCGCCCCCCGTGCCGCCCCGCGTCGCCCTGTTCGCCACCTGCCTCGCCGACCAGTTCTGGCCGGAAGTGCTGCACGCCACCGTCGCCGTGCTCGAACGCGCCGGCTGCGCGGTCGACTTCGACCCGCGCCAGACCTGCTGCGGCCAACCAGCCTGCAACTCCGGGTTCGCCGCCGAAGCTCGCAGCGTCGCCCGCCACTTCGTCGACGTGTTCGCCGACGCCGAACACGTCGTCGCCCCGTCCGGCTCGTGCGTCGCGATGGTGCACCGCTTCGCCGACCTGTTCGCCGGCGAACCCCACCAGCAGAAGCGCTGCGCCGACCTCGCCCACCGCACCCACGAACTGTCGCACTTCCTCGTCGACGTGCTCGGTGTCACCGACCTCGGTGCCCACTTCCCGCACCACGTCGCCTGGCACGACCCTTGCCACGCGCGCCGCGAACTGCACGTCCACGACCAGCCGCGCCGCCTGCTGGCGGCCGTGCGCGGCCTGCACCTGCACGAACTGCACGCCAAGGACTCCTGCTGCGGCTTCGGCGGCACCTTCAGCGTCAAGTATCCCGAACTCTCGACGGCGATGCTCGACCACAAACTCGGCGACCTGCCCACCGAAGTCACCACCCTGGCCTCGCTCGACAGTTCGTGCTTGATGCAGATGCGCGGCCGTCTGCAGCGCCAGGGTCGCAACGTGCACGTGCTCCACCTCGCCGAGATCCTGGCCAGTCGATGAACGCGCACGCGCCAGACCAGTTCCCGGGCAACGCCAGGGAGGCACTGCAGGACCAGACCCTGCGCAATGCGTTGCGCGCCGCCACCGACCTGTTCGCCGAACGTCGCCAGCACGCCCTCGCCCAGGTTCCCGACTGGGAAGACCTCCGCGACCGTGCCGCCGCCATCAAGGCAAAGGTGCTCGCCGACCTGCCGGGCCACGTCGAGCGCTTCGCCGCCGCGGCCACCGCCGCTGGCTGCATCGTGCACCGCGCCGCCGATGCCGCCGCCGCGTGTGCGATCGTCGCCCACCTGGTCCGCGAACGCGCCGCGACGCGCCTCGTCAAGTCCAAGAGCATGGCCACCGAGGAGATCCACCTCAACCAGGCCCTGGCCGCCGCCGGCCACGAACCGATCGAAACCGACCTCGGCGAGTGGATCATCCAGCTCGCCGGCGAGACCCCGTCGCACATCATCGTGCCGGCGATCCACAAGACGCGCGACGCGATCGGGCAGCTGTTCGTCGACAAGCTCGGCATCGCGCCGACCAACGACCCGCAACAGCTCGCCGCCCACGCCCAGCAGCGCCTGCGCGCGCATTTCGCCGCCGCCGATCTCGGCATCAGCGGCGCCAACTTCGCGATCGCCGAGACCGGCACGATCCTGATCCTCGAGAACGAGGGCAACGCGCGGATGACGACGACGTTGCCCAGGACGCACGTCGCGGTGATCGGCATCGAGAAGGTGATCCCGCGCTTCGCCGACCTCGAGGTGTTCTTGAAGCTGTTGCCGCGCTCGGGCACCGGTCAGCACCTGACCAGCTACCAGAGCCTGTTGACCGGCCCCGACCGCGGCGGCGAAGGTCCGCAAGAACTGCACATCGTGCTGCTCGACAACGGCCGCAGTGCGATCGCGCAGGATCCGGTGCTGCGGCAGACGCTGGCCTGCATCCGCTGCGGCGCCTGCCTCAACGTCTGCCCGGTCTACCAATCGGTCGGCGGCCACGCCTACGGCTCGGTCTACCCCGGTCCGATCGGCGCGATCCTGACGCCGCAACTGCACGGCGGCGAGAACGCCAGCAAGCTGCCGTTTGCGTCGAGCCTGTGCGGAGCCTGCAAGGACGTCTGCCCGGTCAAGATCGACATCCCGAGCCTGTTGCTCGAACTGCGGCAGCGCGCCATGCAGAAACCCGGCGCGACGCGCTGGATCGAACGGCTCGGCTGGCGACTCTGGGCCTGGTCGATGCGCGGCCAGCACCGCTATGCGCTCGCGACCACGTTCGCACGCCTGCTGCAGCGGCTGCCGCTGGTGGCGCGGCTGGCCCCGCCGTTGGCGGCGTGGCGAAGCTCGCGTGAACTGCCGCGCGCGGCCGCGCAGCCGTTCCGCAACACCTTCCGCCGCGGCACCCGATGAACCCGCTCGCCGAACGCTTCGCCGCGATCTTGACGCGGGTCTACGGCGAGTGCGAACGCGTCGCCGACCTCGCCGCCGCCGCCGCGCGCGCGGGCGAACTGCTGCGCGCCGCCAACGCCACGCGCATCGCCCACAGCGACGCCGCCGAGGCGATCGCGGTGGCGACGCAGGCGTGCGCCCAGCTGGGCGGCGAGGCACGCCTGCTGCCAGCGAACGCCAGCCGCGACGAGCTGCTGCAGGCCGACGCCGGCATCACCACCGCCCAACTCGGCATCGCCGAGACCGGCACGCTGGTGCTCGCATCGGCCGCCGAACGCCACCGGCTGGTCAGCCTGCTGCCGAAACTGCACGTCGCGATCCTGCCGGTCTCGCGCCTCGTACCGTCACTCGGCGACGCGTTCGCCGCCTTGGCGCCGCAGGGCCAGCCGAGATCGCTCACGATCACCTTCGTGACCGGTCCGTCGCGCACCGCCGACATCGAACTCGAACTCGTCGTCGGCGTGCACGGCCCGAGCCGCCTCGTCGTGTTGCTCGTGGATGCGCTCTGACGGTTGTTCTCGACGTACGACGTTCAGCGCCGCTCGAGAGCTTCGACATCGAGCAGGTCCTGCGGACGGCCCAAAGTGCGTTTGTTGGTGATCAAGTCCGCCACCGAGAGGTAGTTCACCGTGACGTCGCCGTAAGTCGAAGCAACGCGGGCCGACCAACACGCCGCGAACTCAAGCCCTTCGACCGAAGTCAGGATGTCGATGCGGCTCGGCGCCACTCCGAGTTGGTACACAGTGCCCGGCTGCACGAAGTCGGCGACGGAAACGCCGTGCGCGTTCAGGGGCGCACCGAACGCCTGCAAAGCCGCAACGACACGCCGAGCGTTGGCCTCCACCGGATCGACCCACAAGTCGAGATCCTTGGTGAATCGCGGCCGCGCATGGAAGGTCACGGCATACCCGCCGACGATCAGGAATCGGACTTCATGGTCGCAGAATGCGGCCAACAGATCTCTGTAGTCGCGGTTCGTCATCACCGAGCTCACCCTTGATCGCCAACATGTCGAGGACCATTCCCCATAGCGCCTCGACCCGCTGCTCACCGGTCATGCCGCGCCAGAACTCGCGGTCGAAGGCATCCGGATCCTCGCCGGCACGGACTAGCCTGCCTTGGATGCGAGGGCTGGTCGGATCGTGTCGGTCGGCCACCCCTGGAGTATAGCCGCACGCGATGCCAACACCCAGCGCCGTTAGCTGACGCCGACTCCGCGCAACGGCCTACCGGCAACAGCAAACCGACGATCCCGCGTCGCCTGCCGCGCCATGGATGCCCACCAGCGCATCGCTCGACTGACGCGCTGCCCCGGGAGGCTCGCAGCGCCTCCAGCCACCCCCAGGTTGATCCCAACCCCCGCCGCCGGCAAGCTGGGCTGCTTCCCACCGTGAAAATCGTCGCCTTCGCCACTCCTGCCGCCCCGGTCCGCCTCGGTGTCCTGCTCGACACCGACACCATCCTCGACCTGACGCACCCCGCCTGCGCCTTGCCGCCAGCCAACGGCAACGACGCCTACGACCTCGACGGCGCGTTCCTGCCGGCCGCCCAGCGGCTGGTGACCAGCCTCACCGACGGAAACGTGCGCAGCCGGCTCGCCCCGGCCCTGCTGCCCCGCCGCAGCGTGACGCTGCACGCGCCGGTCCCGCGCCCGGGCAAGATCCTCTGCATCGGCCTCAACTACCGCGACCACGCCGAAGAGCAGGGCGCCAAGCTGCCGTCGCGGCCGCTGCTGTTCAGCAAGTTCGGCACTTGCGTGCTGGCGCCGGGCGGCACGATCCGCATCCCCAAGCAGAGCCTAGAGACCGACTACGAAGCCGAACTCGGCGTCGTGATCGGTCGCCGCGCCAGCGGCGTGACGCGCAGTGCGGCGATGGCACACGTGCTCGGCTACTGCAACTTCCACGACGTCTCGGCGCGCGACTACCAGTTCGCGGACGGGCAGTGGGTGCGCGGCAAGTCGTGCGACACGTTCGCGCCGTTCGGCGAGTACATCGCGACCACCGACGAGATCCCCGACCCGCACACGCTCGGCATCCGGCTGCGCCTGAACGGCACGACGATGCAGGATTCGAACACCAACCAACTGGTGTTCGACGTGCCAGCCCTGATCGAGGCGATCAGCGCCGACATCACGCTCGAGCCCGGCGACGTGATCGCCACCGGCACGCCGCCTGGCGTCGGCTTCGCGCGCAAGCCGCCGGTCTACCTGCGCACCGGGGACGTCGTCGAGGTCGAGATCGACGGGCTCGGCGTGCTGCGCAATCCGGTCGCTTGACCGGTTGCCGGACGGCTCGGCAGCCGACCGGCCGACGCAACCCTCAGAGGCCGAGCGAGAGCGCGAGGCCGTTGCTGAGCGCGACACCGCCCGGCATGGTGTTGTCGAGCGACGCACCTTGCAGGTACAGCGCTTGACCGGTGAACGCCGGCGAGGCCGGCACCGGGAACGCGAACACGCCCGTGCCGTTGGTCGTGAACATCAGCAGCATCGCCTCGCCACTGACCAGCAGGTCGCAACCCGGCGCGAGACCGAACGGCACCAGGCTCGCCGGCAGCGCGCCCAGCGGCGAATTCGTCGAGCTGAAGCCGACCGCCAGGAACGCGATCGCCGAGCTCGGATCGAAGTTGGTCATGTCGGCGAGGAACACCGAGCCGAGCTGCGGCGTGCCGACCGGCGTCAACGTCGGTTCGCCGGCAACGCCTGGGCAACCAGCGCCGTAGCGCGTCGCCATCGCACCATCCAGCGTGGTGTCGTTGGCGATCACCAGGTTGCGAATGCAGCCGTAGTGGCTCCTGCCGTTGCTGAAGTCGTTGGTGGTGAAGTTCTTGTTGTTGCCGTCGTTGAGCACACCCAGGGTGGCCTGATGGATCAACCCACCGTTCAGGTAGAGCTGCACCACACCGGCTTCGAACTTGATCGTCCCCGTGTACCAGGGACCGGGCTGCACGGCGGTCGACGACCAGGTGAAGTTGGAGTTGTTGTACTTCAGCCCGATGGTGCCGTTGGCCTGCACGTAGATGCCGATCCATCGCCAGCCATTGCCACCCATCAGCACGGGCGCGTTGCCGTTCGGCAACGCGGTGATCTGGAACTCGACCTCGACCTGGAAGTCGGTGGTGTCCAAGGTCGGCATCGCCGGCGTACGCACGTCCTGGCCGCCGGCGTTGAACAGGTAGATGCCGTTCACGCACACGCCGTTGCTGGGCTGCGCGGGCGGCGTCGTGCCGCCGAGCGTGATCGGCCCGTTCTGGGCGGTCGCGTCGAGCACGTCGGCGAGCAGCGGGTAGTGCGCGAGCACCTGCAGCTGGGCGGCGGCCGGGGCGGCGGCGAGGCCGCCGAACAGCAGCGCGATGGCGGTGGTGGCGAGACGGGAGCGGAGCGAGTGGTGCATAGGGTGGGGTCTCCTGACTGGCGCCGCGAGGACGCCTGGTGAATCGGGAAGCCCGCAAGGTAGGCGATGCAAGTCCGTGAGCAGGTCCCAGCCGCGTCGCGATCCCGTAACAAGTCCGTGCCATCG
>DAIMFJ010000187.1:0-9828 GCA_036724695.1 Planctomycetota bacterium
CCACCCTGGCCGCGCTGGCTACGGGCGGTGAGCGGTCGTGCGCCCTGTTTGCGCTGGGGTCGCCCCGCGCCGGCCCGCCGCCTACGGGCCGGCCGCCGCCGAGGGCCGCGTCCTTGACGGGACGCGGCCCTCGTGCGTGGTGGCGAGCCGGTGGCACCCCGGTCGCCGGCCTGGAACGACGCCCCACCACCACCCCCCTTGAACCTGGCCGTCCGCGTCGCAATCCTGGTCCCCCTCGAATTCCAAGCCAGCCAATCCACACCATGACCGGAACCGTCGAAAAGCACGTTTTCCAGGCCGAGGTCAACGAGGTCCTGTCGCTCGTCGTCAACTCGCTCTACTCGCACCGCGAGGTGTTCCTCCGCGAACTGATCAGCAACGCCGCCGACGCGATCGACCAGCTCAACTTCCGCGCCCTGACCGAGCACCACCTGCTCGGCGACGACAAGGAGCTGCGTATCGAGCTGATCGCCGACGAGAAGGCCGGCACGCTGACGATCCGCGACAACGGCATCGGCATGACCCGCGACGAGCTGGTCGGCCACCTCGGCACCATCGCCCGCAGCGGCAGCAAGAAGCTGATGCAGTCGCTGAGCGCCGAACAGAAGAAGGACCTGTCGCTGATCGGCCAGTTCGGCGTCGGCTTCTACTCCGCGTTCCTGGTCGCCGACACCGTCACCGTGGTGTCGCGCAAGGCCGGCTCGGACGAGACCTGGATCTGGGAGAGCCAGGCCAAGGGCGACTTCGAGATCCGCAGCGGCGAACGCAGCAGCCGCGGCACCGACATCGTGTTGCACCTGAAGGAGGACGCCAAGGAGTACGCCAAGGAGTGGCCGATCCGCGACGTCGTGCGCAAGTACAGCGACTTCGTGCGTTGGCCGATCCGCATGCCGGTCGAGCGCGGCGAGGGCGACGCCAAGAAGACCGAATGGCAGACCGTCAACAGCGCTCGTGCGCTGTGGACCCGCAGCAAGTCGGACATCCAGGAGTCGGACTACCGCGAGTTCTACAAGTCGACCTCGCACGACTGGAACGACCCGCTCGCCTGGACCCACTTCAAGGTCGAGGGCACCCACGAACTGACCGGGCTGTTGTTCCTGCCCGAGAAGGCGCCGTTCGACCTCGTCGAGCGCAGGAAGAGCGGCGTGCGACTGTTCGTCAAGCGCGTGTTCATCATGGACGACGCGCAGGAGATCGTGCCCGAATGGCTGCGCTTCGTGCGCGGCGTCGTCGACAGCGAGGACCTGCCGCTGAACGTCTCGCGCGAGATCCTGCAGAAGGACGCCACCACCCGCTTCATCCGGAAGCAGGTCGTCGGCAAGACCCTGACCCTGCTGGAGGAACTCGCCGGCGAGGGCGAGGTCGAGCGCGAGGTCGACGGCGAGAAGAAGTCCGTGCGCCGCTACGAGCAGTTCTGGGCCGAATTCGGCCGCATGCTCAAGGAAGGCGTCTACCACGACTTCGAGGCCCGCGACCGGCTGGCCGGCCTGCTGCGCTTCCGCACCACGCACGGCGACGGCTGGTCGTCGCTGGCCGACTACGTGGCGCGCATGCAGCCCGACCAGAAGTCGATCTACTACGTCGCCGCCGACAGCCTGGCGACCGCGCGCTCGAGCCCGCACATCGAAGCGTTGACGAAGCGCGGCTTCGAGGTCGTGCTGATGACCGACTCGATCGACGAATGGGTCGTCGACTCGCTGCGCGAGTTCCAGGAGAAGCCGCTGGTGTCGGCCGCCAAGGGCGCGCTCGACCTGCCGGAGACCGAAGCCGAGAAGCAGCAGAAGGAAGAGCGCGAGAAGGAACTCGCGCCGGTGCTCGAACGGGCCCAGAAGGTCCTCGACGAGCACATCAAGCAGGTGCGCGTGACCGACCGCCTGACCGATTCGCCGTGCTGCCTGGTCGTCGACGGCGGCGGCATGAGCGCCCGCCAGGAACGGGTCCTGCGCGACGCCGGCCACGACGTGCCGCGCCAGAAGCGCATCCTCGAACTGAACCCGACCCACCCGGTCGTGGCGCGCATGAGTGCTTTGACCGACGAGCAGGAGTTCCGCGAATGGACCGAACTGCTGCACGATCAGGCCCTGGTCGCCGAGGGCGCCCTGCCCGACGATCCGGCCGCGTTCGCGCGCCGCGTCGCCCAACTGATGAGCAAGATCCGATGACCGAGTTCCGCCCCGATGTCGTTCGCGAACGCCTGCAGTGGCGTTACGCCACCAAGCAGTTCGATCCCCTGCGAACGATCCCGGACGACGTCTGGGCGACCCTTGAGGCCGGCCTCGTGCTGACGCCGTCGTCGTTCGGCCTGCAGCCGTGGAAGTTCCTGGTCGTCGACGACCCGCAGCTGCGCCAGCAGCTGCGCGCGCAGTCGTGGAACCAGTCGCAGATCACCGACGCCTCGCGCCTGGTGGTGTTCCTGGCCCAGCGCACGATGACCGAAGCGCACGTCGACCGCTTCCTGCAGGCGACCGCGCAGGCGCGCGGCATCGCCGTCGACAACCTCGCCGGCTACCGCAAGGTGCTGGTCGGGTTCCTGGCCAGCGGCTGGGCCGCCGCCGACCTGCAGGGCTGGAACACCCGCCAGGTCTACATCGCGCTCGGCCAGTTCATGACCGCCGCGGCGATGCTCGGCGTCGACACCTGCCCGATGGAGGGCATCGACATGGCCGGCTACGACCGTATGCTCGGGCTCGACGGCACGCCGTACACGACCGCGGTGGCGTGCACCGCCGGCTACCGCGCGGCGACCGACAAGTACGCCAGCGCGCCGAAGGTCCGCTACCCGCTCGACGAACTCGTCGAGCACCGCTGAGCGGCGCGATGCCGGCCCCGTTCGAGGCCGTGTTCCGCAGCGAGCTGCCCGGCGAACCCGACCCGCCGCCCGGGCCGCGGCAGGTCGTGGGCGCCTTGTGGAGCCACGTCGCGCCGACGCCGGTCGCGGCCCCACGCCTGCTGGCCACTTCGCCCGAACTGGCTGCCGAACTCGGCTTGCCGCCCGAACTCGGCCCCGACGCCGCGCAGGTGTTCGGCGGCAACCGGCTGTGGCCCGGCATGCAGCCGTACGCCGCCAACTACGGCGGCCACCAGTTCGGCCACTGGGCAGGCCAACTGGGCGACGGCCGCGCGATCGTGCTCGGCGAACTGCGCGGCCCCGACGGCCGCCGCCACGAACTGCAGCTCAAGGGGGCCGGCCCGACCCCGTATTCGCGCCGCGGCGACGGCCGCGCGGTGCTGCGTTCGTCGCTGCGCGAGTTCCTCTGCAGCGAGGCGATGCACCACCTCGGCGTGCCGACCACGCGCGCCTTGACGCTGGTCGCGACCGGCGACGCCGTCGTGCGCGACATGTTCTACGACGGCAACAGCAAGCCCGAACCGGGCGCGATCGTCTGCCGCGTCGCTGCCAGCTTCCTGCGCTTTGGCAGCTACGAGCTGCCGAGTTCGCGCGGCGACGTCGGTCTGCTGCGCACCCTGGTCGAGTACACGCTGCGCCACCACGCGCCACGGTTCCTGCCGCTGACGGCCGACTCGGTCGCCGCGTGGCTCGCCGACGTCGCCACGAAGACCGGCGAATTGATCGCGCACTGGCTCGCGGTCGGGTTCGTGCACGGGGTCCTGAACACCGACAACCTGTCGATCCTCGGCCTCACGATCGACTACGGCCCATACGGCTGGATCGAGGACTTCGACGCCGCGTGGACGCCGAACACCACCGACCTGCCGGGCCGGCGTTATTGCTTCGGCAACCAGCCGCAGATCGGCCACTGGAACGTGCAGCAGCTCGGCATCGCACTGCTGCCGCTGCTCGACGACCGCAGCGAGCTGGTCGAAGCCGCGCTGGCCGCCTACCGCACCGCCTACGAACAGGCGTTCACGCGCCACTACCGCCAGAAGCTCGGCCTGCCGCTCGGCCCGGACCCCGCGGCGGACGCCCTGCTCGCCGACGGCTTGCAGCTGTTGGCGGCGTTCCCGACCGACATGACGCTGTTCTGCCGCGGACTGGCCGCGGCGGCCGAACTGCCGGCGGCGAGCGACCTGCTGACCGCGGTCGCCGAGGCGTTCTACGGCACCCCGCCGCCGGCGCACACCACCACCCTCGCGGCGTGGCTGCAGCGCTGGCGAACGACCGTCGGCAGCGGCGCCGAACTCGCCACGCGTCTGCGCCAGAAGAACCCGAAGTTCGTGCTGCGCAACTGGCTCGCCCAACAGGCGATCGACGCCGCCGAACAGGGCGACCTCGCCCCGCTGCAGACGCTGCAGCACGTGCTGCGCGAACCGTTCGCCGAACAACCCGGCCGCGAGGCGTTCGCGCAGAAGCGCCCCGACTGGGCGCGCGACAAGCCGGGCTGTTCGGCGCTGTCGTGCAGCTCGTGAGCGAGCGCGGCCGCTACTTGCCGGGCCGGCTCGCCAGCGCCCGGATGCGCGCCACGAGGTCCTTGGCGAGTTCGTTCGGCACCGGGATCGACAGGTTGTACTGCACGATCACCCAGGCCCCGTCGCGCCGCTGCAGGACGCCCGAACCGCGGCACTTGCCGTAGGCGTCGTTGACGAGGATCTCGTCGAACCACGCGTAGTCGCCGCTGGGCACGTAGGTCAGCCAACGCTCGACCGGCTCGTACACCCACGCCGAATCGCGTTGGAAGTACGGCATCGCGAACTTGCGGAACTCGGCCCCCGACCAGCGTTCTTCGATCGCCGTGCCGAGGAACGTCGCGTCGTCGGGCAGGATCCGGAAGTAGGTCGTCTCGTCGCCCACCGCGGCGGCGCGGTGGAAGGCGTCGAGCGTCGCCTCGGCGGCCTCGTCGGGCGTCGGTGCCGCGGCCGGACCCGCCGGTCCAGCACCACCCGGCGCGGTCGCCCCGCTGCCGTCGCCACCGACGGCACAGCCCGCCGCGCACAACCACCAGGCCCAGAGCCAGGAACGCTTCACGGATCGCCTCGCCAGGTGATCTGCGACCATACCCGCTGCTGCGCCTCGGCATCGAGCCGGGCCCCGACGAACGGGTACAGCATGTTGCGTTCGCGCAGGTCGTGGTGCATCGCCAGGTTCTTGAACGTCGCCTCGCGGTCGAGCAGTTCGAGCAGCGCCCGATCGTCCGGCTGCGCCTGCAGCGCCGCGACGCGCCGCGCGAAGTCGGTGACGAAGTCGCGCATCTTCTGGTGCTCGCCGAGGAACAGCCGCAGCGGCGCGTCGGTGGCGTCGCCGCCGAGCCGTTCGTAGATCGGCAGCACGTGCTGCTCCTCGTCGGCGGCGTGGCGGAACAGGCGCTCGCGGTAGCCGTCGAGGGCAGCCGCGGCGCGCGCGAAGTCGCGATCGAGCAGCGCCACCTGGTGCGCGAAGAACCAGCCGTCGAGGGCCGGATGCAACGCCATCATGCAGGCGCCGAGCTCGCTCACGAACGCCCGCCGCGGGTCAGGATCGCCGTGAAGAACAAGCGCGCCGTGGTCAGCGGCTGACCGCGGTAGATCGCGTCGCAACCGAACAGCACGATGCGACCCTGCCCGTACGGCACCACCAGCGCAGCGGCCTTGCCGTGCAGGAACTCCGTGCCGATCGCCCAGCCGCTCAGCAGCGTGTCGGTGGCGCTGTAGCGCGCCACGACCTGGACGTCGTCGCCGGTCGGCACCAGCACCTCGCAGCTGCTGCGGAACATCGCCGCCAGCCGCGCTGGCGCACCGCGCGCCAGCGGGTGTGCGGTGTCGACGTCGAGCGCCAGCAGCGAACCCGGCACGTAGAACTCGTCGCGCCGGGTCGCGCGCCGTGCGCCGGCCTCGTCGGCCACGAACGTGCCGACCTCGACCGGCAGCTGGAAGTGCCGCACGACCTTCTCGCACTCGCCCGGCAGCGCGATCAGCGTGCCGCCGCCGGTGACGAACTCGCGCAGCGCCGGCAGCGCCTTGTCGCCGGTCAGCGGCGTGTCGCGAGCGGCGAGGTTGCTCCAGTTCTCGAACGGCGGCAGCACCTTGGCGAGCGTCTCGTGGTTGGGCTGCTCGCGCCGCCGCGCCGCCCGCTGCAGATCGCGCTCGCCGGGCAGGCCGGTGTGGAACACCAACACGTCGTAGTCCTTGCCGAGCTCGCCGGCTTCGACGCGTTCGCCCCACACCTGCTGCACCGGCAGGTCGAACTCCTCGAGCAGCCACTGCGTCCAGCCGGTCGGCATGTGGCCGCCGAACGTGTCGAACAGCCCCAGCCGCACCGGTTGCAGCCGCTGCCGCGCCTCGCGCGTGTCGGCCAGCACCGCGCGCGGGGCGAAGCCGAGTTCCTTGCCGACCGCGGCGACCACCGCGTTGGCGGCGTCGCTCGCCGGTGCCGCGTAGAAGCCGCGCGGCGACCAGTCGACCGGCACGCCGGCGGCCGACAACCGCGCCACCAACGGCACCGCGTGGCTGTCGGCGGCGGCGAACTGCCAGCTGCCGGCCGGTGCCGGCACCGCCGCCGCCGGGAACTCCTCGACCGCGTCGTAGGCGACGAACGGCCCGGCCAGCGGCTCGAGGCTGCGTTCGACGACCACACCCATCTGCATCGCCAGCGTCCAGCCGGCCGAGTCGTAGGGCGGCACCGGCTTGCCGTCCTTGATGTCGTCGGGATGCCACTGCGGCTCGAACATGTCGACCACGTGGGCGCGGAACGCCTGCGCCGTCGACACCACGAACGAACCCGCCGGCATCGGCTTGCCGTTGCACTCGAACGCCGCGGTGGCGCGCTGCACGGCGACGCCGCAGCGTCGCAGCGCCCGCACGAACCGCAGCACCGCGCCGCCGTCCTGCTGGTCGGCCGGCAGCACGTAGGCGCGCGGATCGCGCAGTGCCGGGTCGGCGAACACGCGATCGGCCTCCTTGCCGTCGCCGGCCAGCGCCAGCAGCCGCGGCGTCGGCGTCCAATGGTCGCGGCTGCCGCGTTCGATCGCGCGCCGCCCCATCGTCCAGATGTTCTGCAACAGCTCGACGCGATGCCGCGCCGCGTAGTCGAGGATCGCGAAGTTCGCGGTCTGCAGGTACTCGACGGTCTGCCGGGCGTGCCAGATCTGGGTCGGCACCGGATCGGGATAGTCGCTGTACGGCAAGCGCCGGTTCGGCGTCTGCCGGATCTCGGTCGGCTCCGGCCGGCCGAACGCCTCGGTCAGGATGCCGATCATGTTGTGGAAGTAGGTCGTCGTGCGCAGGCCGCCGTTCCACCACGTCGAATAGGGTGCACCACTGCGCGAGATCACCCCAGGCTTGCCCTCGACGGCGAAGCGGTGGTTCATGTGCGCGCTGACGATCTCGATGCCGCGCACGACCAGCGGATCGACGTTGTAGTTGAACGGATCGCGGAACGGCGGCGTGTACAGGATCGTGCCGCTCGGCGCCGTCTGGTGGTGGTTGTAGACGATCTGCGGGAACCAGTCGTGGTAGAAGACCCGGTTGACGACCTGCGCTTCCTTCTGGTTGGCGGTGTAGAAGTCGCGGTTGTTGTCGTGGCCGATGTAGCGCTGGTAGAGCACCGGGATCGTCATGCTGCGCGTCGCCCGGTACGCATTGGCGATCAGCTCGAGGCCGTCGGGATTGACCGGGCAGGCCAGCAGCACGACCTCGTCGAGGATGCGCCGCACCTCGTCGTCCTGCCGCGACGCCATCTGCCAGACCAGTTCGAGGATGTTCTGGCCGGCGATCGCCTCGGTCGCGTGCAGGCCGGCGTCGACCCAGACCACCGCGCGACCTTCCTCGGCGAGTGCGCGCGCCGCCGCGGCGTCGGGGTTCTCGGCCAGGCACAAGGTACGGCTGATCTCGCGCAGCCGGTCGAGGCGGGCGTGGTTCTGCGGCGACGTGATCACCGCCATCAGCATCTTCTGGCCGTAGCTGGTGACGCCGATGTCGACGAGCCGCACGCGGTCGCTGGCGTCGTCGACGGCGCGGAAGTAACGCACCAGGTCGGTGTAGTTGCAGAGCTGGTAGTCGGCGCCGACTGCGTGGCCGAGGAACTCGACCGGACTGGGCGCCTGAGCACTGGCGAACGGGGCGGCCAGCGCGGCGGACAGGCCGGCGAGGATGCGCGCGGTGGGGTGCATCCGTCCCTGGTTACCAGCCCGGATCGACGGCGCAAGCAGAGTCGCCGGGCGAGGCTGTCTCTTGTTTGCCCCGCCGCGGGGCCGGGGCTCCCTGGACGATTTCCATGCACTATACTGCATTTCCGGAACAAGCCAGCCCCGCACTCGTACCACCTTGACCGGCGCCGCCGCGCGTGCCACGCTCTGACCCTGCCCCGCAACGTTCGATGAACCGCGACCACAGGCTGCTACCGACGACCCTGGCCTTGCTGCTGGGTTTGGTGCTGCTGCTGGCTTCGGGTTTTGCGGCACAGCGTACACTGCACGTGTGCCGACACGCCCAACGCGCCGAGGCGGCGACGTTCGACAGTGGGCCGCGGCCGTGCTGCGCAGCCGCCACCAAGGCGGTCGAACACCACGACTGCTGTGCGCACGGGACTGCAGACTGCGGCGCCGGCGATGCCGAAGGGTCGGCGAGCGAACCACCGGCGAACCCAACCAACCAAAGCGCGGTCGGCTGCTCGGGCGGCTGCTGCTTCGCGGTCGACATCGACCTCGAGAACGGCCCGCTGCCGCGCGCGCTCGATCTCGACGTCGACGCGCCGCTCTTGGCCGTGCTGCCGATCGCGCTGCCGACACCGCTCGCCAGCGTCGTGAGCGCCACCGCGCACCCGTTCGGGACCGGGCCACCCGGCCCGGATCGCCGCACCGCGCTGCGCCGCGCCATCCAATTGTTGATCTGAGCCCGCCGGACCGGGCCGCGCCACCGCGCGGCATCGTCGAGCGTCGGCACCGCCGTCGCTCCGTCCCCGTACCCGTTCCGCTGCGAGGCCCGACCGATGGCCAGCTCCCGTCTGCAGATCCTCCTCCTCGGCACGCTGTCCGCGTGCACGACCTACACCCCGAGCGACGTCAGCGTCGCCACGGTGATCGCCGCCACCGCCGACCATCCCGGTGGTGCGCTGTCCCTCGACCAGGCCAACCTGCTGGCGCTGCAGCGCAACCCGGAAATCCTGGCCGCTCTCGCCGAACAGCGCGCCGCAGCGGCGGTCGTCCAACCGCTGATGCTCGCTGCCGAGTACCGCAGCGGCACCGAGATGCTGGCGCTGATGCTCGATCCGGTGGCCCTGCTCGGCAGTGGGCCGCGCGGCGGCGCCCAAGGCGTCGACGCCACCAAGGCCACCGCGGCGCTGGTCGCGGTGCGTGAAGCGGTGTGGCGCGTGCACGGCGAACTGCTCGAGACGTTCGCGGTGGATCGCGCGTTGGCCGAACTCGACGTGCCGGGCTGCGAGGTCGACGGCGCGGCGTTCGCCGCCGCCGGGCTGGCGACCGCCAAGGACGTGCAGAGCCTGACGGCGAGCCGCGCCGCTCTGGCCGCCGAACGGCAAGCGCTGGCCAGCGACCGGCTCGCCAACCAGGCCCGGCTGCGCCGGCTGCTCGGTCTGGGGGCCGAGGTCGACGTCGTCTGCGTGCACGGCGAGTGGGATCTGCCCGACCCCAGCCTGTTCGACGCGCAGCTGCTGCGCGGCCGGCCCGACGTCAGCCTCGCGGCCGCGCAGTTCGTCGTCGCCGACGCCGAGTTCCGCGCCGCGGTGCGCGCCCAGTGGCCGACCCTGATGATCGGCCCGGAGCTGCCGCTGCTGGGTGGTGGCGTCGACGTGATGGCGACCTTGACGATGCCGCTGCTGCAGCACGGGCTGGCGGCGGCCGCCGGCGAACAGCGCGAAGCGGCGCACCAGCGCCTGCGCGCCACCTGGCTCGACGTCGTCGCGGCACTGGCGACGACGCGCGCCGAACGCGAGGCGCT
>DAIMFJ010000188.1:0-9774 GCA_036724695.1 Planctomycetota bacterium
GCGGCGATGAAGCCGCGCATCTGTTCGGGATCCAGCGCGCGCCACTGCGCAAGGCGCCGCCGCGCGGTGCGATCCTCGTGCTCGCGTGGCTGGCCGCCCTCAGCGGCGCCGCGGCGGCGGCCAGCGGCTGGGTGCTCGCGGGCACCGGCGACTACGGCGGCCGCACGCTGACGCTGCACCAGTGGACCGGCGTCGCGTTGGCGGCGCTGTCCTTGGTGGCCGCGATCCTGGCCGGGTTCGGCGCGCGCGCGCCGTTCCGGCTCTGCCTGCTGGCGGCGCTCGGCGTGATGGTGCCTGCCGGCCACTTCGGCGGCACGCTGACGCACGGCAAGGACTTCCTGTTCGCGCCGCTGCAGAAGGCGAAGGCCAGCCCAGCACCGCCCACCGACCCCGCGCCGGCGAACGGGGCAACGCCCACCGTGCCACCGCCCGACGCGGCAGCCGTCGCTTCGGACTACCAGCGTCTGATCGTGCCGCTGCTCGAGCGCACCTGCACGAGCTGCCACAACCCGGACAAGCAGAAGGGCGAGCTGCTGCTGACCACGATCGAGGGCATCCAGAAGGGCGGCGAGAACGGCCCGGTCGTGGTCGCCGGCAAACCCGACGAGAGTCCGCTGCTGACCCGCTGCCTGTTGCCGCTCGACGACGACGAGCACATGCCGCCGGAAGGCAAGCCGCAACCGACGGTCGAGGAACTCGAGACGCTGCGGCAGTGGATCGCCGCCGGCGCGAAGTTCGACTGAGAGGCCGAGAAGAGATCATTATACGGCCTCTCAGATTGCCGATTGGCGGCCGCCTTCGCGGCCGCACAGTGCCTTCGAGAGGTTTCTCTCTCAGACTCTGAGCCAGTCGCCCACGCCGCGAAGCAGCGCGGAAGCAGCAGCTCAGCGCTGCCTGCGGCCGCAACCAGAGGTTGTGTCGTCGCTTCCGCGACGACCAGAAGAGGCCGCAGGCGCTGACTTGCCTCTGATCTCCTACTTCCGCTTCGCAACCGGCGAATCCACGCACGACGCGGAGAATCGCGGAAGCAGCAGCTCAGAGCCGGAACGTGCGCTCGCCGACCACCGCCGGCAGCACCGTGCGCAGCTCCAGCGTCGTCGTCGGCTTGCCCGATCCGTCGACGTAGACGCGCCGGAACGGCATGCGCACGCCTTCGACCTCGCGCCAGTCCTCGAGCCGCGCGCGGCGGGTCTGTTTGCCGTTCGCGTAGCAGTGCACGACCTCGACCGGCTCGCCGGTGGTGGCGTCGTAGATCAGTTCGAAGCGGTCGCGCACGGTTCCCTCGGCCACCGGCCCGATGCGGTCGCGCTCCGTCTCCGGCACCCGCTCGAGTTCGATCGCCAGCACGCTGCGGCCCTGCCGGGTCTGGCGGTCGCGGCGCAGCACGACGTACTCGCGCCCATCGGCGAACAGCCACGGCAACCGGGCGTGCAACGCGAACAGTTCCAGCTCGACCGTGGCGCTCTCGACCAGCGTCGGCCACGGCAGGCCCTGCCGCGCCGCGAACACCGTCACGCCATCGCGCCCGTAGACCCGCCCATCGTCGAACTCGAGGCGGTCGCGAGTCGGCGCGCTGCAATCGACCAGATGCGTCAGCTCGCGCGTGCCGACCGTCTCGCCCTGCGGGCCGTGCACGGTCAGCGCCCAACGCAAGGACCGGCCGCCGAGGGCGCGGAACGCACCTGGTGCGCGCACCCGTTGGTAGACCTCGAGCAGCGGCGAACCGAAGTCCATGCCCGAGGCGATCGTGCGGCCTGCGGCTGGTGCGGTTGCCGGACCGGCCGCTGCCGACGCGGCACCTTCACCGAGCGGTGCAGGCGGCTGCCCGGCAGCCGGCTCGACCGCTCGCGGGGCAGGTTCGACCACCTGCCGCGGGGGATTCAGGAACGCCGGCCGCTGGCCGACGCTGCTCGGCACGATCGGCCAGCCGTTCTTGTCGTAGGCCACCGGCTGCAAGCCGCTCTGGCCACCCGAGCTGCCCTGGCCGGTCGGCCGCTGGCCTCCGGTCGACGGCGTCTGCGCGAGCAGCGCCGAACCGACCACCAACATCGTCAGCATGCGTGGGATCACGCCCTTGCCATCGGCAGGATCGCACCCGGACGTTGAGCCCGAGCTCACCAGCGGAGAAGCTGGGCGCCATGTCCAGGCGCTCCTCCGTCGGCCCTCTCGCCCTAGGCCTGGCCCTGGCCGGCTGCGCGGTGGCGCCTGCCCCCGAGCCAGCCCGACCGCCGGTGGCCGTCGTCGAGGACCTGCCAGCCGGCACCGTGTTGTACCTGGCCGTCAGTGCTCCGGACGACCTGCCGTGGCGCGCGGTCGCCCCGCTGTGGCGCGAAGCGGTCGGCCAATCGGCCCGGTTCGCAGTCCGGCGGCTGCCCGACCGGCCCCCCGCCGACGCCGCCGTGCTGCGGCTGGTGGTCGACCCGGACGGCAACCGCCTGGCCGCCTGGTTCGAACGCAGCAGCGCGCGACTGGCGGTCGGCGGCGCCGCGGTCGCTGCCGGCCAGCTCGGCCAGGCGATCGACACCCTGGCCCGCACCGCCCGCGAAGCGCTCGGCGAGGTCACCGCACCGCCGATCCCGGTCACCGCTGCCCTGGCTGCCGAACCCACCGTCGTCGACACCTTCGCCGACGCCGAACGGCTGCTCGCCGACGGGGCGTTGACCAGCGCCGCCCGCCTGTTCGCCCGCTGCCGGGCCCGCGACGGCGGCAGCCCGGCGATCCTCGACGGGGTCGCGACGACGCATCTGCTGTTGTCGCGCCCCGACGACGCCGCGCGGATCGCCGCCGAGGCCCTGGCGTACACCGGTCGGCTGACGCCGACCCGCCAGCACCGCCTGGCCCGCACCCTGCTGCTGGCCCGCGCTTCGGCCCGCCCCGCCAACGCCCCCGACCACGACCGCGAACTGCGCACGCTGGCCGAGGTGTTCGCCGGCGAACGCCCGTACGACCTCGAAGCCCGCCTGACGCTCGGCCTGGCCGCCAACTTCCTCGGCGAGTTCGCCCTCGCCCGCCGCGAACTGGGCGCCGTCACGGCCAGCGAACCCGAGCATGGACTGGCCTGGTACCACCTGGGCTGGGCGGCGCTCGCCAGCGGCGACGCCAAGGCCGCGGTGGCCGCGTTCGACCGCGCCGCGCCACGGCTGCCGGCGACGGCGCGCATCGTGCCGCAGGCGATCGCGCTCTACACGGCCGGCGACCACGAACGCCTGCGCCGCGAGCTGACCGAGCTCGCCGACCAACTGGCGAACGACGGTGCGCCCCAGCTGCACGACCTGCGGCGCATGCAGATCGCGCACGCGCTGCTGCGCGGCGAGGACGCCGAGGCGCGGCGGCTGCTGCACGACGACTTCGTCTGGCTGACCGGCCACGCCAGCGTGCTCGACCAGCGCGCCGGCGAACTCGCCGAGGCCGGCATCGTGCTGATCCGACTCGGCGGCGGCGCCGACCTGCTGCCGATCCTGGCGACGCTGCAGCAGCAGCGACCGGCGCCGGCCGTCGCCGACACCATCGCGTTCCTGTCCGGCCTGCTCGAGGTGCAGCGCACCGGCGAACGCGCCGAGACCGCCGAACGCCAGCTCGGCCGCGGCGGCGACAGCGTGTTCGGCCAATTGCTCGCCGCCTACGCGCACGAACTGCGCGGCGAACTCGCCGACCAGTACACCGCGATCTCGCGGGCGGCACGCAGCTCGGACTCGCCGCTGGTCAAGACGCTGCTGGCCCGGTGCCTCTGGGCGATGGGCCGCACCGCCGAAGCCGAGACGCTGCGCACGACGCTGCAACAGGAACTGCTGCGCTGCCGGCTGCGCGAACGGGCGCGGCACCCGTTGCTCGGGCCCGAACTGGCGTTCGCATTCCGCTGACGCCGGTCAGGCGAGCAGCAACAGCCGGCAGCGGCCGGACACCTGCAAACCCGCCCGCAGGTACGCGCTCTGCGCTGGCCGGTTCTGCGCCGCGACGTGCAGGCAGACGTCGCCGGGCGCGGCGGCCAGCACCGCTGCCACCAGGGCACTGGCGATGCCACGCCCGCGCGCCTCGGGGAACGTGTAGACCCCCTCGACGACGATGCCGCCGGGCCCGTCGCTGCCGAGGTCGAGTTTGCCGGCGATCGCACCGACCGGCCCGAGCACGCGGGTCGTGCCCGCCCCCAGCCGTTCGTCGATCGAATCGCGCAACCAGCGCCGGTCGACGCGCCTGGGGTCGACGTTGAGGTCGCTGGCGTTCAGGTCCAGCGTCGCCTGGGCGAGCCGGTCGCGGTCGCCGCGCTCCGCCACCCGCACCGCCGCCACCAACGGCAGGCGGGCGGCCGTGGCGGCCGTGCCGTGGCAGTACAGCTGGTCGCGCAGCACCAGGTTGCGCCGCGCCGAGGCCTTGGCGAGGCTGTCGACGACCGCCGCCGGGCCCAGCGCCAGCCGGAACGGCGTCGCCGCGGCCAGCACCGCGGCGGTGACCACCTGCGGATCGTGGCCGTCGGCGAGCACCACGAGGTTGCCCCGCTCGCCGAACCAGCAGAGCCCGGTCGGCTGGTCGTCGGCGAGCAGGAGCAGGCCGCTGCCTTCGCCGGCGGCCAGCGCGTTCTGCACATAGACCCCAGGTGGCCCCGCCGCGACCGCCAACCGCCACGCGTCGGGGTCGTCGGGTTCGAAGGGCCGGGTCGGACTGGGTCGTTTGCGCATCGCCGGCCTCAAGATTGCGCTGCGAAGGGCCGATCAGCAACCGCACGACGGCGCGCCGAGGTTCGGCCGCCCAGGAGATGCCGATGGACACCTACGACTTCCTCGCCGATCCGCGCGCGATCCCGCTCGCCGAACGCCGCGACCTGGCCACGCTGCACGCCAAGGAACAGCGCGACTGGCTGGGTCGCCTCGCGGCGCTGGCCGAACCGCCGGTCCAAGACGAGCGGTTCCCGGCCTTCCTGCTCGGCATCCCGCCGTTCGCCGACCTCGGCCGGCGCGTCGGCACCGCCCAACACCGCCACGAACTGTCGACCGAGGTCGCCGACGAACTCGACTGGTTCGTGCGCGCCTTCGCGGACTACCTGAAGACCGCCGAGGGCGAAGACGTGTTCGCCGACAGCCGCCGCCACGCCTGCTGAGCGGCTCATGCGCCCCGCAGCCGCGCGGCGAGCTGCCGCTGTTCGGCTTCGGGCAGCGGTTCGCCGTCCAGTCCGGGCACCTGGCCGGGTGCATCGGTCGGCACCAGATGCACGTGCGCGTGGCGCACGACCCAGCCGATCACACTGACGCAGACCCGCGCACACGGCAGCCGCTCGCGCAGGGTGCGGCCCACCTCGTGCACGAACGCCCACAGCGCGGCGTGGGCGGCCGGGTCGAGGTCGAACACGCCGTCGACCACCTGCTTGGTCACCACGACGACGTGGCCGGGCCGGGCCGGCCGCGGCGCCAGGAAGGCCAGATGCCGCGCGTCACTGGCGACCACGTGCACCGGTTCGGTGCCGGCGACGATCGCCGCGAAGGTGCGCACGTCGCGCACCGCGCCAATTCCTCGGGCGTACGCACCGGCGCGGCACAGACGCCGCGCTGGCACACATAGGCGGCCGGCGCACCGTCGATCGGCAGTTTGTCGGCGAACAGCGGCGACAGTCCGGTCAACGCCGCGCGGTTGCCCGCGTGGACCAGCGCCACGACCCGATGGGCCGGCACGCGCGTGCGCACTGCCGCCAGCAAGGCCAGCGTGCGGGGATCGTCGGGTTCGCCGGCGACCACCACTTCGCGCGGGCCGGCGACGTGGAACTGCAGTGCTGCGAGCAACGATGCGAACTGGAACGGCGCCTGCTGCAGCAGCGTGTGGTTGGCGCGCAGCACCGCGACGCCGCGCTCGTACAGGGCTTCGTCGCCGAGCAGCAGTCCGGCGCGCAGCAGGGCTTGCGCAGCCAGCGCGGCGCCGGACGGCATCGCCGTCTCGTTGGTGCCGTGGCTGCGCGCGACCAGCGCTTCGTGGTCGGCGGCGGTCAGGAAGAAGTTGCCGTCCGCGGCCCCGAAGTCGGCGACCAGCACGGTCAGCAGCTCGCGCGCCGCGCGCAGCCAGCTGGCCTCGCCGGTCGCTTCGAACAGGCTCAACATCGCCCACGCCAGCCCGGCCTGATCCTCGAGGAAGCCGGGCACCGGAGCCTGCCCCGAATGCCACGCGCGCCGGGCGCGACCGGCGACGACCAGTTCCTGGCGGAGGAATGCGCCGGCGCGCGCGGCGGCGTCGAGGTAGCGCCGTTCGCCGAGCACCAGGCCACCCTTGACCAGCGCCCGGATCGCCAGCGCGTTCCAGGCGGTGATCACCTTGTCGTCGACGGCCGGCGCGGTCCGCTGCGCCCGCGCAGCGAACAGCCGCTCCCGGGCCTGTTCGCGCCGCAGGCCGAGTTCGCCGGGGGTCGGTTGCGCGCGGTACAGCACGTTCGTGCCGTCGAACGGACCTTCTTGCTGGACGCCGAACCAGCCAGCCGCAGCGGCCGCCTGGTCCTCGAGCACGGCATCGAACTCGGCGCGGGTCCACACGAAGAACCGGCCCTCTTCGCCGTCGCTCTGGCTGTCCTGGGCCGCGTGGAAGGCGCCGTGCGGCCCCTGCAGCTCGCGCAACAGGTAGTCGAGCGTGCTCGCCGCCGTGCTCGCGAACGTGCCGTCGCCGGTGCGCAGGAACGCGTCGAGGTAGACCTCGGCGAGCTGCGCGTTGTCGTACAGCATCTTCTCGAAGTGCGGCACGCGCCAGGCGCGGTCGGTGCTGTAGCGGTGGAAGCCGCCGCCGAGCTGGTCGTGGATGCCGCCTTGCTGCATCGCCTCGAGCGACGCGGTGGCCAGTTCCTGCGCCCGCTCGCCGGGCAGCGCCAGCAGGACGACCAGTTCGTTCGCCGACAGGAACTTCGGCGCGAACCGCGGCGGGTTGCCGAACCCACCATGCTGCGCGTCGAAGCTCGCCTCGGCCGCCGGCAGCACGGCGGCCAGCAGCTCGGCGGTCGGTTCGCCGGGCGGCAATTCCGGCGCCAGCGCCTTGGCGAGGTGGTCGGCGAGCTCCTTGGCGCCGGTCTCGATCGAGGCGCGATCTTCGCGCCAGACCTTCGCCAGGTGTTCGAGCACGCGGCGGAAGCCGGGCCGGCCATGCTGGTCCGCGGGCGGGAAGTACGTGCCGCCGAAGAACGGCTGGCGCTGCGGGGTCAGGAACACCGACAGCGGCCAGCCACCCTGCTGGCCCATCGCCTGCACCGCCGCCATCGCCAGCTCGTCGACTTCGGGTCGTTCCTCCCGGTCGACCTTGATGCAGACGAAGTGCTCGTTGAGCAGGGCGGCGATCTTGCCGTCGGCGAAACTCTCCTTGGCCATCACGTGGCACCAGTGGCAGGCCGAATAGCCGATCGACAGGAACACCGGCTTCTGTTCGCGTTGCGCGCGCGCGAACGCGGCGTCGCCCCACGGTTGCCAATGCACGGTGTGCGCGGCGTGCGAGCGCAGGTACGGCGACGTCTGTTCGGCCATGCGATTGCGCGGCGCCTCGTCCTGGCCGCGCAGGCGTGCCATCGGCAAGGTGGCCGTCACCAGGGCCGTCACCGCCCCGAGCGCTGCCAAAGCCGCACTCCGCAGCGCGCCACCTGCCAGGGTCTGCATCGTCCGGCATCGTCGGCGATCGGTCGTGCCGGTGCCAGTCCCAGCCCCATCGGGCGGGCTACTTGGCGACGGCGGCTTCCAGACCGGTCAGGCTGCTGGTCTGGATCTGCCGCATGCGTTCCTGCAGCGCGCCGAACCAACCGATCCAGCGACCGGCCAGGTTGTCCCAGGTGCCGTCGTCGCGCCAGGTGACCTCGGTCGCCGTGGTGTCCGCGCTGGCGCCGGGCACGGCCTCCCAACGCACACTGCCGTGGCCGCGCAAGGCGGCCGCCGTTTCCCCGGGCGCCTGCCGCCAGAACTCGTACTGCAGGCGGTTGTCGGCGACTCCCGCCAGCACGAGGCGCGCGTGCCCCTGCGCCCCGCGCCAGGTGATCTGGTGCCCGACCGTGCCGGGCTGGCCCGTCACCTCGCGGGTCGTCTCGGGCCCGAGGTTGGCATTCATCTGCGACCAGTCGGCCCAGGTCGCGAAGTTGCCGAGCAGCGGGACCACCTTGGTCACCGGCGCCGGCACCGTGCGGGTGGTCTCGACGTACCAGCGGTCGGCAAGCAGCATGCCGACGCCGTAGAAGATCAGGATCGTCCCGGCCAAGGCCAGGACCAGGGTCTTGAAGAACGTGCTCATCGGGCCAGCCCGCCGAACGTAGCGGCGGCGCGGGACTTTCGCACGCGCGCGCTGCTGGCGGCGCATCTTCGGGCGCGGCAGCGCGGCTTGCCGGTGCCGGCGCAGGTCAGGACCTGCGCCGGCCGGAGGCCATCAGGTCTTCAGCTTGACCTGCGGCTCCTTGGTCTGGATCGCCTTCAGCAGGTCCTCGGGCTTGACCTTGCTGGCGTCGTACTCGACCGTGAAGTTCGGGTCGGAGCCGGCCTTGATGTTGACGTTGGCGACCCCGGGGACCCCGGACAGCGCACCGCGCACGGCGGTGACACAGCCCCCTCAAATGTCCTTGCCGAAGTCGAACTTGGCGACCGTGCCGGCAGCAGCCGGAGCGTTGGCCGCCGGCGCACCGTTGGCCGGCGCGGCAGGCGTCGCCGCAGCTTCCTTGCTGCAGGCGACGAACGAGAGGGCCATGGCCCCCACGACGAGCATCTTGTTCATGTTGGTTCTCTGGTAAATCGGCCCGAGCGGACTTCGCCGGACCGGTTGGGGCAGCGATGATACGCCGCGCCGCCCAGCCACCCAACCACCGAACCAGAACCGACCCGAACCCGTCGATGCGCCGCCTCCAGCCGACCTCCAGCCTCGCATTCGCAGCGCTCGCCCTGCTGTTCGCCGCCTGCCTGCCCAACCAGCGCCTGCAACCCGGCGGCAGCCCGGTGACGGCCCAGGGTTCGGCGAGCCACCCGGCAGCTGCCGAAAACGGCCCGCCGGCCGAAGCCACCGCGGCGACCCCGCCGCCGGCGACCCGCAGCACCGCCACGCCGACGAACCCACCGCCGCCGCTGCGGCGCGAATTCCGCGCGGCGTGGGTCGCCACCGTCGACAACATCGACTTCCCGAGCCAGAAGGGCCTGCCGACCGCCGCGGCCAAGGCCGAACTCGACGCGATCGTCGACCGCGCTGCCGACCTCGGTCTCAACGCGCTGGTCTTCCAGGTCCGTCCCAGCGGCGATGCGTTCTACGCCTCGACGCTCGAACCGTGGTCGGAGTGGCTGACCGGCGCCCAGGGCCGCGCGCCGAGCCCGGCCTGGGATCCACTCGCGTACGTGATCGAACGCTGCCACCAACGCGGCCTGCAGTTGCACGCCTGGTTCAACCCGTACCGCGCCGCGCATCCGGCCGGCAAGTCGAAGCCGGCCAAGAACCACGTCCTGGTGCGCGATCCGGGCCTGTGCGTCAAGTACGGCTCGTACCAGTGGATGGACCCGGGTCTGCCGCGCGCCGCCGACCAGTTCGTCGAGGTGCTGCGCGACGTGGTCCGCCGCTACGACGTCGACGGCGTGCACATCGACGACTACTTCTATCCGTACCCGGAGAAGAAGTTGCCGTTCCCCGACGACGCGTCGTTCGCCGCCTACCAGCGCCGCGGCGGCAAGCTCGCCCGCGACGACTGGCGCCGCGACAACGTCGACCAGCTCGTGCAGCGCATGTACGAGGAAGTGCGCCGCACCAAAACCTGGGTACAGGTCCGCGACCAGCGGCGACAAGGCGCAGGTGACGGTCAGCCCG
>DAIMFJ010000189.1:0-2677 GCA_036724695.1 Planctomycetota bacterium
GTCCGGGGGCGGGCGACGCCGACGACGGGGCACCACGCGGCGTGCCGGTCGGTGGCGCGGCGGCCGGCTGGCGGGACGACGACGGCCGGGCGCGGCGTTGGCTCGCCGTGCTCGAGGCCAGGGCCCGACCCGCGGCGGCGCGCCGCGACGGCCGAATGTCCCCCTGGCAAGGCGCCGAACCGGACTGGCTGGTGCGGCAGGCGCACGACTTCCTGCGGCCCCGCCTGGGGCAGGGGCCGGCGGCCTGGTGGCGCGCGCACGACCCGGCCAGCCTGGGCGCGGCCACCGCGGCCTAGGTGCTTGCGCTGGGCACCGAAGGCTTGCGAGCGGCCCTGGCGATGCCGTTGGCGGCGACCGGTCAAGGCGGTCTGCGCGCGGCCGTCGCCCAGCTCGAACCGGGCCTGCCGGCGGCGTTCGCGAACCCCGCGCCGGCCCCCGCGGCCGTGCACACGCTGCAGAACAACTGGCTGCGGCTGCTCGGCAGCGGCGGCGCACTCGCCTACGACCCGCTGGGCCTGGCCCGGTTCGACGCCGGCGCCGCGATCCCGCTCAGTCCGGCCTTGCTGCGCACCCGCCTCTCCGGTGCCAGGCCGATCGGTGACGTGGCGCGGCGCAGCGTCTTCGATCTGCTGAGCGCGCGTCGCGAACCGGTGGTGTTGACCGCCGGCGGTCCAGCCGCCGCCTACACGGTGCTGGTGCCGGTCGAAGCCGGGTACCACGAACTCGAACTGGTGGCGCGCGCCGTCGACGAGCGCGGCCTGTGCACGATCCGGCTCGACGGCGCCCTGCTGCACAGCGCCCCGTTCGCGGTCGGCGAGGCGCCGATCCGCCTGTCGCTGCCGGTGCACGCGGCGAGCCCCGGCGAACGGCGGCTGGTCGTCGAAGCCGCGCTCGGTGGCATGGTGGCGGTCGACCAGCTGCGGTTGCTGCGCCGCGGCGACGTCGGCGCCGAAGCCAGCGTGCGCGAACGCGGCGGCGTGTGCGCCGCGCTCCGCGAACGCTCGGCGTCCAGCTACCACCACGAGGAACTCGACTTCCGCATGCTCGCCGACCAGCCGGGCTTCCTGCTGGCGGTGCGCTGCGAACGCGCGGTGCGCAACCTGCGGGTCGAGCGCACCTTCGCCTTGCCGGCGTACGTGCGGTTGGCCGCCGCCGACGAAGCGGCCAGCGAACTGCGCAGCCCGTTCGTGCTGGCCGGTGACGCCGATGGCGTGCCCGACCTGGTGGTGGCACCCTTGTTGCTGCCGCGGTACGAACGCTTCGCCTTCGCCGCGGGCGCTCTGCAGCTGCACGGCGCGCCCGAACCGGGCGCCGAGACGCGGGTGATGTTCCTGTTCGTGCCGCGCGGGCACGGTCTGCGCTGGCGCAGCCACGCCCGTGCGCTCGGTGCCGCGCTCGAACGCCCGACCGAACTCGACCTCGCCGACGGCCGCGAGGCCCTGCTGACCCATGACCTGCCGATGGCCTGGACGCGGGCCGTGCGGCTGGCGGGGGGGGCGCGCACCCCGGTGATGGTCCGCGAGAACGGCTGGTGGACCTGGCCTACCTGCGCGTCGTGCATCTGCCGGGCGACGAGGTCGCGATCGCCACGGGCGCGAGCCTCTTGCAGCGCACGCGGCCGGGGCCCGGTGCGTTGCAGGTCGTGGCCCTGCGCGAGGTCGGGGCGACGACGGCGACGGTGCGCGTGCTGCAACCGAGTCGGCTGGCGGTGCCGTCGGTGACGTTCGCGCAGCCGTTCGACGAAGTGTTCGTCGACGACGTCGCCTGGGCGCACCACGACGGCCGCACGGTGCGGCTGCCCGACGTGCCTGGCACCTACCGGGTGCGCACCGGCCGCGACGCCGGCGGCAGCAGGCCGCACGTCGTGGCGACCTCGGCACCGCTGCGCCGCTGTGAGTATTCGGCTGCCGGACGGGTGCTGCAGCTGGTCACGGCACCCGATCCCGAGCGTCCACCCGAACTGCCGTACACGGCGGTGCTCGGCGGGCCCCGGCCGGTGCGGATCGACAACGGCGAACTGGTGCCGGACGACGAACTGCGGTTCGCCGACGCCGCGGCTCGCGCGGCAGCGGCGGCCGGAGGCACGCTGGTGCGCTTCCGCGCCGGCACGACCGAGGTGCATTATGGGCCATGAACGCAGTGCCTGGTGGCTGACCATCGCCGTGGCGTTGGCGGCCGGTTGGTGGGCCGTGCGGAGCGATGCGCTGCAGCCGTTGCCACCGAGCGATGGGCCGGTCACGGAGCGTGCGCTCGGCACGGTCCGCGCGGCGGCGGCGGCCGTCGACGCGGCGTGCCAGACGGGCGACCTCGCGGCGTTCGCCGCCCGCACCACCGCGGCGCACCGCGCACGGCTCGACCAGCGTCTCGCCTTGCTCGATCGCCGGCTCGACGCCGAGACCCTCGCCGCCCAGGCAGTCGCCGGGCACTACCGCACGGTGCTGGACCGCGCCCCGTGGGCCGGCGCCGCCGCGGCCGGGCGGGTCGTCGTCGCCGTGCCGCGGCCGGCTGGGGATGGGGCGCAGGTGCTGGTGTTCGAATGGGACGGCGAACGCCTGCGGCTCGACGCGTCGTGGCACCAGCCGACGGTGCGCGATGCGCCGGCGGCCAGCGCTGCCGTCGAGGCGGTGCTGCGCGGCGAGCGCTGATCCGCTACCGTTGGTGGTCGATGCTCGAGGTT
>DAIMFJ010000189.1:2687-5437 GCA_036724695.1 Planctomycetota bacterium
GTCGCCCTGCCCTACGTCACCGACGCCCGCTGGGCGGTGGCGCAACTGCCGCATCGCGACGAACTGCTGCTCGAGCAGTGCCATCTCGAGAAGAAGGCCGCCAGCGCGGCGCTGGCCCTGTTGTTCCGGCTGCCGGCGGGCGTCGGCCGGCAGCGTGAGCTGTCGGCGCTGGCCCGCGAGGAACTGCTGCATTTCGAGCGCGCACACAAGCTGCTCGGCCGACGGGGCCGCGACTTCGGGCCACAGCGGCCGTCGGCGTACGCCGAGCGGCTCAAGCAGGCGGTGCGCACGACGATGCCCGAACGGCTGGTCGACGAACTGCTGGTCGGCGCGATCGTCGAGGCCCGCTCCGGCGAACGCATGCAGTTGCTCGCCGCGGCGTTCGCGACCGCCGACCGCGAGTTGGCGGACTTCTACGCCGACCTGGTGGCCGCCGAGGCGCGCCACGGCTGTCTGTACGGCGAACTGGCGCTGCAGCTCGGTGGCCACGACGTCGTCGCACGCTGGCAGCAGCTCGCGGCGCACGAAGCCACGGTGTTGCGCGAATTGCCGTTCGCGCCGCGCCTGCACAGCGGCGCTCCCGCCGTCGTCGTGGAAGCCTGACATGCGCCGCCGCTGGCGTTGGCTGGGCGTGGTCGGACTGGTCTTGGCGCTCGGCCATGGGCTGCTGATCCTGGCCAAGGTGCCGGTGGCGCGCCCGTACGACTGGTTGCTCAACCTCGGCCCGGCCATCACTGCACCGGAGTTCGCCGTTCCTGCCGATGGCCGACGGCGGCTGTGCGTGCTGGTGCACGGCATGTTCCGGACCAGCGCCTCGCTGGGGCGGCTCGAACGCACGCTGGCCGCGCACGGCTATGCGACGCTGGCGTTCGACTACCCGAGCAACGCGGCGCCGCTCGAGGCGCACGCCGGGCGGCTGCGGGCGGCTCTGCAGGCCGCCTGGCAGGCGCAGCCGTGGGACGAGCTGTACCTGGTCGGCCATTCGATGGGCGGGCTGGTGATCCACGAGTACCTGCGCAGCCCGGGGGCGTTCGAACCCAGCCGCTGCGTGCACCTGGCCGTGCCGCACCGCGGCGCGGTGCTCGCCGACCTGCGCAAGCGCTGGTTCCTGTTCCGTTGGGCGATGGGCGACACGGGCGCGCTGCAGTTGTCGCCGGGCGACCCATTCCACCGCCGGCCGCTCGTGCTGCCCGGTGCGGTGGGCACGCTCGCCGGGTCGATCGCGCCGGTCTTGAACGGCAGCGCGGCGATCCCGGGGCCGGACGACGGTACGGTGGGGGTGTTCGAGGCCCGGCTCGAGGGCGCCACGGACCACCTGCAGCTGCCGGTCGGGCATACGGCGATCACCACGGATCCGGCGGCGATCCGCGCGGTCCTGGCGTTCTTGCGGACCGGGGGGTTCGCGGCGGTGCGGCAAATCCGCTAGCATGCGGCAGGCACCCAACCGGGTGCTCCCCCGACCCCATGAAAGCCTGGTTCTCGCTGTTCGCCCTCGGCGCCGGATTCGGCGTCGCCTTCGTCGCCGGTCAATGGTCGACCGCGGCCCTGCGCGGTGCCCATTGGTCCGACCCCGACCCGCAGTTCCCCGCCGAGCGCTTCGCCGGGCCCGCCGACCTGCTGGGCAGCCAGCCGCTCGCCGCGCAGGGGCGTGGCCCGGTGAATCCGGGGCCGGCCAAGCCGCAGCCGGGAACGACCGCTCCCGACGCCGCGCCGCCGACCGTCTACCTCGAAGACGGCAACGGCCAGGCTTCGATGGGGGGCGACTTCCTGGCCGTGACCGGTAGCTACGGGGTCGGCACCTCGGTGCTGTACCTGGTCGACACCAAGAACCGGCAGTTGGCGGTCTACGAAGCGCGCGGTGGCTCGACCGAAGGCCGGCGGGTGATCCTGGTCGGGGCGCGCCGCATCGACCTCGACCTGCAGCTCGAGAAGTACAACGACCGCAGCGAGTACGATTACCGCGAGTTGCGGCGCATGTTCGAGGAGCGCAAGAGTGGCACCAGCGAAGTGTCGACCGGCCTCGAACCGGGCCGCAGCCGCTGAGTGGGGGCGGCTGGCGACCCACCCGCCGCTCCGGTGGTACCGGGCGGTGATGTTGCCGGTAGCCTCTTTTCTCCGTGCTGCGGCGCGGTACATTCGCCACCGTCGACCAGTGCCTGCCCGGGCCTGGTCCGGCCCCAAGTCCCTCTGATTCCTTTTTCGTCCACTCTCCCCCAGGTGGGTGCCGGCTCGGCTTCTCTTGCGCCGCGCAGCCGCCCCGCGCCTACGCCAACGAGGTAGTCCGTGTCCGACAACAACGAAGATTTCCTGTCCTTCGAGAAGGCCCTGCGCGAACTGAAGATGCGCAGCGAGGAGCTCAAGAAGCTGGTCTCGGAAGGCGAGATCCGCGCGTTCCGCGATGGCGACTCGATGAAGTTCCGCCGCGACGACATCAAGGCCCTCGGCGCCAAGGCCGCTGGCGACGCCGAGCTGTCGTTCGCCGATTCGCTCGAGGACGACACCGGCATGGTCACCGAGCAGATCTCCGACGAGGACACGCTGCTCGCGGTTGCTGCGGCCCCCAAGCAGGAGCCGGGTTGGGTCACCGGCCTGGCGATCGTCGGCTTCCTGCTGATGGTCTACGGTGCCCTGCTCAGCTTCTCGGCGGCCAAGGAAGCGCACCCCGAGGACAGCGGCCTGACCTCGTTGTTCGCGAAGAAGTGAGCGAGCGGCGCAGGTAGCCCGAGCCGCGGTGCTCGCGCTGCTGCGTG
>DAIMFJ010000189.1:5617-9761 GCA_036724695.1 Planctomycetota bacterium
CCACCGCGTTCGCGCGGTTGCACGGCGCGCCCGCCAGCGGGTGCGCCGTTTGTTTTTGGTCGACCGTCGGCTACCCTGCGGCGGCTGGCGGCACCACCGGTCGGTGCCTGCCGCGGTCCATTCGAAATCGTCAGTGTGAGGGGGTTTCCCATGAAGTTGATCTGGACGTTGGTGGCGCTGTTGTCGGCGACCGCCTGCGTGAGTCCCGAGGCGCATCGCAAGCTGCAAGGCGCCAACGAGAAGTTGCGGGCCGAAAGCGCTGGCATGGCGGACAGCCTGCGCACGCTGTCGGCCGAGAACGAACGGCTGCGCGCCGAGAACGAGCGCCTCGCTGGCCGGGCCGCCGACGTCGATTGGATCGAAGCCCAGAAGAAGAAGCTGCAGGAACTGCTCGCCAGCGGACCGCAGGTGGATCGGCGCGGCGTCAGTGTCGTGCAGACCAAGGAAGGCATGGCGATCCGCGTCGAAGGCAGTGTGTTGTTCGCGTCGGGCAGCAACGCGCTGACCACCGAGGGCAAACGCACCCTGGAGTCGCTGCGCGAGACGCTCGCCGGCCGCCGGTTGCGCGTCGAGGGCCACACCGACGACGCGCCGATCACCCGCAGCCAATGGGGCACCAACCTGCGCCTGTCGGTCGAGCGCTCGATGGTGGTCGCCGACCACCTGATCAAGGCGGTTGGTCTGCCGGCCGCCCAGGTCAGCGTCGCCGGCTACGGCGAGTTCCTGCCGGCGGTGCCCAACACCGACGACAGCTCGCGCGCGCAGAATCGCCGCGTCGAGATCCTGCTGATCGAGCGTTGAGCCGGTGGCCCAGACGCTGCGCAGATCCGCTCGGTGCCTGTCTGCGTGGCGTCGTGCCTGGTGCTGGGCAGTGGCCGCGGTCCTGGCGTTGCCGATCGGGCTCGGCCTGGCTGGTTGCCAGGAGGGGCAGCCGGTCGACGCCACCCCGCTGGTCCTGCGGCGCAGTGGTCGCCTCGGCGGGCTGCGCGATCTCGTGCTGATCGATCGTCTGGTCGACGGCCGCCAGCTGCAGCTCTTCGTCGATCGGTTCGAAGCGACCCGCGGCGACTGGGCCGAGTTCGCCGCCAGCCCGGCGGGACGGGCGGTGGCCGCGACCGCACCGACCGGCGATCCCGTACTGCCGATGGGCAACGTCGACCTCACCCAGGCGCGCGCGTTCGCGGCCTGGCGCTACGGGCGCCTGCCCCGCGCGCACGAATGGTCGATCGCCGCGCTCGGCGATGGCCGGACCCGGTACCCGTGGGGCAACAAGGACGACCCGACGCGCGCCAACACCCTCGAACTCGGCCTGGGCGAGCCGACGCCGGTCGGTGCCTTCGAATCCGGCCGGCGGCCCGAAGGGGGCCAACCGTACGATTGGATCGGCAACGTCAGCGAGTGGACCGAGACGGTGCCGCTGAGCTGGTGTTTGCGCGAACGCACCTACGACCCGCTCGGCGCCGTGCTCGATCCGCCCGGCGCCTACACGAGCAATGCCGCGCGCGCCCGGGCGTTGCCTGCATTGGCCGTCTGGACCGGACCTGGGGGCCTGGTGTCACCAGCCTGGGCGGCCATGCTCGGCGGCCGGTTCGTACCGCGCGAAGTCTGGGGGGCGGATTTCCAGGCGCCGATGTCGCAGCTGGTCGAGCTGGTGCCGGCGGGGGATCGCCGGGCTCGCACCGGCGTCCGGATCTGCATGACGCCGCGCGAACTGTTGACCGACCTCGCAGCCAGTCCCCAGGAGCCGACCGCCGCCGATCGTGAGCAGTTGCGCCGCTTCGTCGCCCGCGCCGGACATCGGGCCGTGCTGCAGGCCATCTGGCCGCAGATCGCCGGCCGCTCCGGCACCCTGGCGCGCTGGCTGGACCAGGAACTCGGCGGAGGTGGCTGAGTTGAGCCAGCGCGACCCGTTCGCCGGGTTCCGGGCGCGCCTGGAGGCGGTTGGCTTCCAGCCCAGTTCGACGCTCGGCCAGAACTTCCTGCTTGATCCGTCGCTGCACCGGTGGCTGGCCGAGCAAGCCGAGGTCGGGCCGCTCGACACGGTCGTGGAAATCGGTGTCGGGCTCGGTTTCCTGACCCGCGAGCTGGCCCAGCGCGCCGGCCAGGTGGTCGGCATCGAGCTCGACGCGCGTTTGTTCGCGGTCGCCAGCGCCGAATTGGCCAGCTGTGCCAACGTCGAACTGGTCGCCGGTGATGCCCTCGGTGGGCCTGGCCGCTCGCTGCACCCGCGGGTGGCGGAAGCCGCGACGGCGGCCGCCGCGCGCGGCGGTGGTTTTGCGATCGTCGCCAACCTGCCGTACGCGGTCTCCGGGCCGTTGCTGGCCGAGATGGTGGCCCTGCCGGTCTGGCCGCGGCGCGCCGTCCTGTTGGTGCAGAAGGAGATGGCCCAGCGGGTCGCCGCACCGGTCGGTTCGCCGGATTACGGCGGGCTGAGCGTGCTGGTCCAGTCGGGGTTCGGAGTGCGGCTGCTGCGCGACGTGTCGCCACAGGTGTTCCGGCCGCGGCCCAAGGTGGTCTCGGCGGTGCTGCAGCTCGATCGCCGCGACGCCGCGCCACTGGCGACCGCAGCCCCGGCCGAGCGGCGGCAGTTCGCTGCGTTCGTGCGGCGGCTGTTCCAGCAGCGGCGCAAGGTGCTGCGGCACACGCTGGCGGCGGCTTGCGCGGAGGTGGGGTTGGTGGCCCACCCGGACTGGTCGGGGGAGCTGCTCGGCCGACGCGCCGAGCAGTTGGCGCCTCCGCAGATCCAGGAACTGTGGCAGGCGGCCCGGGACGCTGCGGCCGGCGGTGCCTGAGCCGTGCCTGGCTGGGGCCTTCGGCGCCGGATTTCCGGGCTTTGTCGTTGACGTCCACGAACAGCATGCTACATTTCGAGGTTCGCTACTTCGCAGCGCCCCGGGTCCCCAAACCAACCATCCCGGACGCTGCCGGGCCGCTGAGGCGGCACCGGAGCACAGGGCGGCGAGTGGCGATCGGACGGTAGGTGGCGGTGTGGTTTCGGGCCAGGTGGCAGCGCAGGCGCTGCGCCGAATTCCCGGGGCACCCCTCTGTCTGCCACGGACTGCGGTGGTTTGCGGCGGCGCTCGGCAACGAGCTCTGCCGGTCGCCCTCGGCGCAACCAGACCGGTTGGCGTGGGGTACCCTTCCGCGTGACCGGTCCGGATCTGCAACCTGCCTTGCCTGCGCCAGATACGTGGCGCCGTAAGGTGGCTTGCCGGGTCTGGAGCGGCTGCGGGGAGCGGGACAGACGAGCCACTGTCGGGTCCGGCGTCCGCCGATCGCCTGGTTGCCGTTCGCTGTCGGTGCCTCGTGCGCTGGCAGTCCACCTGCCTGCCCCGACATTCCGCCCGACCCGACTGACTCGCCTGATGGACCGTTTCGAGGAAGCCAAACTGCGCATCAAGGAGGCCACCGATCTGGTCGCCTTGGTCGAGAGCTACCTGCCGCTGCGGCCGCGCGGCCGCGACCTGGTGGCGTTGTGCCCGTTCCACGCCGAACGCTCGCCGTCGTTCACGGTCAGCCGCACCGGCCAGTTCTTCCATTGTTTCGGCTGTGGCAAGAACGGCGACGCCTTCACGTGGCTGATGGAGCGCGAAGGCCTGACCTTCCGCGAGGCCATGGAGGTGTTGGCAGAGCGGGCCGGCGTGTCGCTCGAGGGGGTGTTCCAGACCGGCGCGCCGCGCGGCCCCAAGGGCCCGGACCCGTACCTGGTGCTGGCCGAGGTCGCTGGCTTCTTCCAGCGCTGCCTGGGCAGCGACGAAGGGGTGCTCGCCCGCGCATACCTCGAGCAGCGCGGCCTGTCGGCGGCGATCGTGCCGTGGCGGCTCGGCGTCCACCCGCGGCCGGGGGCGCTCGGCAAGTTCGTCGCCGACAAGAAGCTGCCGCGCGAGATCCTCGAGCACGCCGGCCTGCTCAAGAACGGCCGCGAGCCGTACGCGTACCGGTTGATGTTCCCGATCGAGGACGAACGCGGTCGCGTCGTCGCGTTCGGTGGTCGCATCGTGCCAGGGGCACCGGGCAGCGACGGCGACGGCGACTTCAAGCCGCCGAAGTACATGAACTCGACCCAGTCGCCGTGGTTCAACAAACGCCGCGTGCTGTACGGACTGTCGCGCGCCAAGGCGGCCGGGGCGCGCAAGCTGCTGGT
>DAIMFJ010000190.1:0-3206 GCA_036724695.1 Planctomycetota bacterium
GTCGTTGATCAGGATGCCGATCGCGCCTTCGCTGCGATTGAGGCTGTCGGTGACGTCCTTCAGATTGGCGATCGCCAGCCGCAGGTTCTCGGCGCTGGCCCTGTCGCTGGTCAGCATGCCGACGATGCCGGCGTCGGCGTCGTTCGCCTTGACCAGCAAGGTGTCGAGGTTGGCCAGCGCGCTGGCCAGTTGCTGGCCCATGCGCTCGTCGGTGAACAGCCTGCCGACCACGCCATCGCCGTTCTTGGCCTTGCCGACCAGCACGCGCAGGTCGTTGACGACGCTGCGCACGTCGGCGGCGACGCGTTGGTCGTTGAGCAGCATGCCGACGGTGCCTTCCGAACCGGTCAGGCTGGCGGAGGCCTTGGCGAGGTTGTCGAGCGCGGTCTGCAGCCGTTCGCCCAGCGAGGCGTCCATCGCCAGCCGGCCGAGGGGGCTCTTGCCGTACTGGATCGCCGCCAGGATCGCATCGAGCCGCTGCACCGTGGTCAGCAGGCTGTCGTGCAGTTCGCGGCTCTGCGTCAGACGGCCGACGGTGGTCTGGTCGTCGTTGAGGTGCGTGAAGAAGTCGCGCACCGCCTCGAGCGTCGTCTGCAGCGATTCACCGAGCGCCCCCTGGCCGTCGGCGATGTCGCCGATGCGGTCGAACGCGCTCTTCTGGGTCTTGCCGCGCAGTTCACGGCCCTCGGCCACCGGCGCGCCCTTGCCCGGATCGACGTAGACCAGTTTGCCCCCGAGCACGCCGTCCTCGCGCACCTCGATCGTGCAATCGGTCTTCAGCGGGATCGCCTCGCGCAGCAGCAGGCGCATCTGGATCGGATGGTCGGTGCGTTCGTACAGCACGTCGATCGCGCCGACCTTGCCGACCTTCTTGCCGAGCACCATCACGTTGGTGCCGACCTCGACGCCGCCGGCGTCGGGGAAGTAGACCTCGAGCGGTGGCACGCGGTTCAGCGACAGGTCGGTCAGGTTCACGGTCGCCCACAGCAGGAAGCCCAGCGTGCCGAAGAACACGAGGCCGAGCAGGGTGTCGCGGCGGATACGTTCCATGGGAGCCTAGGTCTGGGTCAGTCCGAGCCCTCGCCGAGGAAGTCCCGGGCGAGCGGATGGTGGCTGTGCACGAGTTCGTCGACGGTGCCTTCGAGGCCGATCCGGCCATCCTGCAGGATGCCGATCCGGTCGCCGCAGTGCGTCGCACAGGCGCGGGAGTGGGTGACGATCACGCCGGTGACGTGCAGGTTGTCGCGCACGTCGACGATCAGCTGGTGGATCTCGCGGCTGATGATCGGGTCGAGGCCGGCGTTGGGTTCGTCGTAGAGCACGTACTCGGGGCGGGTCACCAACGCGCGCGCCAGGCCGGTGCGCAGCTTCATGCCGCCGGAGATGCTCGGCGGAAACTGCTGCGCGGCCTGGTCCATGCGCACCAGCCGCAGCATCTCCATGACGCGGTCGTCGACCTCGCTCTTGGCCAGCCGCGCGTGTTCGCGCAACGGCAGGGCGACGTTGTCGAACACCGTCAGCCAGTTGATCAGGGCCCCGTTCTGGAACAGGTAGCCCATGCGCTTGCGCAGGCCCATCAGCTGGCGGCGGTCCATCTGCGGCACTTCGAGACCGTCGACCTGCACCGAGCCCTGGTCCGGGCTCAGGATGCCGATGATGTGTCGCAGCGTGACGCTCTTGCCGGTGCCCGACGGGCCCATCAACACGTAGTTGAGGCCCTTCTGCACCTGCAGGTCCAGCCCGCGCAGGATCTGCCGGGAGCCGAACGCCTTGTGGACATTGCGCAGTTCGATCATCAGGCCAGGAAGTAGAAGAACCAGGTGATGACGAAGCCGAGCACGATGATCAGGATCACCGAGTTGCGGACCGCGGTCTGCACCGCCAGCCCGACGCCGAGCGCGCCGCCGCTGGCGCGCAGGCCGGCCGCGCAGCTGACCGTCGCGATGGCGATGCCGAACACCAGCGACTTGAACAGCCCGGCGTAGATCTCCTTGGGCAGCACGGTGCCGGAGGTCGTCAGGGCTTCGCGCACGCTGACCCAGTACAGGTCGGGGCTGACGCCGAGGTTGTTCTCGGCGACCACGCTGCCGCCGTAGATGCCGACCAGGTTGGACAGCACGGTCAGGGTCGGGCACATCAGCGCCAACGCCAGCACGCGCGGCATCACCAGGTAGTCGACCGGATCGACCGACATCACCTCGAGGGCGGCGACCTCGTCGCTGACCTTCATCGTGCCGAGTTCGGCGGCCATCGACGAACCGACCGTCGCCGCCAGGATCACGCCGGTGATGAACGGGCCCATCTCGCGGCACATCGACAGCGCGGTGATCGTGCCGAGCACCGCGGTGTCGCCAAAACGCCGCAGTTCGATGCCGGTCTGCAGCGCCAGGATCGCGCCGGCGAACGCCGCGACGATCATCGTCACCGGCAGCGAACGCACGCCGGCGTTGAACGCCATGTCGAGCGCGAACCGCCAGCGGCGCGGCAGTCGGCGCAGCGCCGCGAACGACTGCAGCAGCAGCGCGACGACGTACCCGGCGCGGTCCGCCTGGTTGCCGACCAACTTGCCGACCTTGGCGACCAGACTCATCGGCGGTCCTCCGGGAGGTCGGCAGCGGCGGGTTGCGCCGCCCGGCCGAGCGGGATCGGCAGGAACTGCAGCAGGCGCAGTGTGCGTTGGCCGGTCGCGTCCTGTTCGTAGCTGCCGAGCAGCGGCACGCTGGCCGACTGCGCGCCGCCGCGGGTCCGCGACGTGAACAGCCGGGCCGCGACGTCGACGCTGGTGTCGTCGGCGGCGCGTCGCCGCGTGGTCAGCAGTTCCCACAGGAACCCCCAGTTCTCGGCGATGCCGGCCGCGTTGTTGCCGCGGAACGGCCACGGCGACAGCAGCGAGAAGTCGTCGTCCTGCACCCCGCCGTCGCGGTCGCGCCGCGTCGTGCTGTGGAACAGCGGCCAGACCTTGACGAAATCCTCGCGAGAGTCGTCCTCGAGCTCCTTGCCGACCCGCCAGAAGAACGGCAGCACCCACTGCTGGTCGAGCCGGCTGCCGGTGTCCTCGTACTCCCGCCACCAGACCAACGGCCAGGCGATCGACCACGCCGCCTGGTCGTCCGAACGGGCCCGGCCGACCACCGGCCACAGCCACCAGCTCGTCACGTTGTCCTCGGCGCGGTTCCAGTAGTACTGGAAGAACGGCCACAGGATCG
>DAIMFJ010000190.1:3216-9761 GCA_036724695.1 Planctomycetota bacterium
TGAAATGGTCGGTCTTCCAGGTGTGTTGGAAGAACGGCCAGAGCAGCATCCAGCCGCCGGCCGAGCGGCCGGTCCGCCAACCGACGAACGGCCAGATCCAGACGGTGTGCACCGGATCGTCGAAGTCGAGGTTCTCGTCGCTCCAGGCGAAGATCGGCCACAGGGCGAATCGCCGGTCGTGGCGCCCCGGTTCGATGTCGTGGCCGTAGAACGGCAGCACGCGGAACCAGCGGTGGCCGTTCTCGGCACACGAGCTCCAGCCGATCAGCGGCCACAAGGCGAGGTCGTGGCGATGACCTTCCTTGTCGACCCGCACCCACAGTGGGAACAGCACGGTCTGGAAACGGTCGTAGGTCAGGAACTGCGGGATGTCGGCGTAGAACGGCAGCACCGCGAAGTAGCTCTCGCGGCCGGCGCCACCCTTGCCGCCCCAGACGAACGGGAACAACGCGTACCAGTCGATGTCGCGGTCGCCGTTCTCGTCGAGCCGGCTGCGGTAGCTCCACAGCGGCCACAGGCGGTGCCGGCGCTCCTGCCGGTCGGTCCGGTACTGGCCGAGCGGCCACAGGAACTGGTGCTCGACCACCCCCTGGTCGGGTGCCTCGGCCTCCGATTCGGCCGCGGTGACGCGCCGCCACAGCGGTCGGATCCGGAAGTCGTCGCCGCCGTCGGCCGTGCGTTCGTAGTGCACGAGCGGCCACAACAGGTCGTACTCGAGCACGGTGCCGTCGTCGTCGAGGCGGTGGAACCACAGCGGCGACAGGTTCAGCTCGCGCGGCAGCATGCTGCAACCCGACCCGAGCAGGGCCGTGGCGGCGAGCAGCGCAAGGCGGGCCGCGCGGGCGGTGGTCGAGGGGAGCCGCATCAGTGGCGCGGCAGGATAGCGGGGCGAGCGGCTGGTCGCATGTGCGATTCCCGCCGGGATCGCGCGACGGAATCCCCGCAGCGGCAGCGCCGCGCCGGCGTTGGAGACGAACCCGAAACCTGCACTGGTGCGGCCGCGGCAGCCTGCGGTATACCGGCGCCATGTTCCGCACCATGTCCGGCATCCAGCCGACCGGGAACCTGCACATCGGCAACTACCTGGGGGCGCTGGTCAACTGGGTCGAGCTGCAGCGGCAGTACGAAGCCTATTTCTGCGTCGTCGATCTGCATGCGTTGACCCGGCGCCCGCAGCCCGACGAGCTGCGTGCGGCGGTCCGCGAGGTCGCCACCGGCATCCTGGCCAGCGGCGTCGACCCCGAGAAGGCGACCCTGTTCGTGCAGTCCGAGGTGCCGCAGCACGCCGAACTCGCCTGGGTGATGACCTGCTTGACGCCGCTCGGCGACCTGCACCGGATGACCCAGTTCAAGGACAAGAGCGCGCACCAGCCCGAGAACGTCAACGCCGGCCTGTTCACCTACCCGATCCTGCAGACCGCCGACATCGTGCTGTACCGCGCCGAGCGGGTGCCGGTCGGCGAGGACCAGGAGCAACACCTCGAACTGGCCCGCGAGACGGTGCGCCGCTTCAACCACGTCTACGGCGACACGTTCCCGGAGCCGCAGGTGGTGCGCAGCCAGGCGCCGCGGGTCATGGGGCTCGACGGCGAGACCAAGATGTCGAAGTCGCGCAACAACGAGATCGGGCTGTTCGAGAGCGCCGACGAGACGCTGCAGAAGCTGCGTGGGGCGAAGACCGACCCGCAGCGGCTGCGCAAGACCGACCGCGGCAACCCCGACGTCTGCAACATCTTCAGCTACCACGGCTTCTTCACGTCGGCCGCCGAACGGCAGGAGATCGACGCCGGCTGCCGCTCCGCCAGCCTCGGTTGCGTCGACTGCAAGAAGCGGCTCGCCACCAACCTCGAAGCGGTCAAGGGGCCGATCCGCGAACGCGCGGCGGCGCTGCGCCAGGATCCGGGCCGGCTCGACTAGATCCTGGGGGCCGGGGCCCACAATTCGCGCGGCGCGGCCGAGACGACCATGGCGATGGTGCGCGAACGCGTCGGCCTGCGGGCGCCGCGTTCGTCGTGACGCCGACCCCTTTCGCCCCCAGACGCTCCGAACCGACCATGCGCAACCTCGCCTGCCTGTCGTTCTTCGCCCTCGCCGCCGCGTGCGGCTCGACGCCCGCGACGCCCGAGCAGCGCCGGCTCGCCGAGGAACGCTTGCTCGCCCCGTACCTGCGCGACGTGCAGATCGGCTGCAGCGAACTGCTCGTCGAGATGACCGCGAACTTCCACGGCAACGTCGGCCAACCGGCCGTCGACGCGACCGCCCACGACGTGCGCCGCGAGGACGGTCCAGGGTACGTCGACACCATCTGGACCAACCGCACCGGTCTGCTGCGTTCGGCGCTCAACGTGACGATCGGCGAGCGTGCCGAGTTCACCGAGCGTGGCCTCGAACGCGGCCCGCACACCCGCATCACGGCGATGAACCAGGTGCGCCTGCGCGTCTACCGCGACCAGCGGCCGTTGCAGCTCGACCTCGCCGCCGGCGGGCCGGTGGTGCTGGTCCAGGAAGCCGGCCAGGCGCGGCGCGAAGTGCGCACGTTCGCGGTCCGCGACGGTGCGGTGCAGATGCCATGACGGCAGCCGGCAGCACGATGGGTTCACGCGGTCGCTGGCGGCGGTCGCTCGTGGTGGGGGTGGCGTTCGCGCTGGCGGCGTGCGCGACCCAACGCCCCCCGAGCGCCACTGGCACGACGGTCGGCCGGTTCGAACGCCTCGACGATCCGCAGGGTGCCACGGCCTACGCGCAGGCGGTCGCGGCGGCCGAACGGGGCGACCTGCTCGGTGCGATCGCCAGCCTGCGCACCGTGCTCGAGCGGTCGCCCGACCACGTGCGTTCGCACCGCTTGTACCAGGACCTGGCGCGGCGCCAGGGGGGGGAGTCGGCGACCGCGATGCTGGCGTACTACAAGGCGCTGGCGGCGCGCCCGGAGGCGGCCGACTCGCCGGTGCCGGGCTACTGCCTGGCCCGGCTGGCCGACACCTCGTACGTGCAGGGCAACTCGCTCGGCGAGCTGCTGCGGCGCTTCCCGGATTTCGCGTGGGGCCACTTGTCGCTGGCGCGCGTGTCGCGGCGGCAAGGTCGGCTGCTGCAGGCGGTGGACGGCTTCGGCCGCGCGCTGGTCCACGACGCGAACCTGCGCGAAGCGCGGCTCGAGCGCGGCGAAGTGCTGGCCGAGCTCGGCCGCTACGAGGAAGCCGCCCTCGACTACGACGCGTACCTGGCCCAGACCCCGGCGGATCGTGCGGCGACCCGCGCCTACATCGATCTGCTGCTCTACCATCTGCGCCGGGTCGACCGCGCGCTGCAGCTGCTGCAACCGCTGCTGGCGGCGTCGCCGACCGACATCGAGCTGCGCATGCACCGCGCCGCCGCCCGCTGGCTCGCGCGCGAACCTCTCGAGGCGCTGGTCGACTACCTGGGCATCCTCGCCGATGCACCCGACCATGCGCGGGCGGCGCTCAACGTCGGACTGCTGTACTACGAGGTGTTGCCGACCGACGATCTGCAGAAGCAGCGGCTCTGGCCGAAGGCCGCGCAGGCGTTCGCGTGGTTCCTGTCGTGCGACGTCGCGCAGGACGGTCACGAGCAGTTCGAGCGCACGCTCGGCGTGCCGTTCCGGCTCGCCGAGATCCGCAAGCGCTGCGGGCCGCTGGAGTTCGCCGAGCCGCGCAACCTGGCGGCCTTGCGCTGGTCGGCGAACTGACCGCGGCGGCCGCAGGCGTTGTTCAGTGGCTTGCCGCGGCCGGCGCCGCGGCCGCGCGCACCAGGCCGGCGAAGGTCGGCGGCAACGGGGTCAGCAGCCGCGCCCAATCGGCGGCAGCCAACGCATCGGCGGCCGGGCCTGGTCGGCGCAGCACGAACCGCGGCGAGTCGAGTTTGCCGATCGTCCAATCGGTCGCCGTGGCGTTCGTCGGTCGCTGCGCCAACAGGTTGCGCGCATCCAGGTTGCGGTCGCGGAAGCCGGCGTGGTGCAGGCGCGCCACGAACCGTCCGAGCGCCGCGGCGAGGGCGGTCAGGGCCGGGCCCGGCAGCGTGCGCACGAGGTCGTCGACCCGTTCGCCGGGCAGCTCGCGGCTCAGCAGCAGGCCGCGGCGCAGGAGGCCGCCACTGCGCCAGGCGCCGTGGGCGATCGGATCGGGGGCCGCGAACCCATGCTCGCCGAGCCACTGCAGGGCCCGATACTCGTGCGCCGCCCGCCCCTCGAGCACGCTGCTCGGGCGGCGCAGAAGTTGCCCGATTCGGGCTCCCCAAGTTGCGTATTCGTAGGTCTTTAGGTAGAATACGCCGGCGTCGCAGCGCAGCCGCTGCACCCAGGTCGTACGGTGGGCCGTAACCGGCTCCCCAGCACCGCGGTCGCCGCGGCGCGCTGCTGCCGACAGCAGCGGTGCGACGAGCTCAAATTGCGGTCCACCGACAAAGTGCATCTCCACAGTGGGGATCCTTGTCACCAGAGATTCCACAAGCGTATACTACAGCTTCACTTGTCGATCACGCGCACCAGCCTGGCCAGCCGTTTCCTGGCCACTCTTCCTCGCCTCGAAGGCCGGCGCGCGCGATCCCAGAGCGAGGAGACCGTGCGGTGAAGACCATCACGAAGAAGGAACTGGTGCACCGGATCGCGGAACAGACCGGCGTCACGAAGGTTGTTGCGAAGGACGTCATCCAGTCGTTCCTGAACGCGATCATCAACGAACTCGCCGACGGCAACCGCCTCGAGTTCCGCGAGTTCGGTGTGTTCGAGTCGCGCGAACGCGCGGCGCGCCTGGCGCAGAATCCGCGCACCCTCGAGAAGGTGCCGGTGCCGCAGAAGCGCATCGTCAAGTTCAAGGTCGGTCGGATGATGCGCAAGAAGGTGTCCGGCGAAGACGTCGCCGGGCTGTCGCTCGACGACGACGACGACGTGCCGACGCCGTCGAGCCGTCGCAGTGGTGGCCAGGAAGCCACCGGCTCGGCGTGATCGGGACGATCGGGAGCAGTCTGCAGCAGGTTCGTGTGGGTCGCAGTTCGTAGTGCTTCGCGCACTTCGCAGCGCCGCGCGCCGGCCGCCGGTTCGGTCGTCGACGGGCGCTGCGGATCGGAGGGCGCTGCGGATCAGACCCCTCGCAGCGCGTGCTCGAGGTCGCCGATCAGGTCGTCGACGTCCTCGATGCCGACCGACAGTCGCACCAGCCCGTCACCCAGGCCGACCTTGCGGCGCGTCGCCGCGGGGATCGACGCGTGGGTCATCGTCGCCGGGTGATCGACCAGACTCTCGACGCCACCGAGACTCTCGGCGAGCGAGAACACCTCGAGGTCTCTGAGGAACCGCTTGGTCTTCGCGACGCTCGCCTTCAGTTCGACCGACACCATGCCGCCGCCGGCGCGCATCTGCCGCTTGGCGATCTTGTGGTTGGGATGGCTCGGCAGCCCCGGGTAGTGGACCCGCTCGACCTTGCGGTGGCTCTCGAGCCAGCGCGCGATCTGCAGGGCGCTCGCACAGTGCCGTTCCATGCGCACGTGCAGCGTCTTGGTGCCGCGCAGCACCAGGAAGCAGTCCATCGGGCCGGGCGTGCCGCCGCACGAGTTCTGGAAGTGCTTGAGGCGCGTGTAGAGCGCGTCGTCGTCGCAGACCAGCATGCCGCCGACCACGTCGCTGTGGCCGCCCAGGTACTTCGTGCACGAGTGGATGACGATGTCGCAACCGAGCGCCAGCGGCAGCTGCAGGTACGGCGTCGCGAACGTGTTGTCCGCCATCGTCAGGATGCCCTTCTGCCGGCACAGCTTCGCGATCGCGCCCAGGTCGCTGCAGCGCAGCAGCGGGTTGGTCGGCGTCTCGAGCATCACCAGCTTGGTGTTCGGCCGCAGCGCCGCCCGCAGCGCGTCGAGGTCGGTCATGTCGACGAACGTCGTCTCGACGCCGAACTTCGCGTACAGCGTCGTCAGGATCCGGTACGTGCCACCGTACAGGTCGTTGCCGGCGACCACGTGGTCGCCCGACTGCAGCAGGTTGAGCACGCAGTGGATCGCCGCCATGCCACTGGCGAAGCCGATCCCGTGCTTGCCGCCTTCGAGGTCGGCGATGTTGCCCTCCAGCGCCGTGCGCGTCGGGTTGACCGACCTCGAATAGTCGTAGCCCTTCGTCACGTTGGGCGCCGACTGCACGTAGGTGCTGGTCAGGTAGACCGGCGTCATGATCGCGCCGGTGCTCGGGTCGGGGGATTGGCCGGCATGGATGGCGCGGGTGCCGAAGCCCGCTTTGCGTTCGCGCTTCATCGAGGCGGCGAGTGTACAAGGGCGGCGCGTCGGGCAACATGCTGCGGTATGCCAGCGTCCGCCAAACCGCGCCCCGACCAACCGTTCGACCTCGAACCGCTCGAGTTCGACGTCGTCCGGACGTTGCTCGAAGAACGCCTGACCACGCCGGTCGGCCGACTCGCCGTCGAGCGGCTGGCGCCGTTCGCCGAACCCGCCGAACTCGACGCCGAGCTGGCGGCCACCGCGGCCCTCGCCGCGCGGCTCGGGCCGCGCGACAGCCTGCCGCTCGCCGGCGCGCTCGAGGTGCGCTG
>DAIMFJ010000191.1:0-9752 GCA_036724695.1 Planctomycetota bacterium
AGACGGTCGTCGTGCTGGCGTGGTTCTACGGCGATGCGCGCGAACCGACCGCGCGGCGGCTGTTCCTGCCGGCGGCGGTGCTGATGGCGCTGTCGCCGCTGCTGCTCCTCGTGTTGTGCGGCGACCGGCTGCGCCCATGGCTCGCCGCGGCGCTCGGTGGGCTGGCGCTGCTGGCGGTGCTGCTGGCCGCCCCCGAACGGCAGCGGCGCGGCGTGCTGCCGCCGCCGCTGGCGGTGCGCGTGCTGGCGGGCGTCGACGCCGCGCTGGCCACCTTGCCTTGCGATCGCCAGCGCACCGTGCTGGTCGGCACGATCGCGCAGTACCTGCTGGTGCGCGGCTTCGCGGCGGTGCCGCCGCAAGCGGTCGGCCAGCGTGGCCTCGGCAACGCCACCGAAGTGTGGTTCGTCGAGACCGCCCTCGACGCGCAATTGCAGCAGTGGTTCGGCGACCCGGCGGCCCAAGCCCGTGGCTACCGCGCCGAGACGGTGTACGAGGTCGGTGGCGATCTGCCGTTGCGGATCAGCCGCGTGCGGCGCTGACCGCCGCGGGCGTTCACGCGAAGAGGGCGGGCAACTCGGCGACGAGTTCTCGCAAGGACAAGGCTTCGACCTGCTCGGTCAAGGGAAACCTGGTGCCGGCCGGCATCACGACCAGGCCCTTGCTCGCCGCAATGTCCTCGAAACCAAGTCGGAAGCCTCTGCTCAGCGTCGGCGACAGGGTGCGCTTGATCTCTATGGCGATCACCTGTCGGCGCGGTCCCTCGAGCACGAGGTCGATCTCCGCCTGGGCCGAGGTCCGGTAGTAGCTGGCCTGCCAGCCTTCGGGCAGGCGCGCCAGTACGTTCTCGATCACGAAGCCCTCCCACGAGGCTCCGCACAGCGGGTGCCCGAGCAGGGTGTCGAGGTCGGGAACGTGGGCGAGTTTGTGCACGATTCCCGAGTCGCGCACGTAGATCTTCGGTGCCTTGACCAGGCGCTTCGTACTGTTGCCGGACCATGGTCGCAGTTGTCGAACCATGAACAACTCGGTCAGCACGTCGAGGTAGTGGCGCACCGTGTTGCCGCTGACGCCGGGGCTGGCAGCGAGACGTGCCGCATTGAGTTGGTCGCCTTGGCCGTGCGCGAGCATCGTCCAGAAGCGAGCCAGCAGTTCGCTCGACAAACGCAGCCCGAGCTGCGGCAGATCGCGCGTCAGGAACGTGGTCACGAACTGGCCACGCCACTCGTCGCTCTCTGCATCGTCGTGAGCGAGGTAGCTGATGGGGAAGCCGCCGCGCAGCCAGAGTCGTTCGACATCGACACGGCGGCGCTGGCGCATCACCTCGTCGAGCGTGAACGGCGACAACTCCAGATAGGCGATGCGGCCGGCCAGCGACTCGGAGCTCTGCCGCAACAGGTCGCGTGAGGCTGATCCCAGCACCAGGAAGTGACCAGCCTTCTCGCCGTTGCGGATCCGCTCGTCCACCAGGCTGCGCAGCAACGGGAAGAGCTCCGGTAACCGCTGCACCTCGTCGAGGATCGTCAGTTGCTTGCCTTGGCGGCCGAGGAAGAGTTCGGGGTCGGCGAGCTTCGCCCGGTCGCTGGGGCGCTCGAGGTCCAGGTACACCGCAGACTTCGTCAGTTCGTCGGCGACGCGTCGGGCCAGCGTAGTCTTGCCGACCTGGCGAGGGCCGAGCAGTGCGACGACAGGGCGCGTGCGTAGGGAGGCGGTCAGCCGGTCCAGGAGTCGTCGCTGCAGCATCCTTGCAATTCTTCAGATAGACTGCAGAATTGCAAGGATAGGCGGAGGATCGTGGTCGCCGTCCCGCTGCCGATGCTGCAGCCCCCAGAGTGACCAGGTCGAGGCGCAGCCCCAGCGCTGCGGGCTACGTGCGGATCAGCCGCGTACGGCGCTGACCGCCGCGGGCTCGTCGTCCATCCAACGCACTTCGCCGTCGGCGGCGCGCCCGCCGAACCGTTCGGCCATCACCTGGCTGCGGAACCGGAAGATGCGTTCGACGTCGCCGCGCACGAACCAGCGCATCGCCAGCGGGGCCAGGAAACCGCCCTTGGGCCGCATCAGCACCTCGTCGCCGAGCACCGTGCCGCCGTCGCTCGACACGAACGTGTGGGTGTGGTGCCAGAGCGCGTACGGGCCGCGCAGTTGCTCGTCGGCGAACGCGTACGGCGGTTCCCAGCGGGCGATGCGGGTGCGCCAGCGGTTCGGCACGCCGTGTAGTTTGATCCGGTTGTCGATCCGGGTGTCGACGTCCATCGCGATCGGCGACGGGGTCAGGATCGTGAAGTTCAGCCACGGCGGGGTCAGCTGCTCGAGGTTGTGGGCGTCCGCGAAGAACGGAAACACCACCTCGGGCGGTTGGGGCACCCACAGATTCGAACGCAGCCGCCAGAGCTTCACGTGGAGCGGTTCGCGGGAGGTCAGGGCCCGGATGCAGCGCCCCGCCCCCCTGCTGCAGGCGCCGGCCGCGGCTCAGCGCCGCAACCGTTCGGTCGGCAGACGCATGACGAGCCCTACGGTGCCGCTGGCAACGTTGTCGAGCCTGGTCTGGCACATCTGGTCCTCGGGGTGGCTGGCGCCGAGATCGCCGATGACGCCGGGCGGCACATCGATCCGAAACCGGCCCTCGGCGTCGGCGCGCACGTTGCGCGCGCGACTTACGCCGGTCGGGAAGTAGTAGACGGTCGCCCTTGGGACCGGCTTGCCGTCGGCATCGACCACCGTGCCTTCGAGGGTCGTCGCGAGCGCCAGTTCGAGCTCGACGCCGGTGCTGCCGGCCGCAATGCCAGTGCGCGGCACGATGGCGAAGCCAGCCGGGACGTCGAGTCCGGCCAGCACGAACTCGCCGCGTTCGAGGCGTTCGATCACAAACGTGCCGTCGGGTGCCACACGGCTCTGCCGATCTTGCCCCGGACCGGAAGCGAAGATCATCAGCGTGCCCTCGGCGAGCAGCGCAGGGTCGCCGGCAGTTCGCACCCGCCCACGGATCGTCAGCCCGGCATCCGCGACCAGATCCGGGAGCGTGGTGATGCGACCGGCAATGACGGTGTGCGGCCCGCTTTCCACCTCCCAGGTGACCCCGCGCGGAGTCGCGAGCAACGAATACTCGCCCGCTCCCAGGCCGGCGATGCGGAACGTGCCGTCGCTGGCGGTGCGCGCCGATCGTGCGGCGAAGTGGTACATCGCGTCGAACTCCTGGCGGTCCGGCACCAGCTCGCAGGCGCCATCGGGCGTGCCACGCAGGTCGATCGCGACTTCGGCGATGGGGTTGCCCTGGCCGTCGACGACACGGCCTTCGAGCAGGCCTTGTTCGGCGAGCCGCAGATCGCCGACGTCGAGTCGCCCGTCGGTGAACCGTGCGACCGGCGCCGCCAGCACCCTGGCGCCGTGGCCCGGCGCACGGACCAGCAGTTGCCAGGCGCGCGGCTGTCCGAACTCACGCGACAGGTGGTCGATCCGGAAGCGCCCCGCCGAGTCGACGGTCGCGGCGCACCAGAGCGTCTCGTCGAAGCCACGGCGGCCCCGCTGGCGCACCCCGGCCGCGACGTAGGCGTTGCCGAGGCCACGACCGTCGGCGTCGACGACGCGACCGACGATCGTGTCGCCGCGTTGCAGCCGGAATTCGAACGGTGCCGGCTCGGCGTCCGCCGGCACTTCGCGGATCTGGTCGGCATAGCCGTCGGCGCGCACGTAGAGCTTCTCGGACTCGCCGAGTCCGCCCAACTCGAACGTGCCGTCCATGGCGCTGGCGACGCTGTGCCGCAGGGTCCAGTCGTTCGCGATCCGCGCGCCCGCGACCGGCGCTCCGCTGGCCGCGTCGAGCACCGTGCCGCGCACGAAGCGGCCGTCGGCGACCACCAGTGCGACGTTCGCGGTCGAACCGGCCGTCAAGGCAACCTGTTGCCACTGCGAGCTCACACGCCCCGGCGGTTCGGCCACCACGTAACTGGGCCGCGGCTCGAGACCGGTCAGCGTGAAGGTGCCGTCGGCGGCGCTGCGCGCGGTGGTGCGTTCGCCCGTGCCGCCGCGTACGAACGCCGTCACCGGCACGTCGGCGAGGGGCAGGCCGGCCGCGGAACGCACGGTGCCGGTCACCGCCGCCGGTCGTTCGAGCCGCACGACGAATTCGCTGCCACCCGTGCAGTGGCCCGCGTGCCGCGTCGCGTAGCCGGCGGCCCGCACGGTGAGGCGGTGCTGCAAGGCGCGCCGTACGCGGAAGCCGAACTCACCGTCGGCACCGGAACTGGTGCGACCGACCACTTCGATGCGTTTGCCGTGCTCGAGATCGAGGTTGGTCATCTCGTCGGCGTCGCGGTGTTCGAGCACGACCTCGGCGCCGGCCACCGCAGCACCGGTGACGTCGTCGACGACGCGACCCCAGAGTGCTTCGGGGCCGCGGCTGTCGTCCGGCGGGCTGGTGGGCGCGGTGACGGCGACACGTTCGGCTGCGTCGGCAGGCGTTGTCGTGGGACCGTTGCCTTGCAGTTCGGCGTCGGCGACCTGGATCGGCACAACCGGCGGCAACGCCGGTGGTGGGTTCCAGAGCGGTTGCAGCCACCAACCGAGCAGCACCAACGCCACGACCGCCAACGCCGCCCGCAACGTCCACGCCGTGCGCAGCAACACCAGGGCCGTCGGCAAGGCCGGGCTGGTCGCCGGACCCGGTGCCGCCAGCAGCGGGATCGCCCATGCCGCGCGGTGCTCGCCGTGCTGTTGATCGAGGCGCGACCGCAACTGCGCGAGCGCCCGCTGCAATTGGCTGCGCACGGTCGACGCCGGGGTGCCCAAGCGGGCGCCGATGGCGCGTGAATCGAGCCCTTCGAAGAAATGCAGCAGCACGACGGTGCGCAGTGGTTCGGACAGGGCGACGACCTCGGCGACGACCTGCCGGCGCGCTTCTTCGCGGGCCAGGATCTCGGCGACCTCGGGGCCCGCGCTCTGCTGCGCGGCGGCCAGGTTCTCGTAGTGCAGCCGACGCTGCTCGCCGCGGGCGAGGTTGCGCGCCAGATTGCGCACGATCGTCGCCAGCCAGGCGCGCGGGCTGCGCAGCTCGCGGCGGTCGGCCTGCAGCGCGGCGGTCCAGGTCGCCTGGGCGAGATCGTCGGCGTCGGCCGAGGTACCGGCCAGCGCTCGTGCCAGCCGATGCACGAAGTTGCCGTGCACCAGCAGGGAATCGGCGATCGGGTCGTGCGTACTCATCGGGGCCAGGGACACCGCTCGGTCGGGTGCTGACGACGGATTTTGCCGCAACTACCGGTCCAGTTGGGCCGCTTTTCGGTGCCGCAGGTGCTGCGAAACTGGCATCCGTGGGTCGGTGGTCTGGGTCGGACGGGAGCAAGGCCCCTGCTTGCCACTGGGTGGTGTGACGGTATCGTGCGATGCCAGGAGCTTTGGCCGCAGGGATCGGCCATCGGTACTGGCGAAGCGGTTCAAGATGGCGTGGTGATTGTGATGAATCGCCAGCGAAGCAGCTTTGTTGGCGAATCCTCGACGCCTGGACTTGCTTTCGAAGGTGCGCGTGGTTAGCAATCCAATCATGTTGCCGAATCCTGACCCCCAGAAGGAGGATCTCGCAGGTGGAGAGTCGCCCCGAGCCCCGAGCCCCGAGCAACTCGTTCGCCGGGGCTCTGGCGGACATGCAGTCGTCGATCTCGGATATCGTGAGGCGCGTGGTGCGGTGCGAAATCAGCAGGGCTGACTTGACGCAGGAAGTGAATCTGCGAATCCTCAGACTTCGAGTTCCGCTCGCAGAACTGCAGAATCCGTTGGCATATCTGGCGCGGCTGGTTCGCAATGTGCGTTTGGACATGGTGCGTCGGGAGCGGCGGTGCCTTCGAACAGGGGTCGATGTCGATCAAGTTGTGGCCCATGACCGGGCTATCCCGTCAGGATCTTGTTCCAGGAGCTTCTCGGAGATCGTTGCAGGACTCACGGATCGCGAGCGGGATGTCTTGGAAGCATGGCGCGCGCTCGGAGCATTCAAACCTACAGCGACGCATGTTGGTCTCGACGTGAGGCAGGTGAAGCGCTGTCTGATGCGCTGCGCACACCTCTTGAGGCTGCCGAGGGGAGCTCGGGAGAGCCGCCAATCTTGTCCCCCCGAGCCGTCATGACATCAGAGCCAGCGATTGTCGGTTGCATTGGGCGCCTTCGTCGCGGGCTAGACAAGCTAACACTCACATGAGGGTGATGTAGTGAAGATGCGAACTGCGCTGTTCTTGTTTGTGGCGTTTCTTGCAGTGGGCTTGGCGCCTGCGCAGGGATCGGGCTTCCGAGGCTTCGGCACGTATCCCGCAGGCTATCCTTTTGGGCAGAACGGTAACGCGCAACACCCAGATGCATACGACGGATTCCCTGGAGATACTCCCGTCAACACTCCAGGCGCGCCGGTGGGCTGCCCGCCCAATGGTGGTAAGGGAGGCAACGGCTACAATACAGGGAATGGAGGCAAGGGTGGCGATGCAGGCGCCGGGGGTAATGGGGGCCGAGGCGGAGACAGCGGTGCTGCTGGCGGCTGGGGAGGTGCTGGTGGCCATGGCGGGGTTGGCAGCCCTACCACTCCAGGCGGATCAGGAGGCAACGGCGGCCACGGTCGTTCTGGCGGAGGAGCCGGAGGCAACGGCGGCGAAGGAGGGCCAGGAGGTGGAGGAGGTGATGGTGGTAGTGCTTACACCAATAACAATGCAGTGGGCGATGGCGGTGCCGGAGGTGCCGGGGGTCGTGGCGCGAGTGACCCGACAGGCGCTGGCAGCGGTGGACCCGGAGGACGGGGTGGCCACGGCAGCGGGTTGGGCAATGGCGGCGAAGGCGGGCAAGGGGGTGCCGGTGGCTATGGAGATGGGCATGCAGGTGGCTCAGGTGGCGATGGTGGCAAGGGCGGGCATACGCCTGGCGGAGGGCGCGGCGGGAAGGGCGGTGATGGCGGCAATGGCGGAGGATCCACCGGGCAAGGCGGGGACGGTGGTGATGGTGGTCGTGGTGGCAACTGTCAGGACGGTGGAACGCCAGGTGATGCTGGCCAGGGAGGAGGTGGCGGTGATGGGTGGTGGTGGTGGAATGGTGAGCCTGGTGACGATGCCGAGGGAGGTACTCCGGTACCGGTGCCTCAGGTCGGTGCAGCAGGCTCTGGAGGATCCAGCGGCGTGGCTGGAGACCTCGCAGATGCAATCACCATTGTCACAGGCGTTGTCACGTTCCTAGCATGGATCATGGCATGAACATGCGGTCGAGAGTCCTATCGCTCGGCCTTGGCGCGGCTGCAGTGGTGGCCCTTGTCGCGATATGGCATGGCATGGGGCATTCGACTTCCGCAAGGCGCGAAGCGCTGGGAGAGTCGGGCCGGCATGTTCCCCAGGTTGCGGTCGAAGGTACCGCTGGCGTGGCCAGGAGTCAGCCTGTCGATGCGAAGCCGGCGCGTCAGCCCGTGCCGGAAGAGCCGAATCGGCCGGAGGCGGCCTTCGGTCGGGTGGTGGTTCGCGTTTCCCAGGCAGGGATCGGGCCGCTCCCAGGCATCGCCTTGCTCGCCGATCGCGTCGCGATCGGTGTCAGCGATGCTGCCGGGGAGGTGCGGGCGGAGCTGCCGCTCGGCGACCGTGTGATCGCCTGCGAGGGCAAGACGATTCCAGACCACCTGATGGGAGTGATGCTGCCGGATGAGCGGCCTCCAGAGGGCTACTCGATACCGGCAGGCTACTTCTGGCCCGTGGTACGTGTGGACGCGATGCACGAAGTGCGCCTCGAAATCGTGTTGCAGAGCAAGACCAGGATGATCGGCATGGTGTCGAGGTCTGGTGGGGCTGGTATCGCGAACTGCGAGGTCATGTTGCAAGGTGTTGGCGATGGGTTGTCCAACGTGCGATTCCATGGGCGCACCGATTCGCGGGGTGCCTTCGAGTTCGTCGGTGCTGCCCCCGGGAACTACCTCGTCCACGCGTTCACCGCGACTCCGAACATGCCGCCGGAGCAGCGCATCGAACCGATCCCGATTCCTCAGCCCGTGGCGCTCGAGGCCGGTGCCTCGCTGGTACTCGCCCCTCTGGTCGCGGGGGACCAACGTGCGACGTTCTTCGGTCGGGTCGTCGACCAACGCGGCCGAGCGGTCCCTGGCATCGAAGTGGTCGCCTATCCACATGATCCCGAGGGCTATCGGTATTGGAATCTCGGCACCGTCGTCTGGAGTGCTGTATCCCAGTCGGACGGAGGTTTCTTCGTCAAGTCACCGCCCGCCGCCATGAACATCCAGGTCCACGGAGATGGGGCGCGCTTGCCGGTGGGAGCGCCGCTGCGCATCCGGTACCCATTGCCTCCGATCGTCGCGCAGGGTGTCGTCGGGGAGGTCGTGCAGCTCGGTGACATCACGCTCGAGCTGGTCGATTGTCTCGAAGTCCAGGTACACGTGATCGACAACGTCGACGCAGTCAAACGACTGGATCCAGGCCTCGAGCGAGTAGTTGCGGCTGATGTGTTCTACGTGCCAACAGCGCAAGTCGAGGATCGCCGGGCGTGGCGGCGCGTTGCCATGCAGGGTGGAGTGGGAGTCATCGCCGTCGACGCCCCAGGGCCAGATCTCACCGTCGTCGTCGAGCGGCCGCAGTTCCGGCCGCTTTACCGGCAGGTTTCGGGTGCGCCTGGCAAGTCGGAGATCCGTGTGACCTATCCGTGACCGAGCCTGCGCCCCGAAGGCATTGGGCTTCGTCCGTCGATTGACCAAATCGAGGTGCCCACCGTCAGCGGACCACCGGCACCGCGGCTCCCTGATCCGCGAGCTGGCCCTGTGCGACGAAGCGCTCCAGGTAGCCGGCATGCACGGTCACCGTGCGCCCGTTGCGGCTCCACGCCGCGCCGCCGTCGCCGGGGGCGAAGCGGATCGTCACCTGCGAGTGCCAGTCGAAGCGGCGGACGGCGCGTTCGAGTTCGTCGACCAGCTTCAGCTCGTGCAGTTGGGAGAACAACGGATCGTTGGCCGGGCAATCGACGTAGGCCTCCTTGCTGGGCTGGCCGGCGGGCATCAGCAACGGCTGCAGGACCCGCCGCCAGCTGCGGTGCACTTCGGTGCCGTAGTCGCTCGCCTTCCGCACGTCGCGGTCGGTCATGCCGACCAGTTCGGCCAGCTTGGCGTAGGCCTTGCGATCGACGGCGACCGCGAGCGCCGCGGTGCGGAACGCACGGCGTGCGTCGTTGTCGTGTTCGCCGTGCACCGGCCATTCGGCGCGTGGCACCTCGGCGGCTTCGATCAGCCACGAGCGCACGCGTGCCTCCAGCACCGCCGGCGCGCGGTCGGGCAGATGGTGGACCAGGAAGTGCGTCGCGAACGCGTCGGCGAGGGTTTCCTCGTTGCCGAGCACCGGCAGGTCGAACTCGCGCACCAGCGCGTGCCCGAGTTCGTGCAGCACGACGTGCAGCAGCACGTCCTTGGCGAACGGTGACACGACCGGGGTCGTCGGTTCGGCCTCCGGCTCCTGGTCGGGGATCGCCGCCGGCAGCGTCTGCTGGCCTGGCAGCGGGGCGTGTTTGCAGTTGCAGTGGCGGTAGCGCTCCACCTCGGCCTTCAGGGCCGCTTCGTCGATCGCGAAGTGCCGTGCCACCGGTCGCAGCATCTGCTCGCCGTGCTTGGCGCGCTGGACTTCCGTGTCCAGGACCTTGCGCACTTCGTCCCCGGGCTTGCGCAGGCCGAGGACCAGGGCGTTCGAGAGCACGTCGCGCATCATGCCCGGCAATGCCAGGTCGATGTCGCAGTGGGCGGCTGGTGCCGGTGC
>DAIMFJ010000192.1:0-9738 GCA_036724695.1 Planctomycetota bacterium
GTGATGTCGGACGCCGCCGAAGGGGTGATCGGCCGTCCGTGAGCGTCGGTCGCGGTGCGGCGCGGCGATGCCGCGGCCATGCCGCGCCGCCCGCGCAGGAGAAAGTCGGACCCGCGCGTGCGTCAGGTCTGCCTGTTGGCATCGGCGAGCTGGCGTGCCACGGTGCCCTTTGGCACCAAGGACGAGTCGCAAGTATGCAGCGCGCGGGTCCGGGTAGGGCGCGACTCACGCCTCACGGGCAGGCGTGACGTCGCTTCGGTCCGGTGGGTTCAGCAATAAACACCTCCGTGAAGACGACCGAGATCGAACGCAACGGTCTTCGCGTGCATGCTCGCGTCGACCACATGGAGCATTCTAGCACACGCCGGATGGCGCTGCATGGGGCGATGGGCGCAGGAGTTCCGGAACTTCGGTGGCATCGCCGCGACAGCGCGCGGGTGGTCGCGCATCAATCGCAGCCCGGCTCTTCGTTCAGCAGCGCCAGGTCGTTGCAGGCGTTCCAGAGCATCACCATCGCCTGCTTGCAGTTCGCGGTCGCCACCGGCGGCAGGTCCTGGCGCGCGCTGAGCGCCTTGAGGCGGAAGTAGAGGTCGAGCAGCTCGCGGTCGTCGGCGGACAGCGGGTTGCCGAGCAGGTCGTGGGTCGGTTGGCTCATCGTCGGCGTCCGGTGGTTCAGTACTGCGGGCGCAGGTCTTGCAGCCGCTTGGCCTTGAGTTCGAAGCGCGGCAGTTCGCCGGTCTTGCACAGTTCGACGTTGAAGCGCAGCCCTTCGTGCGCGTCGGCGAGGTCCTTGCCGAGCTGGGCCTGCAGGCGCGGCCAGTGGTCCTGCTGGTCGGGTTTGAGCTCGACCTTGACGGTGATCTCGTCCTGCACGTTGTCGACCCGCGTGATGACGATCTGGAACTCCTCGACCTCGCTGTGCTCGCGCACCACCGCCTCGACCGCGCGCGGGTAGACGTTGGTGCCGCGGATCAGCTTCATGTCGTCGACGCGGCCGAGGATGCCGCCTTCGTAGAGGTCGCCGGTGCGGCCGCAGGTGCAGCGCGTGTGCGGGACCTTGCAGACCAGGTCCTTGGTGCGGTAGCGCAGCAACGGGATGAAGCCGCGGCCGAACGACGTGACGACCCGTTCGCCGCGTTCGCCGTAGGCGACCGGTTGGCCGGTGTCGGGATCGAGCACTTCCTCGATGAAGTGGTCCTCGATGATGTGCGGCCCGCCGGGTTGGTGGTCGCACTCGAAGATCATGATCGTGCCGATCTCGGTCATGCCGGCGGTGTCGCCGCACTTGCCGCCCCACATGTCCTCGATCATCTTCTTGACCGCGGGGATCGAGCCGGCGGGCTCGCCGCTGACGACCACGCGCCGGACCTTGCCGTCCCGCCGCAGGTCGATGCCCATCTTCTCGGCCGTCTGGCCCATGCGCAGCGCGTAGGTCGGCGTCGCGCAGACCACCGTGACGCCCATCTCGACGATCTGCTTGACCCGTTGTTCGGTCGTCATGTTGCCGGACGCGAGCGTCAGGCAGCCGAGCTTCTCGGTGCAGTAGTGGGCACCCCAGAAGCCGATGAACGACCCGTACGAGAACGCGAAGAACACCTTGTCGGTGGGGCGGATGCCGAACCCCCAGAAGCCGTAGCACCACATGTCGGCGATCCACGACCAGTCCTTGCGGCCGTCGAGCACGCGCAACGGTTGCCGGCCGGAGGTGCCCGAGGTCAGGTGGTAGCGGATCGCCGCGGCCTCGGGGCGCGTCAGCATGTCACCGAACAGTGGTTTCTCGGCCTGGCACGCCATCCACTCCTCGCGCGTCATGAACGGCAGCCGCCGCAGGTCGTCGAGCGTGCGGATCCGGTCGGGGTGCACGCCGGCCTGTTCGTAGAGGCGGCGGTGGAACGGCGAGGTGTGCCAGGCGCGCTCGACCAGGCGCTGCAGTTTGGTCAGTTGCAGAGCCCGCAGTTGCGCTTTGGGCAGGGTCTCGGTCTTGGGGTTCCAGTAGGCGGATTCGAGGGCGGACACGGGCGAGCTCCCGGGCAGTGGTTGGCGCCAGAGTACCCGGGCCGGGCCGGGCGGCAACGGCGGTTGCGGACTCGCCGGGTGTCGCAGGATGCGACAGTGGCGGGTGGCAGAGCGTCTCCGTCCGGGAGCGGGGAAGTCCTCAAGCGGGGCCCCCGAACGACCATGATCCAGGTGGCGCATCGTCGCGCCGTGGCAACTGGGACCCGGGGAAATCGGCAATGGACCTGTTCAGTGTGCTCGGGCTGGTGCTCGCCTTCATCGGCATCATCGGCGGCATGATCCTCGAGGGTGGTCACCCGACCGCGCTGTTGCAGATCACGGCGTTCCTGATCGTCATCGTCGGTTCGCTCGGTGCGACGATGGTCGCGACGCTGCCGTCCGACGTGCCGTTCGCGATCAAGTCGCTCAAGCGCGCCTTCCTGGGGGCGAAGTACGACTTCCACGGCTTGATGGAGAAGATCATCGAGCTGGCCAACCTGGCGCGCCGTGAGGGCCTGTTGGCGCTGGAGACGTACGCCAACAGCGGCCAGGGCGATCCGTTCCTCGTCAAGTGCCTGACGCTGGCGATCGACGGCAGTTCGGCCGAGGCGATCCGCGAGACCGTCGAGGTCGACATGCACATCGCCGAGGAGGACGACAAGGCGGGCATGAAGTTCTGGGAGACGTGGGGTGCCTTGGCGCCGACGGTCGGCGTGCTCGGCGCGGTGCTCGGTCTGATGCACGTGATGAGCGTGCTCGATCAGCCCGAACTGATCGGCCCCGGCATCGCCGTCGCGTTCGTCGCGACGGTCTACGGCGTCGGGTACTCGAACGTCGTCTGCCTGCCGATGTCGTTCAAGCTCAAGCGCCACATCGAGCACGACCAGTTGCTGAAGAGCATGATCCTCGAAGGCGTCGTCGGCATCCAGTCGGGCGTCGCGCCGGGGGCGCTGCGCAGCAAGTTGAAGGTCTACCTCGGCCACCACGGCGGCGGTGGCGGCGACAAGAAGCACTGATCCCGGGTGACGGGCGATGGCCAAGAAGCACAAACACGAAGAGCACGTCAACCACGAGCGCTGGCTCGTGTCGTTCGCGGACATGATGACGCTGCTGTTCGCGTTGTTCGTGGTGCTCTACGCGATGGGCCAGGCCGATCTGAGCAAGGCCGAGGCGCTGAAGAACTCGGTGCAGTGGGCGTTCCACATCGCCGGGTCGGGCAAGACCAAGGACACCGGCGTGTTCGACCAGCAGAAGGGCGGCGGCGAGACGCTGGCGCCCGCACCGTTGCTGAACGCGCAGCAGGGGCAGATGCTCGAGTTCATCCGCGAGATGTCGCCCGAGTACGAGGAGATCGCCGGGCAGTCGCTCGAGGTGGTGCAGACCGACGACACGGTGGCGATGTCGGCGCCGCTGACGGCGTTCTTCCCGCGCGACCAGGTCGGGCCGGTGCCGCAGGCGATGCAGACCTGGCTCGAGAAGGTGGTGGTCGGGTCGCTGTCGTTCAGTTCGGACATCCGGGTGCACATCGACACGCCGGACGTGGTCATCGCGCGCAGCCCGGCCGGGCGGCCGGTGACGTCGCTGGACCTGTGCATCGAGCGGTTGAAGACCCTCGACCGGGTCATCAAGCAGAGCCCGCAGGTGCGCGACCATCTGGTGTCGCCGTCCTGGCGCACGATGGCCGAGGACCCGCGCCGGCCGGTCGGCGACTGGGAGCAGGCCGGCCGCGTGCGGATCACGTTCTCGAACCCGGCGGTCGGCAAACGCTGAGCGCTGGCCGGCGTCAGTCCTTCGCCGCCGTCACTCCTTGGCTGGTGGCGCGAGCAGGCGGCCGAGGATGGTCTTCTGGATCATCGACGTGCCTTCGTAGATGCGCAGCGCCTGCACGTCGCGCCACAGCCGTTCGACCGGCTCGGCGGACGAATAACCGCGCGCGCCGTGCAGCATCACCGCGGTGTCGGCGGCGGTCGCGGCGGCTTCGGTCGCGTACAGCTTGGCCATCGCCAGGTCGGCGTGGGTCTCGGTGCCGGCCTGCCGGCGGCGGGCACAGCGGTGCACCAGGCCACGGCTGGCGTGCAGCGTCGTCAGCTGGTCGGCGAGGCGTTCCTGGACCATCTGGAACTGGGCCAGCGCCTGGCCGAACTGGTGGCGTGCGCGCGTGAACGTCACCGCCGCGGCGAGCGCGGCGCGGTGGATGCCGACCGCGCCGGCGGCGACCGACAGCCGGCCGGCGGCGAGGCCGCCCATCGCGACGCCGAAGCCCTTGCCGGGCGGACCGAGCAGTTCGTCCTCGGCGACCGGGAAGCCGTCGAAGTCGAGGATCGCGTGGTCGCTGCCGCGGTGGCCGAGTTCGACGCCCGGCATCGGCGAGCGGCGCAGGCCGGGCCGGTCGGTGGCGACCAGGAACGCGGTGATGCCGTTGCGGCCGGCCGACGGGTCGACGGTCGCGAACAGGATCATCACGTCGGCGACGCCGCCGTTGGTGATCCACCATTTGCGGCCGTGCACCTGCCAGCCGCCGGTGGCGTGCGCGGCGTGGGTGCGCAGCGACGCGACGTCGCTGCCGGCGTCGGGTTCGGTCAGTGCGAAGCAGCCGATCGATTCGCCGCTGAGCAGCCCGGGCAGCCAGCGCGCGCGCTGGGCGGCGGTGCCGTACCTGGCCAGGCACTGCGCGACGAGGCCGGTTTGCACGGCACAGAAGCCGCGCGCGTTGCCGCAGACGGCGCCGAGCTCCTCGTGGGCGATCGCCAGCTGCAGCGCGGTCCAGCCGCCGCCGCCGAACTCGCGCGCCAGCGGGCCGCCGAGGATCCCGGCGCGGCCGAGTTCGGTGACCGTCTCGCGGCGGAACGTGCGCTGCTCGTCGACCGCGCGCGCGTGCGGGGCCAGCTGTTCGTGGGCGAAGCGGCGGATCGACTGCGCGAAGTCGCGGTCGGCGGGGTCGAGATCGCCGTCGGGCAACCAGAGTTCGTCGTGCATGGCCAAGGGGGTGCAGGGGGTCAGCGGCCGAGGAAGCGCGGTTCGCGCTTCTCCATCCACGCGTTGTAGAACTCGCGGTGGTCGTGGGCGCGCAGCAACAGGGCCTGGGCCTGCGCTTCCTGTTCGATCGCCGCCTCGAGCGCCATCGGCCATTCGTTCCAGACCATCTTCTTGGTCATGCCGAGCGCCAGCCCGGGGCCGGCGGCGAGGCGGCGTGCCAGCGTCAAGGCCTCGGGCAGCACGTCGCCGTCGACGACGCGGTTGGCGAGGCCCATCGCCAGGGCCTCCTGGGCGGTGACCTTGTCGCCGAGCAGCAGCAGTTCCATCGCGCGGCCGGTGCCGACGACCTTGGGCAACAGCCAGGCCGCACCCATGTCGGCGCCGGTCAGACCGACCTTGGTGAACAAGAACGCGAACTTCGCGGTGCTCGCCATCACCCGCAGGTCGCTGGCCAGCGCCAGCACCGAGCCGGCCCCGGCGGCGACGCCGTTGATCGCGGCGACGATCGGCTTCTCGAGGCGCAGCATGTTGCGGACCACTGCGCCGGTCATGCGCGTGAACGCGAGCGTGTCGTCGAGTTCGCTCTCGAGCAGTGGGCCGATGATCTCCTCGACGCTGCCGCCGCTGCAGAAGCCGCGCCCCTGGCCGGTCAGCACGACGACCTTGACCTGTTCGTCGTCCTGCAGGTCGAGGAACAGCCGTTCGAGTTGGCCGTAGACGTCGAAGGTCAGCGAATTGAGCGTGTCGGGGCGATCCAATGTCAGGATCGCGACGCCGTCGCTGCCGCATTCGAACCGGAAGTCGTAGTCGCGCATGGGGGTCAGGAGGGGGAGTCGACGAAGCCGGGTTCGTCGCGATCGAGGTCGTAGACGCAGCCGCTCGGGCGGTCGCGCAGCAGCATCGCCACCGCGGCGGCGACTTCGTCGGGCTGGTGCATGTGGCCGATGCGGTTCTGGGCGGCCATCCGCGCGAACGCCTCGGCGGCGCTGGTGCGGCCGCGGGCGGCGATCGCAGCGGCGGCGGCGCGGGTGATGTCGGAGTCGACGAAGCCGGGGCACAGCGCGTAGACGGCGATGCCGGCCGCGCCGAGTTCGGCGTGCAGGGCGCGCGACAGGCCGACCATGCCATGTTTGGCGGCCGTGTAGGCGGCGGTGAACGGGTAGCCGCGCAGGCCGGCGGTCGACGCCAGCTGCAGCAGGCAGCCGCGGCGCTGCTGCTTCATCGCGCCGACCGTCGCCCGCGCGAACGCCAGCGGCGCGGCGACGTGCAGCGCGTAGGTGGCGGCGAGCATCGCGTCGGTGGTGTTCTCGACCTTGTCGGCAGGGGCGGTGCCGGCGTTGTTGACGACGACGGTCGGCGCCCCGAACGCAGCGGTCGCGGCGGCGACGACGCGGTCGGGCGCCGCGGGGTCGGCGAGGTCCGCGGCGCAGACCAGCGGGGCTGGCGCACCGCGGGCGGCGAGGGTCGGCGTCAGTTCGGCGGCGAGGGCGGCGAGCCGGTCGTGGTCGCGGGCGACCAGCACGAGGCGGTGGCCGGCGGCGGCGAGGTGGGTGGCGATCGCACGACCGATGCCCCGGCTGCAGCCGGTCACGATCGTCACGTCGCTGCCTGCGGGGCTTGGCGAGGCCATGCGGGCATCGTCGCGCATCGGCCGGCGGCGGTGCAACGCGCGCGGCGGCGGATTTCGTGGCCGGGCTCAGGTCGGTGCCGGCGAACTGCCGATAGCAAGGGTGCGAGAGGGAAGCAGGGTGCAGTCGAGTTTGCGGACGACCCTTCGAAAGGGCCCGACTTTGGGAGGTCGGGCCCTTTCTCTTTTCCGGTGCCCCTTGCCGGGCCGGGTGGCCGCGCGTCGCGAACGGGGGACTGGCCTCACGCCGCGGCCGGGAACTGCCGATGAGATGGGCGGTTCCGCGTCCTCCTGGCGTTCGGCCAGCTGCCCGCGGCGCCGACCTGCGAGGATCCGATGCACAAGCAACTCTCCAGCCTGCGGTCGTTCGTCTGTGGCGCGTGCGCCGCGATCTCGTCCGGGCTGCCCGCCCAGGCCGTCGCCGTGGTGCCGCCGATCGCGGCGACGCTGCCCGGCAACGCTGCCGTGTCGATGCCGTTCCGGTGGAGCCAGGGCACCATGCAGGTGCGCATCGACGCCGCGCTGCTGCCGCCGACGTTCGTCGGCCAGACGATCACCGGGTTGCGGCTGCGCAAGCCGAGTGCGTTGTTCGAGCCGGCCTATGCGCCGCGGACCCGCACGTTGACCGTGCGGGGAGGCTTCCATCCTGGCCTCGCGTGGCAGGCTTCGCCGACGCTGGCCGTGAACCGCCCGGCGAGTGCCGGGGTGCTGTTCGGGCCGACCGCGGTGACGACCCAGGCGACGCCGGCCACCGGCGTGGCGACGGCGCGCGGTGCGACGATGCTCGAGATCCAGTTCGCGACGCCATTGCCGGTGGTCGCCGGCAACCTGTTCCTCGAGTTCGAGACCACCGACACCAGCTTGACGGTCAGCGCCGACGACTGGGTCGATGCGGTGTGGTTGGACAACGGCACCGAAGACGGGTACGCGGTGCAGGTGGGAGCTGGCACGTGCACGACGCGCAGCACGCGCACCGAGCTGAGCTGGGTGGGGGCCACTGGCCCACGCGTCGGTCAGACCGCCAACCTGCGCCTCAGCGGTGCGCCGCCGACGGTCGCCGGCACGCCGCAGTTCGGCTACGTGCTGGCCTGGATCGGCCTGGAGCCGGTCACCCGCGGCATCGCGCCGACCTACGTCGGCTACGGCGGCGATCTGGTGGCACTGAGTCCGGGCCTCGCCGGCTGTCGGCAGTGGGCGCCGATCGATGCTTCGTGGGGCGGGTTCACCGACGTTGCCGGGACCTTCGCGGTCAACGTGGCATTGACCGGGGGTGCGGCGACGATCGGTCGGCAGATCGGCGTGCAGGCCGCGTGGCTGGACACCAGCCGCAGCGGATTGCCGCTGTCGGTCAGCAACGGCGTGACGCTGGTCCTGAACTCGATCCAGGTCGGGAACCGGTGCAGCACGGTGTTCTTCCCTGGCACGGATACGGTGACACCGTGGCCGGTCGAGGTGGGCTTGATGCCAGTGATCACCCTGCTGTACTGAGGGGTACGGTGGTGTCGGATTACGGTAGAGCGGAAGATTCGCCGCAGTGCTGCGATTGAGGAATCCTGTCCACCTCTTGCACGGCGCGGGCCGCTCGCTACTCTCCTCCGCCCTCCCAAGGTAGCTCCAAGCCATGGCCAAGCCCAAGAAGAAGAAAGAGGTCGTGTTCCTCGTCTGTGAGGAAACCGGCGACCGCAACTACACGATCATGAAGAAGTCCGGCACTGCCAAGCTGGAGCTGTCGAAGTACAGCCCGCGCCTGCGCCGGCACACCAAGCACATCGAGAAGAAGAAGTGACGCGTGCCCGCGGTGGCCGGCTACGGCGCCGCTGGCGATTCGCTGTCCTCTCGAGCTGGTTCTTCATGCCACGACCGCTGGCCGCTCCCCGGCCATCGCTGGTCGATTCCTGGCGGTGACTTGCCGTCGCCTGCCGCCGCGGCTGAACGTCGCCGCCGAGTGCCGACCAGCAGCGGTCAGTGGCCGCCGCCCGACCCGGTAGGGCCGTTCCCAGGTCCGGTTGCCCCCGACGGCAAGGCCCGCCGCAGCAGACCTTCGAGCTGCTGTCGTGCCTCGGCAGAGAGCGGGGTGGCCCGCAAGCTCCGACCGACCCGGTCGACCGCGTTGGTGAGGCCCGCAACCTCGAGGTTCTGCAGGGCCAGCAGCACGACGCCGAGACTGCCGGGGTCGTTGGCGACCGCCGGGTCGTCGAGCAGGCGGTGGCAGGCACTCTCGCCGTGCGTGTGCGGCACGCTGGCCGACAGCGACAACATCGCCTGCAGCCGCACGGGGCGCGCTGGATCGTTGGCGAGCGCCAACTCGAGCAGGGCCACCGGCGTCTCTCCGGACGTCATGCCGATGCCGGCCAGCAGATCGCGGCGGATGCCCGGCTGCAGGTCGTCGGCGAGCAACTGCTCGTAGGCCTGGCCGAGGGTCTGCGGGGCGCGGTGGCCGAGCATCAGGTAGATGGCCGGTTGGCTGGGCAGCAGCGGGGCGAGTTCGCGCAAGGTCGCCAAGGCCTCGTCCGGTGGCAGTTCGAGGGCTGCGCGGCGCGCCACCTCCTTGGCCACCGTCACGTCCTGGTGCTCGCGCAACCAGGCCAGCGCCAGCGGCCGGAACCGCGGGTCGGCGACCAGGTGGCGGCACGCGGCGGTGCGGCGGCTCGGATCGAGGTCGTCGAGGGCGAGCAGGGCCAGGTTGGCGAGTTCCGCGGAGCTGCGTTCGCCCCGTTCGTGCAGGTTGTCCCACAGGGTCAGCAGCAGGGCGGTCGCGAGGGCGCGCGGGAACGCGCCACCACCCGCCAGGGCGACCAGTTCGAGTACCGCCGGCTCGTGCGGCAGGTGCACGTGCGGGCGATCGACCAGCAGCGGCACGAACGTGAAGGCGAGTCGCGGGTCCTGGGCGGCGACCGAGCGCGCGGCGGCGACCAGGGCATCGCGGTGGGCTGGGTCGCTGCGCCGTTGCAGTTCGGTGTCGAACACCAACGCCAGCACGGCAAGGCTGGTCGCCAGGTGCTCGGCGTCGGCATCGCTCGCCACCCGTTCGGTGGCGAGTGCCAGAGCGCGTTCGCCGGCGTCGGCGAACCAGTGCAGCAGCGCGTCGAACCGTTCGCGCGCGGTGTCGTCGCTGGCCCGCGCGGCAGCGAACTCCTCGG
>DAIMFJ010000193.1:0-9730 GCA_036724695.1 Planctomycetota bacterium
CCCGCAGGCGCCGCACACACGCTGCCTTGCCGAGCAGGAACACCACGTCGAACAACCCCGGCCCCTTGTCGGTGCCGGTCAACGCCGCCCGCACCGGGTGCACGAAGTTGCCGAACTTGACGCCCAGGCGCTCGCAGAACGCGCGCGTCGCCGCCTCGATGCCCGCCGGGGTCGTGAACGCCGACACCGGCTCCGGCGCGTCCTTCTTCGACGGCAGCACCACCGCGGCGTCGGCACCTTGGCGATCGGCCGGCCAGCTCGGCGGCAGGTTCAGCCCGGCCAGTTCGTCGGCGAACGCCAGCAGCCAGGCGCTGCTGCCCGGGTGCTTGGCGAGGTTCTTCTGCGCCGCGTCGTCGGGCGTCGGATCGCCGAACAACCAGCCGATCTTGGCCGGGAAGTCGCCGAGCACCGCGACGCGTTCCTGGTAGCAGGCGACGACGTTCTCGAGCCAGCCGCCGTGGCTGCCGAGGGCTGGCGCCGGCACCAGCGCCTGCAGCCACGGCCAGGCCCGCTGCAAGCACTCCTTGGCGGTCCAGCGGCGGATGTACTCGCCGCACATCCACTGCAGTTTCTCGGCGTCGAACTTCGCCCCGCTCTTGCCGACGTTCTCGACCGCGAACGCGGCGACCATCTCGTCGCGCGAGAACACGTCGCGGTCGGCCGAGAAGCCCCAGCCGAGCAGCGCGATGTAGTTGAACACCGCCTCGGGCGGGTAGCCCTGGTCGCGGTACTCGAGCACGCTCATGACGCCCGGATCGCGCTTGCTGAGCTTGGCGCCCTGCATGTTCAGGATCAGCGGGATGTGCGCGTACTCCGGGCATTCGTGGCCCAGCGCCTCGAAGACGAGCCGCTGCTTGATGCCGTTCAGGAAGTGCTCCTCGCCGCGCACCACGTGGGTGATCCGCATGTCGACGTCGTCGACGACGCACGCGAAGTTGTAGAGCGGCACGCCGTCCGGCCGCAGCATCACCCAGTCGTCGAGCTCCTTGGTGTTGACCTCGACACGGCCGCGGATCTGGTCGTGCACGACGACGACCCGCGCCTCGGGCATGCGGAAGCGCACGTTCGGGGCGATGCCCTGCCGCGCGAAGGCCGCGCGCTGCTCGGCGGTCAACTGGCGGCAGTGGCCGTCGTAGCCCAGGAAGGAGCTCTTCGCGGCTTTCTGCGCCTCGCGCACGCTCTCGATCCGCTCGGACGTGCAGTAGCAGTGGTACGCGTGCCCGCTGGCCAACAACTGCTCGGCGGTCTGGCGGTAGCGATCCAGCCGCTGCATCTGGAAGTACGGCGCGTACGGCCCGCCGACGCCGGGGCCTTCGTCCCAGTCGATGCCGAGCCAGCGCAGCCCCTCGAGGATCACCTGCAGCGACGCGTCGGTCGAACGCACCTGGTCGGTGTCCTCGATGCGCAGCACGAAGGTGCCGCCGAGGCGCCGCGCCAGCGCCCAGTTGTACATGGCGGTGCGAGCCCCCCCGAGGTGCAGGTTGCCGGTCGGGGACGGGGCGAAACGCAGGCGCGGCGTCGGGTGGATCATCGGGGCGAGCAGGATCGCGGATCGCCGCCCCGCTGCCAAGGGTGCGCTGGCCGGGAGTGCGCGATCAGCCCTGCGGACCGCATTCGCCGAGCAGTTCGACGTGCCAGCGATCGGCGTCGCGGCGCACCACCGTCAGGCTGCCGAGCGCCACCGCGAACGGATCGTGGCCGGTCGGCGGCACGCCGAGCAGATGGCACAAGGCCATGCGCACGATGCCGCGGTGCGCAACCACCAACAGGTCGCCGGCCGCATGGTGCTGCACCCAGTCGGCGACCGCGGCGGTGGCCCGGGTGGCGAACTCGTGCCGCGCTTCGCCGCCCGGAAAGCGGTCGAGGCGGTTCGCCTGGTAGTCCCGCCAGAAGTCCGGGAACCGGGCCTCGATCTCGGCGCGGGTCAGGCCTTCGCAGGCGCCGAACGAGATCTCGCGCAGCCGTTCGTCGACGACCAGCCGCTCGCGGGCGATGCCAAGGCGTTCGGCGAGGATCGTCGCCGACTCGGCGGCGCGCGACAGCGGCGAGTGCACGACCCGCACGAACTCGACCCCGGCCAGCAACGGGGCCAGCCGGCCCACCTGCGCACGGCCGAGTTCGGACAGCGGCACGTCGTTGCTGCCGTGGTAGCGGATGCTGGACTCGCCGGTGGTCTCGCCGTGCCGCACCAGCCACAGGCGCTGCGGAACGGCGCTCACCGCCGCGACTCCGGTCGGGCCAGCGCTCGCCAGCGGCCGCGGCGGACCCGACTCACCGGAACAGCTGCAGCGCGATCAGCGCGCCGATGCCGAGCACCACCAGCCCGATGCCGACCAACACCGCGCGGTTCCAGCCGGCCTGTTCCTGCACGACCTTGTGCAGCCGGTTCGACTGGTCCTCGTGCGTGCGGCGCAGCGACGCGAGGCTCTCGTCGGAGCTGCGCTTGAGCTCGGCGGCGGCGGCCTGTTGGGCGCGTTCGATGCCGGTGCTGAGCTCGTGCAGGTCCTCGGTGCGGCGGCTGGCGAGCTGTTGGCTGGCCTGCGCCTGCTGCTCGCTGTGCTGCACCATCTGCTGCATCGAGCTGTGGATGCGATCCATCGTGCTGTGGAACTCACGAACCGTCGCGGCGGTGCGTTCGTCGGTCGCCGCGGCGCGGGCCAGGGCGGTCTCGACGTTGGTCAGCAGGGTCGGCAACGTCTGCAGGGTCGTCGCGACCTGCTCGCCGAGCGCGTTCTGCTTCTCGAGCTGGCTGCCGAGCGTGCGCAGCAGTTCGACCTGCTGCTGGGCGGCTTGCGGCAGGGTGCCAAGCGCCTGCGTGGCTGCGACCAGCCGCTGCATCTGCTCGTCGGTGCGCGCCTGCGAACCGCGCACCAGCGCGGTGAGCTCCTGGAAGTGCGTGCCCAGCGCGAGCAGCGCCTCTTCGCGCTCGTTGAGCTTGCCCGAGGGCCGCGCGTCGACCTGGGCGATCGGCCGGGCCACGTCGCGCCCGGGGATGCGTTCGACGGGGGCCTGGGCGCGCTGGCTGCTGCCGTGCCCGTTGCCGTTCCCACCCGTGCTGCTGCCGTGCGGCGCGCCGGTCTGGCGTGCTTCCGCCGGCGAGACGCGTACGCCCGAACCAGACCCCCAGCGCTCGCGGATGCGCTGCAGGAACGATGCTTTCTTGACCATGGTGCCTCCTGCCGTCACCTCCGGCGGCCGCCGGTGGCACGGACCTGTCCTGACCGGGAAGTCGCGCGCCCGAGGGCCACACCCTGGAGCTGGAACGGAACCGCCCGCACGCTGCTTGGGACCAGCCGTGCCGGGACCACGCCCAGCACTCGCACTGGTCTGACCACCAAGTACGCGTCGGCACACCCTAGCGCAGCTCGGGGCGGCGCGCCAGCCACCCATGCCATGGAATCGTGCCCGCGGACAAAACTGGCTTGAACTTCACCGGCGAGAAGCTACCCTTCTCGCCGCCGAGGTGCGTTGCCGCGAGGCACGGACCGAGGTTGCAGGATCGTGGGGAGTTAGCTCAGTTGGTAGAGCGCCACAATGGCATTGTGGAGGTCACGAGTTCAACTCTCGTACTCTCCACCACGTTTCCTGCTCGCAGAAGTCCTTGAGTCGCAAGCGCTTCGGCGCACTGTAGCGCTGGGCTCTGCGCTGGGCCCTGCGGCATAGCCGCGACTTCAGGCGGCATCCGGGTTGTAGGCGGCAGCAGCCCCCTCCCCTTCACCGCCGCGCCCGCGCCGCCTCGACCCACATGCGTTCCGGCGACAAGCCGAGCGGCCCCGGCTCCGCCCCCTGCAGGTCCTTGTTGAGCCACATGCAGACCAGCGGGTGCAGCAAGAACGTCACCGGCTGCAGTTCCTGCACCCGTTCGTGCACCTGCCGCCACAGCGCCGCACGCCTGCCGTCGTCCAACTCGACCTGTGCCGCCGCCAGCCAGCCGTCGACCTGGGCGTCGGCGAAGCCGCCCCAGTTGTCGACGCCGGTGCTGTGCAGGAAGTCGAACGGATCCCCCCACGGCCGGAACGACTGCTGCACCAGTTCGCCGTCCCACTCGCCGCGCGAACGTTCGGCGAAGAAGCTGCGGAAGTCGACGCTGCGCACCACCAGGTCGACGCCGGCGTCGCGGCAGGCCTGCTGCAGCTGTGCTACCGTGGCGTCGATCTCGGGGGATCCGATCGGCGCCAGCAGGCGCAGCCGCAGCGGCTGCCCGGCGGCCGGGTCGAAGCCAGCCTCACGCAGCCACCCGCGGGCCGCCGTCGGGTCGTGGCCGAGCCCGGGGTGGCGCGGGTAGCTCGCCGCGCCTCGCTTCGCGAACGCCTCGGCGACCCCACCATGGCGCGGGAACTTCGCGGCCAGGGCCTGCCGGTCGAGCAGTGCGGTGATCGCCCGCCGCACGCGCGCATCCTGGCAGGGCCCCTGCCGCAGGTTCCAGACGATCCGGAACACCCCCAACCCTGGATGGTCGTACTGGACGAGGCGGTAGCGCTCGCCGATCTCGGGGGTGGCGGCCAGGGTGCGCTCGGGCGCTGGATCCATCTGCCAGTCGATCTCGCCGCGCGCGAAGGCGATCGCCGCCGCCGCACCGCTGCGGAACAACAGCCGCACCCCGCCGAGCCGCCAGGTGCCCGGCAGCGCCGTGCGCCGCCAACTGCGCTCGTTGCGGACCAGTTCGAGTTGCTGCCGCCGCTGCCAGCCACCGCGCGCCAGCCGGTACGGCCCGGTGCCAGGGCCGCACTCGTCGTCGATCTGGCCCAGCAACGCCGCGAACTCGGCCGAACCGACCGCCGGCTCGGGCTGGCCGAGCTGCTTGGCGCGCGCCGCGACCGCGGCGACGAAGTGCGAACGGCTCGCCACCCACCAGCCCTCGGCGACGATCGACGAGGCCGCGAAGTGCCGGTCGGCGAAGCGCACGTGCAGGTGCCGGTCGTCGCGGGCTTCGGCACCGGCCAGCCGCGCGAACGGTTCGGCGGCGAACCCCATCGGCAGATGCCCGGCGCGGTGCAGTTCGTAGCCGAACAGCACGTCGGCCATCGTCAGCGGCGTGCCGTCGGCGAACACGACGCCGGGCCGCAGCGTGAACGTGCCACCTTGCCCGTCGGCGTCGCGTTCGAAGCGTTCGGCGAGCGCCGGGCGGAGTTCGCCGGTGGCCGGGTCGCGGTCGAACAGCGTGTCGTGCGTGAACGGCAGCAAGAGGCGACGCACCACCTGCGCGTGCGCGGTGAACGGCTGGATGTCGTCGGGCTCCTCGACGATCGCCGTGTAGACGTGCACGTCGCCGGCGGTGGCCAGGCCAGCGGCGGTGGGCGGCGCGCTGGGCGCCGGCGCCCGCGTGCAGGCGGCCAGCAGCAGCAGCAGCAGCGACAAGGACAGACCGCAGCAGCTCCGGCCACGCGCCGCGGGCGGCCGGCCGGTTCGTGAGGCGGCGACGAACATCGCGGCATCGTACGCGAGGCCGCACCCCCGGCGCGCGGATTCCCCGGTCAGCGCGGCAGTCCGCCGCCGAGCCACAGTCCGAGCGCCATGCCGAGCAGCCCGAGCAGGTTCTGCAGCAAGACGTCGGCCATGGCCGCGAACGTCCGGCCCTGCTGCCAGAGGGCGACGACGTCGTACGCGAACGCCGAGAAGGTCGTGAACGCGCCGAAGAAGCCGGCGAGCACCGCGGTGGTCACCGTCGGCGACCACTTGCCGGTGCCGACGGCGCACAGCCAGCCGAACAACAGGCAGCCGAGCCCGTTGACGAGCAGCGTGTGCCAGGGCCAGGTGCTGCAGAGTTCGAGCGCCCAGGTGCCGAGCAGGTAGCGGGCGACCGCGCCGCCGGCTCCGGCGACCGCGACGGCGAGGATCACGTCGAGCTGCACCGCCGCAGTCTAGCGGCGAGGCGGGGGTTGGCTACCGCTTGGGGTAGGTCTTCAGCACCCACTCGCGCCAGTTCGCGTCGAAGGTCGGCCCGTCGAGTTCGTAGAGTTCGGCGAGCAGTCGTTCGGTCTGGGCGCGCATCTGCGCGTGGCCGACCCCCTCGCCGGGCGCAAAGCCCATCGACTTCAGCTTGGTGACGAGCAGCCCGAGCTTCTCCTGGTCGAGCTGCATCAGGTAGTCGATACGCGACCAGGCCTGCGAATGGGCGTGGTAGCCCATCTCGTCGAACTTCTCCCACGCCGCGACCTTCTCGAACGGGAACAACAACCCGTCGTGCACGGCGCGGCGCCGCACCTTGACCGGCCAGTTCGCCTGCTTGTCCTCGGCGACCGCCTCGGTGTCGAGGATCTGCACGTTCAGCGTCTCGGCGTCGATCTGGCGCGAGTACCAATGCGCAATGCCCTCGTCGAGCCACATCGGCAACTGGTAGTAGTACCCGCGGTAGCCGTTCAGCAGGTTGTGCGTCACCGCGTACAGCATGTGCGCGTGCAGACCGGCTTCGTTGAAGCCCTCGAGGCCTTCGGCGGCCAGACCGAACAGCAGTTGGTTGGTCTGCGTGTGGAAGTAGCGCAGCGAGACGTCCTGCTGCATGTTGCAGAAGCGGTCGGCGTAGCGCGCGAGGTCGGCCTTCTTCTGGAACAGCAGCACCAGGAATTTGTCGGGCATGCCGAGGTAGGCCCCCTCGCCATTGCCCTTGCCACGCGCCGGGAAATCGGCATCGGTGACGCCGAACAACTTCTGCAGATCGGCGTAGAGGCGCTCGCAGCGTTGCCCCGCGAGGTGCAGTCGCAGCCACGGATCGAGCTTGCGCGGCTTGTCCGGCACCTTCGGCAGCACCTTCTTCAGCTCGCCGATCTCGGCGAGCAGCGCCCGCTTGGGCTTGCTGTCCTCGGGCAGTGGCGCCGACTTGAGGTTGAGTCCGATGCGGAAGTGGGCGGTCTCCATCCACAGCACCCGCCCTTCGCCCAGCACCTTGTCGATGTCGGCCGTGGTCTTGTGGTCGGCCCACGCGAACGGTCCGTAGGCGAGCACGCCGGCGGCCTTCATCGTCGCCTCGTCACCACCGGTGTACGGGTCCTTGGGACCCGCCTTGACGACGTCCTCGTCCTCCTTGGTGGTGCCCTTGGCGGGCTTCTGCGCCAGCAGGGCGCTGGCGCCGAGCACAAGCCAGAGGAGCAACAGCACCAGCGGACCGGCCACTCCCGGCAGCGGCGTCGCCGGCGAAACCAGCAGCGCCGCCGACATGCGACCGGTCCGCGTGCTCATTTGCCGCTGCCGGCGCCAGCCGCAGCGGGCTTGGCCTCACCTTGCTCGGCACCGTCGGCCGACTTCGGCCCCAGCTCCAGGTCCTTCGGCGGCTCGCTCATCGCCTTCAGCGCCAGGTCGCGCAACTCGGCCTCCTTCTTGTTGAGGCTGTCGCGCTCGCGCTGCAGCTTGGCGAGGTCCGCTTCGAACTTCTTGAGCTTCGGCGACTTCGGACCGTTCTTCTCGATCTCGCGATCGATCCGCGTCTTCACCTCGGTCTCCAGCCCGTCGATCTTGTCGTACTGGCTGAGCAGCTTGCGCAGTTCGCGCAGCGACTCCTTGGCGGACTCGGTGTAGCAGCGGTCGAGGTAGGTGAACATCGTCGCCCACAACTCGCCCTGCGGCTGGTCGCCCGGCAAGGCGGACTTGTTGCTGCCGTCCGGGTCGCAGAAGAACAGGTGCGGGATGCGTTCGCCGTCCTTCTCGCGCTTGAACAGGTTGAAGAACGGATGGGTTTCGCTGAGGACGTTGGTCGGCAGCTTGACGCAATGGAACCAGTGCGACAGCAGCACCGTCTGCTCGTTGTCGAGTGTGCGGCTCAGCAGGGCGTGGTCGGTGCCCTTGCAGCGTTCGCATTCGCGCAGGATCAACAGCGGCCGCCGATCGCCCTTGGCGATGTAGGCGTACGCCTGCTCCAGCGGCAGCGCGCGCTCGGCCATCACGGCCGTCGTCGTCTCGCCGTCCTTCGGACGGTCGTCGGTGACCGGCTTGTAGACCGGATAGCTCCAGGTGACCTCGAGCAACTTCTTGGCGGTCTTGCCGCGCCGGAAGTCGATCGGCATGCCACCGCGGCCGGTCGCACCAGGTTGCCCTGGGGCAGCGGCTGGACCCGAACGCGGGCCACCCGTGCTACCGCCGACGCCACCGCCGGCTGCCGGACCACCAGCATCTTGAGGCCCCCAACTGGGGGCCGAGGGGCCGCTTCATCACTGCGGGGCGGCCGGGCGGGCCAACAACAGGCCCATCGCGGCACAGAGGAGCGGAGCCAGGTACTTGCGCATACGAACTCCTGAAGGGCATCGGCGGTCGCCGGGGGCTCGGCACCGCGTTCGGCCATGCTAGCCGAGCCGGCTGCATCGGCAACACCCCCACCCGGGCTTTTGCGACGTTTTCGCACCTGGAATCCTGCCCTGGTCCTGGCGCCAACAACCGCTACCAAGGGGCAAGGCTGCCCAGCGCACCTACCAGCTATTGCATCTGCTGGCGTCGTGGGGCACTCTCCTCGCCCCCCATATGAGCGACACCGCCGCCGAATTCGCCGAGCCCGCCCCCACCGAACCCGAAGTCAACTCCTGGGACCAGCTGCTGGCGGCGCTGCGGGCCCGCTACCCCGGCCAGAAGGACAGCATCCTGTTCTGCGTCTGGAAGCTGCAGAACAACCCCGAAGCCTCGCTGCGCGACTTCCGCGACGAGGCCGAGATGCACGGCCTGACGCTGGTCGGCCGTTCGGTGCACTCGGCGAAGGTGCTGCTCGGCCTCGCCGACCCGCTGCCCAAGGTCGTGCGCAAGCCGCGCGTGGTCGCCGAACCAGCCCCGGTGGCGATGCCCAAGCGCAGCAGTGCACCGGTCGTCGGCGTCGAGAGCAAGCTGGTCGCGGCCGTCGAACAGCTGCAGAACGCGGCCGCCGAGGAGAACGCCCGCTTGCGCGCCGCGCTGCAGGCCGTGCTCGACATCGTCGACGACGCGCTGGACTTCGAAGAGTACGAGATCTGATCGGCGCTGGGGTTCGCGGACGCGCCGCACGCGCAGGCGTGGCGCTGTCGACTAGCCCCCGATCGTCAGATCGCCGGGCGTGACCTCGGGTCCGTCCGCCAGCGCGGCGACCCGCTGCATCTCGTTCTGCAGCTGCCGCACGTTGCCAGGCCAGCGCGCCGCGAGCAGCGTGGCCTTCGCCGCCTCGCCGAGCACCAGGCCACGGCCGGCCGCGGCTCCGGCGAGGAACACCTCGGCGAGCCGCACGATGTCGTCGCCGCGGTCGCGCAGCGGCGGCAGCGCGATGCGCAGCACGTTCAACCGGTAGTACAGATCCTCGCGGAACTGGCCGCTGCGGACCCGCGCCTCGAGATCCTGGTTGGTCGCGGCGATCACCCGCACGTCGACCTTCCTGGTCTTGCTGTCGCCGACTGCCCGGACCTCGCCTTCCTGCAACGCCCGCAGCAGCTTGGCCTGCATCGGCGGTTTCATCTCGCCGATCTCGTCGAGGAACAGCGTGCCTTCGTGGGCGTGCACGAAGTGGCCTGGATGGTCGGCGATCGCGCCGGTGAAGGCGCCGCGCTTGTGCCCGAACAGCACCGACTCGAGCAGCGTGTCGGGGATCGCCGCGCAGTTCTCGGCGACGAACGTGCGGGCCGCCCGCGGCGACACGGCGTGCAGCGCGTGCGCGACGCGTTCCTTGCCGGTGCCGCTCTCGCCGGTGATCAGCTCGGGCGCCGGGGCGGGACCGAACCTGGCGATCCACTGCCGCAGTTCGAGCATCGGCGGCGAGATGCCGACCAGGCCGTGCCAGGCCAGGACG
>DAIMFJ010000194.1:0-9702 GCA_036724695.1 Planctomycetota bacterium
CAGCGGCGCGGGCCGCAGGGGGCGGTGCAGGTGCTGGTGCCGGTTCGCTCGGCGTGGACGTCGGCGGGTGCGCGGCGGAGAGGCCGTGCAGCACGCGGCGCATGGCCTCCGCTGTGACCGGGCGATTCAGCACGTGATCCGCGTCCGCGGTCTCGCCACCGGTGAGCGTCGACGAACTGCGCCAGCTGTACGCCGCACTGGTCGGCAGCGGCGCCGACATCGCCGCGATCAACACCGTGCGCCGCCACCTGTCCGCCGTCAAGGCCGGGCGGCTGGCGGTGGCTGCGCGCGGGGCGGCCCGGCAGGTGACGTTCGCGGTCGCCGACGTGCCCGACCGCGGCAACCTGTTCGCGGCGCTGGCCTCGGGTCCGAGCGCGCCGGACGACGGCACCTTCGCCGACTGCCGCGCAGTGCTCGACCAGTACCGGTTGTGGCCCGCCGTGCCGCCAGCCTTGCGCGAACGGCTGGACCGCGGCGACCTGCCGCCGCCACTGCGGCCCGACGACCCCTTGCTGCAGCGCTGCGAGTTCTGGCGGCTGCTCGACGAACGCACGGCGCGCGCCTGCATGCAGCGCCACTTGCGCGCCGCCGGGTGCCTCGTCGTCGCCGACCCGACGACCGACGACCTGCCGTACCGCGCCGCCGCGGACCACCTGTTGCGCCGGCTGGCGAAGCTGCGCCGCCGCCATCCCGGCCGCCGCATCGCGATCGTCAGCTCCGGTGAGCTGTCGGTGCCGTTGCCGGCCGACCCTGGCACCGGCGGCCGCAACCTGCAGTTCGCCCTGCATTGTGCGCAGCGCATCCGCGGTCAGGCGATCACCGTGCTCAGTGCCGGCACCGACGGGATCGACGGCAACTCCCCCGCGGCCGGTGCCGTCGTCGACGGCACCACCGCCGCCAAGGCCCGCGCACTGGGTTTCCCGGTGGCCGACCACCTGCAGCGGTGCGATGCGTACCCGCTGCTCGACGCCGTCGGTGCCACGGTCGCCACCGGCCCGACCGGCACCAACGTGCGCGACCTGCGGGTCTTGCTCGCCCACGGCTGAACGTTCGTTGCGACCGGGACTGTCGCGGAACTGCACAGCCTCCGCCCCGACCGGATCTCGCGTTGAACCTTCAAACGCCGCGCGTGGCGCGTCGATGAAGGCCGGACTCGAGAACGGGACAACAGGGCATGCGGACACGAACTTGGTGGCTGTGGAGCGGCGTGTGGATCGCCGTCGCCGGTTGTGGCGGCGGAGGCGGCGGCGCCGGTACCGGCTCGCCAGGCGCCTCGCCGACGTTGCCCGGCGCCTATGGCCGCATCGAGCTGCGGAGCCACAGTCCGGCCGCCGACGCCGTGCAGGTCGCCGTCGACGCCGCCGTCGTGCTCGAGTTCGATTCGCCGATCGCGCGCGACAGCCTCGGCGATCCCGACACCGGCCTGTTCACGGTCGACGGCGACACCCGCGTCGCCGGCACGTTCACGACCGGTCCCGGCGGCCGGGTCACGTTCCGACCCGCCGAGGCCCTCGAGCGGGAGACCGACTACCGGTTCGTCGTGTCGGGCCTGACCTGCGATCAGGACGGCCGCATCCTCGATGCCAGCCGCAGCTTCGGCTTCCGCACGCTGGACACCACGCCGCCGACGCTGCTCGACTTCGACGTCGCCGCCAACGCCCTCGACCAGAGCCGCACGCGCAGCTTCACGATGACCTTCGACGAGGCGATCGCCCCGGCGTCGCTCGACGACCAGACGCTGTACCTCCGCGACGGCTTCGGCACGCGCTATCCCGCCGAGCTGCGCACGAGTGGCTTCACGGTCGTGCTCGATCCCCATGCCGACCTGCCAGGGGATCGCACGTTCTCGCTGGTCGTCACCAACCAGCTCGCCGACCGCGCCGGCAACAAGCTGCCCGGTACGCTGATCCGGAACTTCCGGACCGCCGTCGACTTCGACGCCCCGGCCCTGCTGGGCATGTGGCCCGCGAACGGCAGCACCAGCATGTCGCCGCGGCTGCAGCCGACGTTCACGTTCAACGAATCGATGGACCCGGCCACCGTCGAGGCGGTGTCGCTGGAGTTCGTCGACCAGTACGACAGCGTGGTGCCGTTCCGGATCCACAGCAGCGACGACCAGCGCCTGCTGCGTCTCGAACCGCTGCAGCCTCTGGCCGGCAACCGCCGCTACACGATCGGCTTCCAGCTCGGCGGCGCGGCGGCGACCGACGTCAGCGGCAACGGCCTGAGTGCCACCAGCACGCTGCAGTTCACCACCGGCGACGACAACACGCCGCCGAGCCTGGCGACCTCCGAACCCGCCGACGGCAGCACCAGCGTGTCGACCAACGCAATCGTGCTGTTGCAGTTCGCCGAAACACTCGACCCGGCCTGGGTCGACGCCGACACCGTCACGATGACCGTCGACGGTGCGCCTTGGCACGCCGTCGTCGAACGCATCCTCGGCCACACGATCCGAGTCACCCCGGTGCTGGCGCTGCCGGCCCGCGGCGCGGTGCGCGTCGTCGTCGCCGGCGGCCATGCCGGCGTGCGGGATCTCGCCGGCAACGTGCTGCCGAGCGACGTGCAGGTGGCGTTCACGGCGTCGGCCGACGCCCAGCTGCCGCGCGTGCTGCTGCAGCCCGAGGACGGCACGGCCGGCGTCTCGACGACTGCGGCGATCAGCCTGGTGTTCGACGCGCCGATGCAGACCGACACGCTCGACGGCAACCGGCTGCGGGTCACCGACGACCTGAACGTGCCGGTCGACGGCACGTGGTCGTTCACCGCCGACGGGCGCATCGCACGCTTCGTCCCGGACGAAGACCTGCGCCAGTTCGCGTACTACCGGATCACCGTGCAGGGCGGCAGCCAGGGCGTGCGCCGCACGACCGGCAGCTGGTTCACCAGCGACCAGACATCGCGGTTCCGCACCGCCGGCTGGCCGGACGTGGTCGCGCCGACCGTGGTCGCCAGCCTCGACGGCATCCCCGAGAGCCGCAGCAGCGGCCTCGTGCTGCCGCCGAGCGGCTTCGTCGTGCATGTCGTGGCCGACGACAGCGGCACCGCGTCGCTCGACATGGGCTCGGTGACGATCGAATTCGACGGCCCGGTCGCCGGGCCGACCGCCGAATCGCTGCTGGGCCAGGCGACCGTCGAACCCGGCCGCGTGCGCGTGCTGGTGCCCGACAGCCCTGGCCTCGCCGTCGGCGCCTGGACCTTGCGGGTGCAGGTCGCCGACCTCAGCGGCAACGTCGGCACCGCTGCGGTGCGCAGCTTCGAGGTCGCCACGCCGACCAGCGCGATGCTGCCGTTCGAGCGCACGCAGCTGGTCTGGATGCGCACCGACCAGGACCGCGACGGCAACGGCCGCGCCGACTTCCTCGACGACCTGGTCCGTCTGGGTCTGGCGACCCATGGGGATCCGCTCGGCACCAACGACCGCATGGCCGACCTGCTGCGCGACGCGATCCTGGCCCAGGCCAACCACCTGTACGGCCGCGGGCCGCGCGGCGAACCGATCGACAGCGACACCGTCGCGGTGCGCTTCACGGCCCGCGAACCGCTCGGCGCACCGCACATGCAGATGACGGTCGGCGGCTACGACCCCGAAGGCGACCGCAGTCGCGTGTTCGGCGACGAGAGCACCGGCATCCTCGGCCGCGCCTACTACGACTACCGCAACGGCAACTACACCGAACGCAACACCTCGGTCTCGCCGGGACTCGGCGTGTTCCCGGGCGAGATGTGGCTCTACCAGGCGCGGGTGCACCTGCAGGTCTGGCCGTCGTTCCAGACCGCGTTCGCGCAGCGCTTCCGCCCCCTGTGCCCCGACATGGGCGGCACGCCGGCCGGCAGCGACCCGCTCGACGCGATCGTGTTGGCGCCCGGTTTCGACGAAGGCACCGCGACCAACAGCCAGGTCCTGCGCTACCGCACCATCCTGAACGCCGCCGACGACTGGGCGACCGTGATCGGCATCGTGCTGGCCCACGAAGTCGGTCATTCGGTAGGCCTGGTGGCGCCAGGCCCGGCGCCGCGCGGGCTGTTCGGCGACAACTCGCTGCACAACACGTTCGCCGGCGCCGCCGAGGTGATGGCCGCCTCGGTCGGCTACGAGGCGATGCCCACGCTCGACTACGCGTTCCGCGACATCGACCTCGCCTACCTGCGCCACAGGATCCTGCTCCGATGAACCACCGCCGCCTGTCGTCGTGCGCCCTCGGCGCGCTGCTGGCCGCCGCAGCCACGCTGCCGGCCCAGGATCAAGCCACCACGCTGCTCGAAGCGGTGCGTCGTGCCGACGCGATCGTCGTCGCCACCGTCACCGCGGCGACCGACCCGTCGCCGGACTGGCACCGCCTCGAATTGCGCGTCGAACGCAACCTGCACGGTCCCCTCGGCAGTACGTTCGCGCTGCTCGAACCGGCCGGGGCCTGCTGCGGGCGCAGCCTGTTCGCGCTGCAAGCCGGCGACCGCCAGCTGCTGTTCCTGAACCGCCGCGGGGCCGCCTGGCATCCGTTCGGCGGCGGCCGCGGCGTCCTGCCGGCGCACCCGGCCCTGCTCGACCACGTCGCGGCCCTGCTCGCCGCCACGGACGACGCCGCGCGCGCCGCACTGCTCGCTGCGCACCTCGACCACGACGAACCGCGGATCGCCCGCGATGCGGCCCTGGCGCTGGCCAGCCTGCCGATCCTGCCGACCGGCTTCGACGGCAAGATCGCCGCCGAACTGCAACGCGCGGTCGCGGCGGGCCAGACCACGGCCCCAGCCCTGCTCGACCTGGCGCTGCGCCGCGGCAGCCAGCCGCTGCTCGCCACCGCCGTGGCCAGCTACCTCGAGACCCCGCGCGACGACCAGGCTCGCCTGCTGCGCGACCGTCTCGCCGTGCATGCGCCGGGCGCGGTGCTCGACGAACTGCTGCAACGCCGCGACGGCGAACCGACTCGCCAGATCCGCACCGCCGAACTGCTGGCCGCGCTGCCCGCCGCCGAGACCGGTCCGGTACTCCGCAACCTGCTGACCGGCGACGCACATCCGCGCGCCAAGCTGCACCTCACCGAGGCTCTGCTGGCCGCCGGCCATCGCGCCGAGACCCTGGCCGAGTTCGTGCCGGCCCCGGTGCTGCGATTGGCCGAGGAACGTCGCCGGGCCCCGACGCGCTGGCGCAACCTGCTGGAGACCCGACGATGAAGGCCAAAGCCAAGGCGAAGTCGCGGCCCAGGTCCAGCCGCACCACCACCCGCGCCAGCCGGCAACCGAACGTCTGGCACGCGTTGCCGCCCAAGCTGCTGCATCTGCCGCTCGCCCTCCTGCCCTTGCCGAACGAACTGGCGGCGCTGCTGCACACGCACGGCGTGCGGCGGGTGATCGACCTCTGCGAGTTGCCCGACGGCGATTTCGGCACCGACGGCTGGCTGTGCCCCGAGCGCACCGCCGAACTGCGCACGGCCCTCGACGACGCCGTCGACGCCGGACTGCACTGCTTCCGCCAACCCGCCGGGCCCGCCCCACGAGCCTGGCCGGAAGTGCAACGGCAGCTGTTCGCACCGTTGTCGGCAGACGAGTCGGCGCTGCTCACCGCGATCCTCGGCCTCGAGGTGACGCCGTGCACGGTCGCCACCTACGCGGTGCGCGCCGGTCTCGCGCAAGCCGACGCCGAAACCCTCGCCGAAGCCGTTCGCAACCGCCTCGCCAGCGAAGCCGCCAGCCTGCTGCAAGAACTCGCCGAAGAACTGCGCGGCGAACTGCAGGCCGCCTACGGCGCGCTCGAAGCTCGGCACCTCGCTGCTGGCTCGTTGCTGCGCAGCCTCGCCGATGGCAGCAACCTGCCGCTGCTGCCACTGCGGCTGGCTGCCTTCCTGTTCCCGACCTGGTGCCACCTGCAGGGCCAGGCGCTGCTGGGCCTGGCGCCGCGCCGCTGCCGCAAACTGCTGCGCCTCTTGCACCAGAAGGTCACGCCAGGCCGTCTGCCGCTACCCGTCGCCCAGCTCGCCGAGGAACTGCACGCCGAACAGCTCGACGCGCCGCGCGGGGCCCTGGTGCACCTGCTCCGCCACGAACTGCGCATCGCCGTCGAACTCGACGCCGAGCACGGCGAAGTCGCGGTTCCGGACCCTCGCTCGGTGGCGCGCCGCCTGCAGGACCTGCTGGCCGAGTGCCCGGAGCCGATGCCGTTCGACGAGATCGTCTACGCGTACCGCGAACGCTTCCGCCGCGCCAACCGCACGCTGATCGAGCAGCGGCTGCGCGAGGACCCCACGGTGCTGCAGCTCGGCAAACGGCTGTGGGCGCTCCGGCGCCGCCACGAACAGGAACTGCGCGACGCCGGCGTGCTCGCCGACAAGGCCGCGCGCAAGCTGTGCGCCGAGGGCGGCCGGCAGTCGATCGCCAACCTGCTCGCCGACGAGTCGCCCGACGAACGCACGGTCCACCTGGTGCTCGACCGGCTCGCCGACGACCAGCGGGTGCGCCTGCTCGGCCGCGGCGAAGCCTGCCCGGCGACCCACAAACGTTCCCAGGTGCTCGAACAACTGCTGCTCGACTTCCGGCGCGCCGCCGGCGAGGTCGTCGAGACGATGTTCCTCGCCAACCAACCGCCAGCGCGCCGCCGGCTGGTGCGGCGCCTGCTCAGCGACAACCGGCTGTTCGTCGCCCCGGCGATCAACCGCGTCGACACGCTGTCGAACTACCCGCTGAACGACGAACGCTTGAGTCGCCTGATCGCGCTGGTCAAGGAACAGCTCGCCAGCCGCACCGGCTACGCCACCGTGCCGGCCTTGAAGGCCGCGATCGACCGCACCGACCTCGGCGGCAGCTGGCTCAGCGCGCGGCTGCTGGAGGACATCCTGCGTCGCAACGCCCCGTTCGAGGTGCTGCCGGGCGGGCTGGTGGCGCGCCGGCAACTGCGGCTCGGCGAGACGATCGCGCGCGCCGCCCGCGCCGCACTGCGGCAGAGCCAGAGTGCGCTGTCGGTCGACGACATGGTCAAGCTGCGACCCGAGCTGGCCGAGTTCGCGGCGTACGTGGCACCGCTGCTGCTGCGCGATCCGACCGTGCACACGACGCGTGGGCAGTACTTCACGCTGCTGTGATCGTCACGCCGCGGGCGCCCGCCGCGCGGGCGCCGCTGGCCAACCGTCGCGATCCAACAGCGCGTCGACACCACGCAGCGTCGGCCAGACCAGCGCCGCGCCGACGACCACGTCGACGATCCAGTGGAAACGCAGCAACATCGTGCTGGCGATCAGCAGTGCCCCCGGCACCAGCAGCAGCCAGAAGCCGGGGCGATGCCAGCGCCACAGGATGCACAGGCTGACCAGCGTCAGCATCGTGTGGCCGCTCGGGAAGCAATCCCACCAATTGGCCTCGTTGGCCTCCACCCAGGCGCGGATGCCCGCCGACCACCACAGACCGACCAGTTCCTCCGGGTAGCTCATGATGCGGTTGGGCCCCAGGGTCGGCACCAGCAGGTAGCCGACGTAGCTGAGCAGGAACCCACCGACCAGGTACGCGACGGCGCGGTCGAACGCCGCCGGTCCGGCCCCGCGCCAGGCCAGCAATGCCGCACTGATCGGAATCAGGTAATAGGCCGCGTAGACGAGGTGCAGCACCTCGACGAACCACGGGGCCAGGATCGGATCGGCGAGCCGCGCCAGGTCGGTACCGAGCAACCAGCGGTCGCTGGCGACGCCGACGAACTCGTAGGGTTCGGGGTGCACGTACGGCAGCAACCAGCACATCGCCGAGAACACGGTCGGCAAGCCGACGATGCCGAGCCCGGCCCGCCACCAGCGAGCGGCGGCATGGTCCCGGCGCGCGATGCGCAGCGCAACCATTGCTACCGCGAGCACGGCCCCGTGGGCGAGCAGATGCCAGTACGGGGCTGCGGCACTGCGCCCTGGATGCGGGAGCGTCCACGACACCGCCAGCACGAGGCCGCAGTAGACGATCCAGAAGCGTTCGACGGTCGGTGCTGGCTGCTTCACGGCGCAGCCTTGCCCATCGCCCCGACCCGCCCGCCGAACGTCTCGCTGGCGGTGATCTCCTTGGCGACGACTTCGCCACCGTCGTACGACAGCAACGTCGACCGGCCGTCGAGCTGGGTCTCGAGGAGCACCGGCCGCTGCCACAGCTTCCACAGATTCTGCAGGGTCAAACGCGCCTGGCCGTCGTCGAGGTCCCCGCCGACCCAGTCGTGGACCAGGTACAGCTCGCCGCGGTTGCCGTGGTTGCCGTCGACGACCTTGACGATCGGCTGGCCGAAGTTCGTCAACGCCTCGAGCAGCTGGGTCTTCACCTTCCGGTAGTCGCGGTCGACGATCACGTACTTGCCGGTCTGCGGATCCTGGCCGTAGACGAACATCTTCTGCTCCTCCGCGAATTCCGGGGTCACGAACTCGTCGAGGAACGAGATGTCGTTGAAGATGCGGCGCACCTCGAAGACCTTGGCGCGCCCCTGGCCGGTCGGCCGGCTCCAGGTGCGACGCAGTTCGGGGTCGTCGCAGGCCTGGTACTCGGCGCCAAAGCGCCCGTGGTTCCAGCGCTCCTCGATGTGGCGGAACAGTTCGACGCCCATCTTGTACGGGTTGATCTGCCCCGGCCGGGTCGCCAGCGTGCCACTGTGCACGTCGCAGTACTGGATCACCTCGCTGGCGTCGCACAGGTGCCGGGTCATCAACGTGCTGTGCCAGAACACGGCCCAGCCCTCGTTCATGATCTTGGTCATGCCCTGCGGCGCGAAGTAGTACGCCTCGTCGCGCATCATCGCCAGGATGTCCTGCTGCCACGACGTGAGCGGTGCATGGTCGAGCAGGAACTTCAGCACGTCGCGCTGCGGCCGGGCCGGGAACCGCTGCGCCTGCCGCACCTCCTGCTGCATGCGCTCCTTCTCCCGCTGCAGGAATTGCGGCGGGTTGATGTAGCGATCCATGTAGTCCTTCGCCGGGATCTTGCGAAGCTCGGCGGGCGGCTCGGGCTTGCGACCGCGGCGCGGCTCGTCGGTACCGCGGTCGATGAACGGCGCATACGGATCGATCAGGTTGTCGAGCGAATGCACCAGGTCGAGGAAGTCCTCGACGGGCTCCTGGCCGTGGCGATCCATCGTGCGGCGGATCCGCGCGCCGTGGTTGGCCAGTTCGTCCATCATCTTGCGCGACGTGCGTGCGAACCACGCGTTGTTCTTGAAGAAGTCGCAGTGGCCGTAGACGTGCGCCATCACCAGCTTCTGCTCGGTGATCGAGTTGCTGCGCATCAGGTACGCGTAGCACGGGTCGTTGTTGATGACGAGCTCGTAGATCTTCGACAACCCGTAGCGGTACGACTTGCTGAGGTGCTCGTACTCCATGCCGAAGCGCCAATGCGGATAGCGCGTCGGGAAACCGCCGTAGCTGGCGACCATGTTGAGCTCGTCGTGGTCGACGAGCTCGAAGAGGACTTCGTAGAAGTCCAGACCGTAGCTCTTCGCGAGATCGCGGGTCTCGTCGCGCAGCGCTGCGAGTTCGGGAGTCAGGTTGCCCATGGTGGATCCGCGACACCCAACATACCACGGCGGAGGCCAGTCACTCCAGGATCCCTGGGCGCATGGTCTGCGCCCCAAGCCCCACTTGCCGCAGCCCTGCGGAACTTGACGCAGCGTGACGGCGGATCACTGGGTGAAGTCGATCGTCCCGACAGCGCCCGGAAGGACCCGGACCTCGGCACGGCGCTCCCCCCCGGCCGCAC
>DAIMFJ010000195.1:0-5935 GCA_036724695.1 Planctomycetota bacterium
GTCTTGAACTATCCCTTCGCCCACGGCGAGGGGAAGGATAAGGATCTACCAATGAGCCAGACTCGCCAACTCGTCGCCGACATCTACGCCGCGTTCGCCGCCGGGGATGTGCCGCGCTTCCTGTCGTTCTTGTCGCCGCAGCTGCGCTGGAACGAGGCCGAGAGCAATCCGTACGCGGACGGCAATCCGTACGTCGGCATCGACGCGCTGCTGGCCGGGGTGTTCGCGCGGCTGAACGAGGACTTCGCCGACTTCCGCGTCGAGATCGGCGAGATCGTCGGCGGTGGTGGGGTCGTGACGATGTTCGGCCGCTACCGCGCGGTCGCCAAGGCGACCAACGACTCCTATTTATGCGGTAGAGCGAATACGTGCATGACTTGTGGTCGCCGACCACCGGCGGTCCGTCGTTCCTTCATAAGTCATCGTAAAGTGTTTGAGGGTAGTGGTTTATGGAGGAATGCGGTAGGCTTGAGCCTGCCGCTACTGGCCGTCCCGGGCGCTTCCGGCCTCGGCGGGCCCTGAGTTTTGTCGAGAAGTGCCGAACTTCTATCAAAAGTCTGGCCTTTTTAGTCGAAGGTGGCACATTCGCGAGCATGAGGCCGGACGAGTACCTCTCGCCCGCAGCCGGCAGGTTCGTAGACATCGGCGGTGGCTTCCACGCCTTCGTCCCCGCCGCGGTGCCAAGAGAGCTCAGTCTGCCGCCGCGGCTGGTCCGCCAGCTGGCCGAGACCAGGGCCAGGCTGGGCCGGCTGAACGAGGGCGTGCGCTCCCTGCCCAGCCCAGAGCTGTTCTTGCGGCCGTTCCAGAAGCGGGAGGCAGTGCTGTCCAGTCGGATCGAGGGCACGGTGACGACCCTCGAGGAAGCGTTCGTGAATGCGGCGGTGGCCGCTGACGAGCAGCTCGTCGACGACGATCGGGAGGTCGCGAACTACGAGCGCGCGTTGCGCACCGGTGTCGAGGCGCTCGCGACCGGCCGCACGTTGAACGTGTCCTTGCTGCAAGCGCTGCACCAGGAGCTGTTGCGTGGCGTACGGGGTGCGGACAAGCAGCCAGGCAGGATCCGCACGACCCAGGCCTTCGTGGCGAACCGCACCGTCGCCACCCCCGAGGATGCGCGGTTCGTGCCCCCGCCACCGATCCAGTTGCCCGACTGTCTGGAGGACCTCGACCGCTTTCTCGGGGAGCGCGGGCCCGATGAAGGTCTGGTGCGCGTGGCCTTGGCGCACTACCAGTTCGAGACCATCCATCCGTTCGCCGATGGCAATGGTCGTACAGGCCGGCTCCTGGTCGCCCTGCAATTGGTGTGGGAGGGGGTTCTCGACCAGCCCTTCCTCTACGTGTCGCCGCATCTGGAGCGCCGTCGACAGGAGTACTACGACGGCTTGCTGCGGGTCGGTCAGCAGGGCTCGTTCCTCGCCTGGGTCGAGTTCTTCGTGGATGTGGTCGCCACCTCGGCCGCCGAAACGCTCGACCGGCTGGCCCGGCTGCGCGCTCTGGCCGTCGATTTCGAGATTGCGCTGCGTCGTCAACAGTCCATCAAACCGCTGCAGCTGGCCAGGCAGCTGCTGGGCATGCCGTACCTGACGGTGGCGATGGCGAAGCAGGCACTTGGGGTCCGGACGATGCCGACGGCGCAGAATGCAGCCGACCGCCTCGTTGCCGCCGGCATCCTGGAGCTCGTGGACTTTCGAGCGGTGACCAAGCGGGGGCGTCCGGCACGCCTCTATCGCTGCAAGGCCGTGCTCGACATCGTGCAGGAGTGAAGGTCAGACTGGCTGCTGCAGCGATATCCGAGCGGACCACCCAACGGTTGGTGTCGCGGTTCGCCGGGTGGCGGTCGTAGCGCTTCTCGAATTGTGCCGGCCAACGTAAACTGCCCAGGGACGCTCGCATCGGCTGCCCCCCGTACGAATCACTGAAGATCCTCATCATGAATCGCTCCTTCTGTGTATTCCTGATGTGCGCGGTCGTTCCGATGGGTGCTGCCCAGCACCTGGCGGCCCAGGCAACTGCTTCACGCCCGATCTCCTTCACCTCGCTTGCCAAGGACGTGTCGCTCGCCAAGCGTCCCGATCGGGTCACCGCCCTGATCGGCTCCCCGTTCGGGCCTTCGAACACGATCGACCTGCCTTTCGACATCGATGGGGCGGTGCATGTGGGCCAGGGGCCGCTTCGCGTGATCGTATGTGGTGGGGTCGCAGGCTCCGGTGCAGGTGTTGTCGCGTTCGTCGATCGGGCGGAAGATCGGCGATACGCCGTCACCTCCACCCACTCCTTCGCTGGTAGATGTCTGGTCGGAGTGCTCTACGCGGCTTCGCTCGGCAAGTTGGTCGTTCTGGATGCGACGCAGGGCCAGCTACTGTGGGCGGACTACGTCGGGACAGGTCCTGTTCCAGCGAACTGGACGCAGGTTCCTGGGTCGAACAGTCTTGCGTTCCTTGCCGGTGCCGCCGACCTCGGCCTTGGGTCAGGCAGCGAAGCTGCATCGTCCGCAACGTTGGTGTTGGCCCAAGCAGATGGCTGGTTCGTGCACAGTGTCGAAATTGCAGCACAAGGGGTGGTGAATCACGCGTCCGTTGCAGCCCCACCACTCATTTCGTCGCCGTATCTGCGACCCGGCGACAGTTCGATCGACGTCGAGGCTCCGAGTGGAACCAACGTGGAGATCGTGCGGCTCGAGGGCGCGTCGCCCGTGGTGGTCGGTAGTGGTGTTGTCGGGGCTGCTGGCGTGCAGAGCATCCCGTTCTCCGTGCCCCCTGATTTCGGGTGGATGCTTGGTGTTCGCCGCCTCGGCGAGACGGCGACCCGCGGACCATACCTCAGCCCAATTGGCAGGGTAGGTGGTTGTGACGCCATCGACACTGCAACCAGCATCAGACCCTTGGCTCAGGAGATCGGGCTGACGATGTACCGCGGCCATTCCTACTTCGAGGTTCCGCTGTTCCTGGACCACGGAGTCGGCGCAACCCCCAACCTGACCAAGTACGTTGCCTACCTGGGCGTGGGAGATTCGTCCCAGATCGCCACCATCCATGGGCGGCACTTCTTGCAGACGAACTCCTGGATCCCGGCGACTGCCAGAGTATGGAGCGCATCTGCGTCTGGGTACGCCCCTGGGAAGATCCCCCTCGACGACAACCCAGCCTTGGTCGGGCTGGAGTTCAGCTTCCAGTGGCTGGTGTTCGTCGGTGAGGGCGTGGCTTTGAGCGACATCGTGACCACCAAGGTGCTCGACCGCGTCATGCCGCCGCCCGGAATGGAGGGTTTCTTCGGCCAAGCGACCACCATGCAGTCCAGCAGCCTTGGCTCTGGAGCCATGCGTGTTGGCCCTGGGGTGTCTGGCATGAAACCGCGGCAGTCGGTGCTCCTGAATGCGGGCGCCGTCACGTTCTCTCCTACGATGCTCCACGGCCTCGCCCTCAGGCTCGAGAACGGAATCCCATCGCCTCGGTGACTTTGCGCGTCCCTGGGTTGTGGCTCATGTTGTCCGGGGTACGGCCGAAGCTCTATCGCTCGGTCCTTTCCCCAGCATCGTAGTCGAAGGCACCTCCGACCCAAGGCTCAGCCCGCGCAGACCCGGAGCGGACATCCATCGCAGAGGTGTCGCTGCACGCCCCTGCTGGATATAGTGCAGGAGTGAAGGCTCGTTCGGTCATGGTATTGAGATCCGACCGGGACGTCGAACGGTCGGCGTCGATTCTGGCGTGCGTGTGGATGCTCGTGGCAGCTATTGTTTTGGCCGCCGCTCTCACTTTGGCATTCGCCGACGGCGTTGCAAGCCCTCCCGTGCCTGAGGCTGCGTCGGCGAGCTTGGACTCGTCGATGGCTGCAACCGCGATCCCGACGCCAAGTGGCGGAGGGCATCGATCCGAAGGCGATCCAGTCTCGCCGGGTTCCATCACCGGGGTGATTCTCTTCGATTCCCGTACCGCCGCACCCCTCACGGGCATCGACGTCCTCTGCGCCATGGCCACCGACGACACCCGTGCTCCCGGGCGAGTTCGCAGTGATGAGATCGGACAACTGAAGTTGCATCCAGGCCTGTGGCGAATCGACGCGTCGGCGGCAGGCTTCGGCCCGAAGGATGTAGAGGTGCGCGTGACCGCCGGCATGCAGATCCTCTGGCTGCAGCCGATGGCGAGACTCGTGGTCAGGGTGCTTGGCGCCAACCGTCAGGCGATCCCTGGCGCCCTGGTGACCCTGTGTCGCGACGGCGATGTTGCCGGCGAGTCGAAGAGGAGCGGTGACGATGGTTGCGTCGATCTCGGCCGCATGCCATTGGATCAAGGGTGGCGCGTTCTGGTGACGCACGGTACTCACGAGCCCGCATCTGTTGGCATCGACGTCGTTCCGATTCGATCCGAGCCTGAACACCTCGTCGAGGTCGTGTTGCGGCCATCCACCAGATCGTGGACCCTCGCGGTATGCGATGTCGACGGATTGCCGGTTGCTGGTGCGACATTTTCCGTGAGCAATGGCCTTGGGTCGGTGCCAGCGATTCCGATCGGTACCACGAGATCGGACGGTACTCTCGCAGTCGCAGGTGACTGGATGTTCGACGACTGCCGCTGGATGTTCAGCGGCAGAGCCTACGATTTCCGTCTCGTGCCGCCCAGACCAGGCGACGACCAGGTGCCAGATGTCGTCACGGTGACGGTGCCGAGGCGCAGCGAAGGTACGCTGTCGATCGTGGGGTCGGCTCGCGGCGAGCTGCGAGTTCGGCTTCTAGCTGCATCGCCTGGAGCCAATGGTGAGGGTCTGTTGACGCGGTCCATGGCTGGAATCCCGGTGGGCCGTCACTCGACCAGCTTGCCTGCCAAGTGGCCGATCGTCGTGCAGTGTCTGGTGGATGGCGCGCTGCTTGCCGAGCAGACGGTACAGGTCGATGCCGATGGATGGTCGGTGCCGATCACGCTCGACTCTCCGCCGGCTCGCCGTGTCCTGCACCTGCGCAGTCCCGAGGTCGCTTTCGAAAAGGTCGAATGCGAGGGGGAGGTCCTCTATGCTCGCCAATCCGCATTCTCCGCGGTTCCTCCAGTGCCGGTGCACGCACTCGCGGTCGAAGTGACGAGGGGCCATGCCACGGTGCAAGTCACGTTCCTTGGTGGGGCCAAGGCCATGATCGTCGGCTCGCCAGGCCAAGACGACGCCGTCGTGACCTGCGGACCTGTCCCCAGTTTGGTGCCGACGCAATTCGTCATGCAGGACGCAGCGGGTCGTCCGCTCGTCGACGTCGTCGTGCGGGCGACCCGTCGGACCCAGAGTGAGCTGGCGGCGACGGATGCGCCAGGCTGGCTCATGATGTCCACCGGCAACGTGTTCCGGCTGCAACCAGGGCCTGACGGAATCGTCCGAACGGAGCTGCCCACCGGGCAGTACGAAGTCGAAGTTGCCCTCCTCGTGCCCAGGGATTCCTTTGGCGGTAGCTGGCCCGCCGTCGGGCAACGTGAAGTCGAAGTCCTTGCACCAGGGCCAGCACGGTTCGTGTTGCAAGCGCCGCGGCCGCGCCGCGTGCGCATCGAGCTGCTGACCCCGCAAGGTCGTCCCGCGCCAGGGTTCTGGAAGTTGATCGATGGAATCCTCAGCGCCGAGTTCGGTGGCGACTCGTGTGAGGTGTGGTTGACAGAAGAGGCGCGAGAGGTGCGTGTCGTCGACCGCCGCGGGCGGTTGCTGGGGGCCGCGCAAGTGACTGCCGGTAGCGATCCGGTGACGGTCAAGGTGCCGATCACCGAGCCACAGTAGGCACCCTCCGCCGGTCCTGTCGAGGCGTGCTCCCGCCGCCAGGCCTCCGCGTCACCCGCTTTCGCCGGTACCGGCAGTCCGAATAGGCCCCCGCGCGCCCCGCCACTTTGCATCGCAAAGCATCCACGGTACTTTGCGATGCAAAGCCAAGGACCAGCATGAGCGACACCCCAACCAACCCCGCAGCCGACAC